>VGZX01000106.1 GCA_016872415.1 SAR202 cluster bacterium | reverse complement strand
GGGCGGGCGAAGGCCCCGGCTACACCCCCGAACAGCTCGCCATCGCCGGGCGCATGGACCGGCTCGGCGGGGAATGGGGCCACGCGCCCACCACGCTCGCCATCGGCTGGCTGCTCGCGAAGCCCATCGTCGCCAGCGCCGTCGTCGGCGCCACGCGCGTCGAATCGCTCGACGAGGCGATCGCCGCGGCCGACGCGGCGCTGACGGAAGCGCACCTGCGCGAGCTGGACGCCGTGGGGAGATAGCCAACCCCTCGCGGTATCATGCGTTGCGCCGGCGGCGTGCAACATGAGGCGTCCACCCATCGTCCGGCCGCGACCGACACTCCATAGGCGAGGGCTGCCCATGAAACTCGGCGTCGTGTTCCCGCAGACCGAGATCGGCACCGACCCCGTCGCGATCCGCGACTACCTCCAGGCCGTCGAGGAAATGGGCTACGACCACGTCGTGCTGTTCGACCACGTCGTCAACGCCGACACGTCCACCCGCCCCGGCTGGGCGGGCGCCTATCGCCTCGGCGACCAGTTCCACGAGCCCTTCGTGACCTTCGGTTACGCGGCCGCCGTGACGAAGCGGTTGGGCCTCGTCACCGGCGTCGTCATCTTGCCGCAGCGGCAGACGGCGCTGGTGGCGAAGCAGGCCGCCGCCGTCGACGTACTCTCGGGCGGGCGGCTGCGCCTGGGCGTCGGCGTGGGCTGGAACGAGGTGGAATACGAGGCGCTTGGCGCCGACTTCGACACGCGCGGCAAACACCAGGAGGAGCAGATCGAGGTGCTGCGGGCGCTCTGGACCCGGCGCTCGGTCACCTTCGAGGGACGGTGGCACCGCCTGGACCGCGTGGGCCTCGACCCGCCGCCGGTGCAGCGCCCCATCCCCATCTGGCTCGGCGGGCGCTCCGACGCCACGCTCGCGCGGGTCGCGGCCATCGCGGACGGCTGGTTTCCCATGGGGCCGCTCGACGCGGCGATGCGCGCCTCGCTCGAACGGGTGCGCGCGCTGGCCGCCGAGGCGGGCCGCGACACCGCCGCCATCGGCGTCGAGGCGGCCATCAGCATCGCCCGCGACCCCGAGCGCGAATGGCGCGGCATCGCCGATGCCTGGAACGGCGTCCAGGCCACCCACTTGATGGTGAACACCATGCGCGCCGGCCTGCGGACGCCCGACGACCACATCGAGGCTGTCCGCCGCGTGCGGGCGGCGCTGGTCTGAGCGGCGCGGCGCCCGTGATTGCGCGGTTCCGCCGTCCCCGCTAGTCCGCCGCCGCGCTTCCGCTCCACCGCCGTCCGTCGCTCGCGCAAGGGGGCACGGTTAAGTGTTCGCGACGAGGCGCGGTCCCCGGCATCCGGCCTAAGGTGCTCGAAGCCCTTTCGGGAGGATGTCGATGGGAATGGGATTGGGTTGGGCACGCTCGGCGGCCATCGTGCTACTATCGGTCGGCGCCGCGGTCGCGGCCGCCGCGTGCGACGCGGGCGGGAGTCCACCGCCGCCAATCGCGGGCGAGCCGACGACGCTTCCGGCCACCGAGGCCCCGGCCGCGACC
>VGZX01000105.1 GCA_016872415.1 SAR202 cluster bacterium | reverse complement strand
TCGACGTGGAAGATGGTCGTCAGCTTGCGGCATACGCCCTCAGCCATCGTCGACCTCCGCGTCGCCCCCTTCATGGCACCGTTGACCCCAGCGGCGGGGTCGCCGCCGCCCGATCCTGGCAGAGCGCGACCAATGCATCCTGCACGCTATCACCCAAACGCTGCCCGTTGTACGTGATCCACCCATCCCGGCCGAACGCGACGCGCCCGAGTTCGATCTCCGAGGGCGCCAACCCGCGCGGCGGCTCGCGCTCGATCAGCGCGAATACGGCCGCGGTGATGTCGATGGTGATGTCATCGGGCAGGGCGACCGCCTGCGCTGGTTCGAGGTCGGCGGGCACCACGGACCGGCCCTTCGCATCGCGACCGGGTCGGGCCGCGACGTCGGCCGCCGGCACGTGTGCGACTAGCAGGCGACAACGCTCTCTGGTCAGGATCACGCGTGTCTCCGCATGTACCGTGACGATCGCCGCCGCGACGCCAGTGAACACGGAGATGAGAACGCCCGGTTGTCTCATCCGCCCCGATTTCTACCTGAGGGGCCGCCGATGCGAGGCGCATAAATCCGTCATTCCTCCGGTTTTTCCGATGACCGCATGCGCGCAATCGCCTACACTTGCGCTGCCTCATGAGGTGGGTAACACACGCCCAAAGGGCAAGCCCAAGTTTCGGGGAGGACGGACAACACGGAGTCCCAATCAGAACAGGCGCGCGGCTCGTCCGCGACGTCTCGTCTCTACCAGCAAGACCCTCGGGTCTTGCTTTTTTTTCGATCATTCGCGGAAGTCGACGACGCCCGAGCGGATCACGGCATAGAGCACGCCCCACACCACCACGGCGATGCCCGTGCTGATGCCGACCTTGAGGACCAGGCGCGGTCGCTCGGGCGCGCCGGGTTCGTGCCCGGTCTCGGGCTGGTCGGGTTGCCGGATACCCCACGGCAGCACGCCGAACAGCACGAGAAACCAAATGACGACGAAGGCCGCGACTCCGGTGAACCAGGTCACCTCAGACCTCTTCGAGTTCGATCAAGGTTCCGGCCCAGTCCTTGGGATGAAGGAACAGCACCGGCTTGCCATGGGCACCGATCTCGGGTTGGCCGCTGCCGAGGACGCGCAGCCCACGTGCCACCAACCGGGCACGCGCGGCAAGGATGTCCGAAACCTCGTAGCACACGTGGTGGATGCCGCCAGCCGGGTTGCGGGTGAGGAAACCACGAATGGGCGAGTGCTCACCGAGTGGATGGAGAAGTTCGATCTTGGCGTTGCACAGCGTAACAAAAACGACGCGAACCCCGTGCGCCGGCAAATCCTGCGGCCGGCTCACCTCCGCTCCGAGCACATCGCGATAAAGGGCTGCGGCAGCGCCGAGATCGGGGACCGCGATCGCCACGTGATTGAGCGCGCCGATCATGGCGCGAATGCACGCCGCACGGCTTCGCGATGGCCGGCGTATGTGCCTCCGTCCTCCGCGACCCGAACGAGCGCGACATGGATCACCGGACGCTTCGTCGTCGCGCCACGGAGCAACCGACGCAGCGCTTGCCGTACGATCTCCTCGAGCGTCTGGTTGTCGCTCCGCCGGTTCGCCGCACGCTCCAGCGCCGCGGTGACGGCCGCCGCCGCCCGCTCGGTCAGCGGTG
>VGZX01000104.1 GCA_016872415.1 SAR202 cluster bacterium | reverse complement strand
AGTGACGGGTTCGGGTTCGTCAAGCAGGCCGATGGCTCCCACCTGAAGATCCCCCAGCACGGGGCCGTCGTCATCGAAGACGACGTGGAGATCGGCGCCAATACCACGATCGACCGGCCCGCGGTGGGAGAGACGCGCATCGCGGCGGGCGCCAAGATCGACAACCTCGTGCAGATCGCGCACGGCGTGTCGGTGGGGAGGCGCGCGCTGTTTGCCGCGCAGGTGGGCATCGCGGGCAGCACCGTCGTCGAAGACGATGTGGTGCTGGCCGGGCAGGTGGGCGTGGCCGGGCACCTGCGCATCGGCAGGGGCGTTGTGGCAACCGCGCAGACAGGCGTGCCGAATTCCGTGGACGCCGGCGCGCTCATTTCGGGCTACCCGGCCATCCCCAATCGCGACTGGCTGAAGTCGTCCGCCGTCTTTCGAAACCTGCCGGCGCTGAAGAAGCGCGTCGCCGAGCTCGAGCGGCGTATCGCCGAGTTGGAGGAGAAGCTCGAGGGATGGCCGCGTTCATCCGGTCGGTGATGGTCCGCGCCGCGTGGGCGCTCCTGCTGCTCGCTCTCCTGGCGCCACCCGCCGCCGCGCAAATGCCGTTCACGATGGCGGACGCGCCGGCCACGCCGCAGTTCCTGTCGCGGTTCGACGTCCACATGTCGGCGGCGCGGTTGAGCGACACCGATCCGCGTTTTTCGTGGGACACGCACTGGGCCGGCGACCTCGATCTCGTGGACTTCGTGCACGGTCGGGTGTCGTTCCTCACCGACTACCAGGCGCTGCTCGGCAGCGAGTTTCGGCCGTTCGATCCGTACCAGCCCGGATTTCCGATTTCGCCATGGTACCCTACTCGCCGGATCATTCGTCGCGCCCTGATTTCACGGGGTTCCGACGTGAGGAACCCCACCACGGAGGGTGACACCCGGTGGGTGAAAAAGAAAACGGTCCGTTTCAGCTCACATTCAACGGCCTCCTGAAAGTTGCGTTCCAGGGCTCGCACGTCACGTCGGACGCCGGGCTGATTCTGGTGCGCGAGTTGGATGACCGCCTCGGTCTGGAACAACTCATCACTGACCACTTGAGCGATTCCCGCCACGGTCTGAACACGCAGTGCCACGTACCGGATTTGCTGCGGCAGTCGGTCTACAGCCGGTTGGCCGGGTACGAAGACCTCAACGACGCGGCGCGCCTCTCCGCGGACCCGACGTTTCGCCTGATCGGATCGCCGAAGCCGATGGGATCGCAGTGCGGCGCTGACATCCACGTTGCATTGGTTTGAGACCGAGCTGCTGACCCGCGAGGAGAATCTCCTCGGACTGATGGCGCTGAACCGCGACCTGCTCGCGCAGACCGATGGTCTGGACCGCTCCGACCGTGTCGTGCTCGACATGGACTCCAGTGAGAGTCCGGTACATGGGCAGCAAGAAGGCAGCGCCTACAACGGACATTTCGAGTCGGTTTGCTACCACCCGCTGTTTCTTTTCAACGATCACGGGGAGTGCCTCGCCGCGAAGCTGCGGTCGGGCAACGTCCACAGTGCCGACGATTGGGACGAACTACTCGTGCCGGAAATTGAACGGCAGCAGGCGGCAGGCACGCGCGTAGCGTTTCGCGCCGACGCGGCCTTCGCCGAGCCAGAGATTTACGAAGGGCTCGAAGCGCGCGACGTGGCGTATGCCATCCGTATCCCCGCGAACAAGAACCTTGAGTTGGCGATCGAAGACCTCCTGTTTCGCG
>VGZX01000103.1 GCA_016872415.1 SAR202 cluster bacterium | reverse complement strand
TCAGATCGCGCGTGTTCGCCGGGCTCGGCGGTACCACAATGATCGGCTCCAGTGACGCCAGATCGATCGTGTGGCGGGCGGCATAGTTCGCGTCAACGTCGCTCGTCACCGGCGTGAGTTGCTTGCGCGCGCGCGGTAGGGCGTAGGCCAGACGCGTCGGGTCCGGATTCACGATCGCGGTCACCGCGCCGGTGAACATCGCAAGGCCGGTGATGGTCTGCAGGCCGTCGGTCGACATCGCGGCCACCGCCGGGCCGCCGATCTCCAGAACCTGGAAGCGGCATGACGCAGACCCCAATACGCGCACCAGATGGTGAAAGACGTCGCGGGCCATCACGCCGGGCTGCAACGCACCGGTCAGATCAACGCGGGTCGTGTGCGGAACGCGTATGGACACGCGCTCGAGCGCGAAGGCCTCGAGAATGTTGCGGCGAATGCCGATCGCGAGGGTTCCGAAGGTCCCCAGCTGGCTCACATGCCCGTCGAAGTGGACGACGAATGCGCCGGGCGTGGCGAAACCGACCTCGGCCGCAACCTGGTGACCGATGCCCTTGCGTTCGAACAAGGCCACGTCATTGGCCCTGGTCCATTGACGCGTCCCGATGTGCATCTGCTCCTCGGCGGCGGTCGCCGTCGGGATCATGTGGTCGATGAAGATGCCGAACCGCTCGGGCTCGCGGACCTTGTCGATCCCGAACTCTTCCTTCAACTGCTTGAAAACGACGTCGGTGTATCCGGGAAAGTCGTACGACAACACGAAATCCGGTTTGGCGAGGACGTCATCGCCCGCCCTCACGCTCGGCAGTCCGGCCGCCCGCGCGAGAATCTTTTCGGTGATCGTGTAGCCCATGGGGTCTTCTTTCTGTTAAGGGCGTTCGTCATCCACGGCGCACGAAACCCTCGCCGGGAAATCTACAGGCCTATAGTTGCATCTGTCAACAGACAAAAAGCGTTTCATCAGATGAACATGCGGGCGCTTCACATCCGCGGGACACTCGGGCAATATCTACTTTTGGACTAAAATGATCATCGCGATCGCCGATGCGAAGAGTCGAGCGCAAACCGTCGAGCAAGTCGGGCACCGGAGGCGTGCGTGCCGCAGGGACGGTGCGCGCGGTGACCCGTGCGCTCGTCATCTTGAAGACGTTCGAGAGCCGCCCGAGCATGCACCTGCGTGACATAGCGTCAGGCGCCGACCTGGATCGCGGCACGGTACGCCGCCTGCTGCTTACGTTGATGGCCGAAGGGATGGTCGTGCAGGAGACCGCGACCGGCCCCTACGCGCTCGGACCGGCGATCCGGCGCCTCGCGCGCTCGCTGGTGGACGTCGATCTGCGCCAGGCCGTCGCGCCGGCGCTGCAAAACCTCGCGGCCGAGCTCGGTCTCACGGTGTTCCTCTCCGAGTACCGCACCCATCAGGCGATCTGTCTGGATCGCCATCACGACGGCAAAGGCATGGGAGTCCACTTCTGGTCGATCGGCGCGCCGCTCCACCTCAATTGCGGCGCCGCCCCCAAGGTGCTCCTCGCCTGGCAATCGGACGAGGAGATCGCGCTTGCCCTGGCGCGCCCGGTCATCGCCTTGACCCCGAGAAGTTGCGTCAACCGGCGCACGCTCGTGTCGCACCTGAAGGTGATCCGCCGCAGAGGATGGGAACTTGCCGTCGATGACGTGGTCGTCGGGCTCACGGCGCTTGCGGTTCCGTTGCTCGATCAGGCCGACCAGTTGCGCGGATGCATCAGCATCTCCGGCCTGACGC
>VGZX01000102.1 GCA_016872415.1 SAR202 cluster bacterium | reverse complement strand
CTCGTGGCGCCAGAACAGCCACAGCAGCGCGAGGCTGAGGGCGAACAGCGGCGGCACCGACAGGAACGAGATGGAATAGCGCCCGCCCAGCAGCGTGAACGCCAGCATGAACGAGATGACCCCCCCAGCCAGCAGCGAGGCGCCCATCACGTCGAAATGGTGCCTGGCGGCGGCGCGGCGGCTTTCCGTGAGCATCGCGGCCATGGCGGCGAACGCCACGATGGCGATGGGCGCGTTCGCCAGCATGGCCCACCGCCACGACAGGTTGCCGACGACGAAGCCGCCGAGGTTGGGCCCCAGCACCCAGCCGAAGGGCAGGAAGGTGGAGAACAGGCCGATCATCTTCGCGCGCTGCCTCGGGAACAGGTCGGCCACGATGCCGGCCGCGGAGGGCATGAAGGCGCCGACGCCGAACCCCATGACCACCCGGAAGAGGATGAGCGTGCCGATGTTGGGCGCCAGCCCGGCGCCGGTGGAGCCGGCCAAGAAGCAGACAATGGCGCCGAGGAAGACGCGCTTGCGTCCGAACTGGTCGCCGAGCTTGGCGGCGAGCGGCATGGTGGCGACCTGCGCCAGCTGGTGGCCGGTCACCGTCCAGCTCACCCATGCCAGCGTCGTGTCGAGGCCCTGCTGGATGTGCAGCACGGCCACCAGCACCAGCGTCACGTTCATGGTGCCCATGAGCAGCACCAGCATGACGACGCCGAAAACGGCGTAGCGGTTACGAAGCAGGGAGGCCCTTGGGGCGACGGCGACCGGTTGCGCTGCCACGGAACATCGGACCCAACGGATGCGTTCCGTTCAGTGCATGCTTACCGATACGCGGTCGGCAACGATTACGGTACGACTCGCCGGCGGCTCGATCCATAGCAATTCGCCCGCGCCGTGGTGCCATCCGCCCGCACATTGGCGAGAGGTTGCTGTTTCGCGCGTTGGGTTCGCCGGAGGCGACAGGAATCGTACCGAAGTGTAGAATATTGCCGCGCGGCTATACCCTGGCTTCGCCATCTCCGGAGGAGCGCGTGAGCGACCTCCTTGACCGCGCGAGGGAGGCCGGATGGCACCTGCGCCAATCGCTCAACAAGAAGTCGTTTGCGCCGAGTGCGGCACGAAGGCGGTCGTGGGCCTGGGCGTGACCACGATGCCCGAACACTTGCGCGCGGGGCGCACCGCCGGCCAACTGCGACAGGCCAGCCGCGACCGCCACTGCGGCTGCCGCGAGGCCACCTTCGTCCGGGTCCTTCAAGCTGTCCGGGCCTAGGCCGCGACGCCGCTCGCTACGGCGCGCCCGCGTGGACCACGCAAAGCCGCGATTCCAAACCGGATGCCGGGTTCCACGCATAGGGGTGCGGGTTGTCGGCGAACACCGGCCAGTCCGAATAGAGTTCGGCCGCCGTGAGCGACACCGCGCGCCACTCTTGCACCTCCCGGCCGTCGCGCAGCACCCACTCTCGCGTCCAGGCCGCCACGTTCTCGAATGACGGCAGGTTCGCCAGGCGCACCGAAACATAGCCGTTCACGGCGTAGGCGGTGCCCGTCGGCGGCTGGCCGGAATCGATGCGACGCGCCATCTCGTCCATCGCGGCTGCGTCGGCCGGCTCGCACGCGATCCGCAGCGTATAGGCCTGCGTCGTGGGCGATGGCGTGGGCGCCGCCGTCCGAGGGAGCGCCGCCGGCGTTGGCGTCGTCGCCGGTGTCGGCGTTGGCGTTGGAGTCGGCGCGACGGTCGGCGTGGGGCCGTCGGCCGGCGCGGTGGCCTGT
>VGZX01000101.1 GCA_016872415.1 SAR202 cluster bacterium | reverse complement strand
GCCTTGGGGTAGTCGTACACCTCGAACGCCCCACCGCGCCACGCGGCGAACTCGAACCGCTTGCCGTCGATCGTGGCGTGGATGGTGAGAATGTCCGGGGTCTCGTGGACGCGGTCGATATCCATCACCCCATCTCCGCGGCCGTGGCGACGTGAACCTCACGAACGCTCACGCCCCAGATGGCCGCGAAACACTGCGCGAGCGAGCGCCGCGCATCTTGCCCGTGCTCCTCGTCCCGAACGTACAGCGTCACGTCGGCGCGCTCGCCGGGCAACCCGGCGGCCGGCTCGTCGCTTGTCCAGATGGCGAATGTCTGTTCCATGGCCTACTCCTTGCTGCAAGCGTTGCCCCCCCTTGTGCCTCACGCGTACATCGCGCGGTTTTTCTCGATGTATGCAGGGGTGAGGTGGTCCAGGATGTCGCGCTGGTACACGCTCCGCGCATGCGCGGCCGCGCGCTCAATGCGGCGGCCGCTGGTGCTGGACTTCGCGTTGACGCAGTGCACCGTCGGGCCAGCATCGATCGCGGCCAAGCTGAGGGAGAAGAGCAACCCATCCACGCGGATCAACGTGGCCGCGCCCGAACCGTCCACGTACATCTCGACATGCTCCACGCTCGTCTCGAAACCCTGCTTTGCCATCTTGCTACCCGGTCCTTCCTGCTGACAAGGGAGACGATAAGGCACGGTCGGCATTACGTCAAGATGAAAAAGCAAGCCCCCCTTGCGTTTCACGCCGCGCGCATCTCCTCGGCGGCGCGGGCGATGGTGCGGCGCTTGACGTCGCTGCGGCCGGGCTCGAAGGCCGCGAAGAGCGAGAACGTGATCCGCGTCGCCTCGGGGCTCTTGCGCCAGAGGTCCGCGAGCCATCCGGGTTTGCGCTCCGCCAAGCGATCGACGGCGCGGTTGCGGAAGGCGAGGCGCTTGGCGACATCGCACAGCCCCTCGCTGCCGATCCGCTTCTGGTGTCGCATGCGCCACTTGAACTCGCGCGTATACCAGCGCGCCTCGCTTTCGGCCTCGTGGAGCGCGAAGATCAAGCCAGGCTGGTCAGCGCGCACCGGGCGGCCGTTGACGCGCTCGCAGCGGAGGATCTTCGTGAATTCACGTTCCGTGCCGTACTCCACGCACGGGACGGGGTCGATGAACGCCTCGGAGGTGCGGAACCAGACCGCCACGAATCGGCCCGGCTTGCGAGGGTCCTTCGCCACGAAGCAAGGGCGGTTAGACTTGGTGAAGGTCGCGAGGTAGAAGTTCGTCGGCTCGTTCATGCCCCATACATAAAACACGGTAGGCGTTACGTCAAGCTACCAAGTGAACCGAGCGCCGATTTTGTCCATCTCCCGCAGGAAACCAGCGCGGTCCATCGTACCGAGCGCGTCGGGGTGCGCCTTCGCCCACGCGTACGCCTTGGCGGCGTCGACCGGCTTGACCGCGCGCAGGTGCGAGTCGTGCCGGAGACCGGATGCCATGACGGCGGTGTGCGTGACCATCGCCTCGCGGCTGGTGAGCGTGGCCCGCACGAGGTCGCCGCGGACGTCAATCTCTGGCTCCGGGTGCACGTCCACGCCGCGCAGCTCGCTGCGGTGGTACCCGAGGCCGGCAAGCGCCACGTCGGCCAGCATGTCGGCCATGAGCGCCTCGGATGCGTCCGCCCAGACGGCGGCGGCGATCCACGCGGCGACCGGCTCCAGCTCTGCGTCAAGCCCCACGAGGGACAGGTGTAGGCAGCGCTTGCCGCGCTTGCCGGCGTTGCCGAGGGCCGTCAGCCGGATCGCGCCGCTGTAGCGGTGCGCGCGCCAAAGGGCGGTCTCCAGCGTGGTGCCGATGGCGAGGGGTGCGGTGTCGTTGG
>VGZX01000100.1 GCA_016872415.1 SAR202 cluster bacterium | reverse complement strand
GGGGCAGCTCGCGCTCGAGGAAGTAGAGGCTTTGGCTGCCGAAGCCCTTCACCTCGAAGTCGCCGCGGGGCGCGAGCACGAAGTCGTCCTTCAGCAAGTCGTGGGTGTGCCGGCTCACGGTGATGCGCATGGGCTCCGAGAGCGACTCCATGCGCGCGGCGAGGTTGATGCCGGGGCCGAAGATGTCGTAGATGTATTTCTGGACGCCCACGAGCGACCCGATGACCGGCCCGGAGTTGATGCCGATGCGGCACAGCCACGCCTCCGGGTGGGCCGCGTTGCGCCGCTCGATGTAGCACATGATGCGGAGCGCCAGCCGCGCCACGTTGCCCGCGTGGTCGCGGTTCGGCTCCGGCAGCCCGGAGACGGCGATGTAGGCGTCGCCCACCGTGCGGATGCGCTCGCAGCCGAACTGGTCGGCGATGCGGTCGAACACGAGGAACATGTCGTTCAGCTCGCCGATGAGCGAGACAGGGTCGCGCGAGACGGCCATATCGGTGGAGCCGACGAAGTCCAGCATCATGATCGAGGCGTTGTCGAAGAGCTGCGGCGTCACCGTGCCGTAGTCCTTCATCTCCTCGTAGACGGAGCGCGGCATGATGTTCAGCAGCAGCTTTTCGGCGCGCTCCTTCTCGCGCTGGAGCTCGCGGGCGTTCTTCTCCGCCAGCTCCGAGTACGAGGCGAGCATGTATTCCGCTTGCTTCTGCTTGGAGATGTCGTGGCACTCCACCACCAGCAGCCCGCCCTCGGCGCCGGGGATGGGCCGCAGCTCGACGCTCAACGGGGCCCGGCGCGCGCTCTCGTGCGCCTCGGCCTCGAAGGCGTGGGCGCGGCCGTCCTTCACGCGCGCGGCGGCGAGGGCACGACCTGGGTGACGAACGAGGCGGTGAGGTAGGCGGTGCGCCCCTGCGGCGTGAGTGCGAGGAAGGAGGCGACCAGCAGCAGCACGGCGGCTACCTCGAGTCCGGGGCCGCGCACCCAGCGGCGGACGGCGTCGGCGCTCATGGCGCGTGGCCTTCGGCCGGCGCGGCCGGCGCGCCGCGTTGGGCGGTCGATGGGAGCCCTGGCACCGCGCGCACCTCGTCGGACGGATGGATGGGCCGGGCCGCCGCCACGGCTGGGACGTAGGATAGAATGACCCTTGGCCCACCGGCCATCATCATCCCCACGAGGTCGTCTCCTTGGCTATCGGCATCATCGGCCTGCCGCTCGGCGGCAAGACCACCATCTTCAACGCCGTCACGCGCGGCCACGCGCAAACGGCCGGCCACCGCACCGCCGGCCAGCAGCCCAACATCGGCGTCGCCAAGGTGCCCGACCCCCGCCTGGCCGAGCTGGCGAAGATCTCCAAGCCCAAGAAGGTCACGCCCGCCGAGGTCCAATACATCGACATCCCCTCGGCGCCGGAGGGGTTGGGCAAGACGAAGGGCATCGGCGGCGAGTTCCTGAATCAGCTGCAACGCTGCGAGGCGCTGTTGCTGGTGGTGCGCGCCTTCGAGAACCCCGCCGTGCCGCACGTCGATTCCACCATCGACCCCTATCGCGACGCCGCGACGATGATGACCGAGCTAGCCTTCTCCGACATGGGCCTGCTGGAGCGGCGCGAGACGCGCATCCAGCAGTCGATGCGCTCGGCGAAGGCCAGCGAGCGCGACGCCCTGACGCGCGAGGCCGAGCAGGTAAAGGCGATCCGCGAGGCCCTGGAGCGCGAAGTGCCGGTGCGCGAGCAGGAGGTTCCGGCGGAGGCCAAGGCCACCCTGGAGAACTATCAATTACTTACGCAGAAGCCGCTCATCGTCGTTTTCAACATCGGCGAGGGCGACCTGGCGCGCGAGGCGGAGATCGAGCGCGAGGCGAAGTCGCGGCTGGAGCGCCCCGGCGTGGCGGTGGCGACGGTGGCGGGCAAGCTGGAGATGGAGCTGGCGCAGATGCCGCTGGACGAGGAGCGC
>VGZX01000099.1 GCA_016872415.1 SAR202 cluster bacterium | reverse complement strand
GCTAACGGGGACGTTCGCTACAGCGTGAACATCATGGTCGATGGCGTTCGCATCCACCGGGTGATTGGCCACGCGAGCCAAAACACGACGCGCACCCAGGCGGAGGACTTCATTGCCCAGGCGCGAACCGCCGCCCGCGAGGGACGGCTAGCGCTGCCCAAGGGGCGCAAGCTGCACCTCACCTTCGAGGTGGCTGCCGAGGAATACCTAAAGAAGCTCAAGGAGAGCGGCGGCAGAGACTATGCGAACAACGAGCAGCACCTTAGAGGCCACCTAATCCCGTACCTGGGCAAGATGCGGCTCGACTCGATCTCGACCTTTACTCTCGAGAAGTACCGCCGGCACCTGCGTGACAAGCAGCTGGCCGAGGGCACGATCAACCGGACGCTGGCGACCTATCGGCGCATGGCACGACGCCTTGTTCGATGGGACATCACCGACATTGCGTTGCCGATGGTGACCATCCCCAGGGAGAAGAACCGACGCGAGCGCGTACTATTGCGTCAGGAGATCGAGGCGCTGGAGGAGGCCGCCAGGCTCGACTTCAACCCGCATGTCTGGCTGTTCGTGCGGATCGCACTTCATACCAGCTTGCGGCACGCTGAAATTCTTGGTGCCCGCTTTGGCAATCACAGCCACCCTGCGCGGCGGCTGCGTGTGCTCACAAAGGGCGGCCGCTGGCGCGAGCAGCCGTTGACGGCGACGCTGAACGATCTGCTCAAAGCCGAGCATGAGAAGGCCTACATTCGCACCAGGGAAGAAGACGGCGACGATGCCGAGCCACGCCCCGGATGGATATTCCCGAATCCGGGCAGCAAATCCGGCCACATCGACTCCATGAAGAGCGCGTTCCGCCGCGTGGTAAAGGCATCGGGCATGAACCCGAAAGAGGTCACGCCGCACGTCCTGCGGCACACGGCGATCACCATGTTGTCCGAGGCGGGCGCCGACGTTCCGACTATCCAGGCCTTCTCCGGTCACAGGAGCCTTGAGATGGTGATGCGGTATGCACACGCCCGGGACAGGCAGATCGACAGCGTGCTCGATCGCCTCGACGAAAAGCAAACGAATGCCGAACAGATCAACCCGTCCGATTGGCGCCGTTCCTGACACGTTTACACAGGAACTACACACGCGAGATTTTTCGAGCGCGCTCTGAGCCCTCTAACCTCTTGATGGAATTGGCGCGCCCGGAGCGATTCGAACGCCCGACCCCCAGATTCGTAGTCTGGTGCTCTATCCAGCTGAGCTACGGGCGCGCCGCGAGAGCACCGCCGCTTGCGGGCGGTGGGGACTGGAACCTAGGGAAATCCGCGCGGTTCCGCAAGCGCCCTGGCGGCGGCCGGCGGTCGGGATTTGCCCCGCCCGGTGGCCGGCTGGATTTGGGTCGTCAATTCGCGTAGAGGTCGGCCACGCGCCGAACCCGCCATGGGCGAAATGCCCGCTGCGCCCGACCCTTTAGCCCGAAGGATTACATGTTGCCTCGTCGAAGCCTCTTCACCGGCCTCGTCCTTCTCGGTGCCCTATGGGTCGTGGCATCGGCCCGTGCCGACCTCACGCCGGCACGGGCGCCAGCCATCGCGACCACAGCCATGGTCGCGGCGGCCGACCCGCGTGCGGTGGACGCGGCGCTCGAAATCCTGAAAGCCGGCGGCAGCGCGACCGATGCCGCGATCTCGGCCGCCATCGTGCTCGGGCTTGTCGAGCCGCAGAGCTCGGGCATCGGGGGTGGCGGTTTTCTGCTGCACTTCAACGCGGCGGACGGCACGATCGAGAGCTATGACGGGCGCGAGCTGGCGCCGGCTGCCGTCACGCCCGACATGTTTCTCACCCCTGACGACAAACGCCAGAAGCGCAGGGATGTCGCGCTCGGCGGGCTCGCCGTCGGCGTGCCGGGCTTGTTCCGCATGATGGCGCTGGCCCATGAGAGCCACGGCCACCTGCCTTGGGCCCGACTGTTCGAGCCCGCGATCGCGCTCGCCGCGCAGGGCTTCGAGATCTCGCCGCAACTGGGCAGGTCGATTGCCGAAACCGAGGGCCTCGACACATTCGAGGAGACCCGCGCCTATTTCTTCAGGCCCGACGGCACGCCGAAG
>VGZX01000098.1 GCA_016872415.1 SAR202 cluster bacterium | reverse complement strand
CCGAAAACCCTTGAAAAATCGGTGCGTTCCCTTTTCAGGGGCAAACGCGCAGGTGGTCCACGCGCTGCTCATCATGCGCGGCGAATGGTTCGGCGTAACGGCGCTGGCCGCGACCGCCGAGGTCGCGGCCTCAACCGCATCGGAAACCCTCATCTCGCTGGAGCGCCATGACTGGCTCGAATCGCGCGGGCAAGGTCCCGCCAAAGAGCGGCACCTGATCGCGCCCGCCGCCCTCCTGGACGAATGGGGCAAACAGGTGCAGGTGGCACGGCTTCGCAGCGAACGCTGCTACTAAGTGCCGCGCAGCGACCCGGACACCATTATCAGCCGCCTCGCTACTTTGTGCCGCGAGCATGAGGCTGCCTATGCCATCACGCGGGAAGCGGCAGCGCAGCACTATGCTCCCTTCCTGTCGGCGCTGTCGCACGTCACATGCCGCATGAAGCCGGGGCTGGCGGCCGACAAGGCCCTGGCCTCGATTGGCGCACGCAGCGTCGCCGAAGGCGCGAACCTGAATATCGTCGAGACGCCGACTTCGGGTGAGTTCCTGTTCAGGGAACGCGTTGACGATGCCTGGCTCGCGAGTGCGGTGCAGGTCTATCTCGACCTGCTGACCGGCGAGGGACGGTCCCGCGAAATGGCGACGCATCTGCGCCGCGAAAGGATCGGATTCTAATGGCCAAGCCGGCGACCCGGGACGGCTACAGCGTGGCCGTCACAGAAAGCTGCGAGCGGGTTCTGGTCACGCTGCTGCATGGCCTCGGCCCCTGGGAAAGATCCATCTATCTCGTCGGCGGACTCGTGCCCCGCTACCTGATCGCGGACCGCCCGCCCACCGCGCCCGCGCATGCGGGCACCGGCGATGTCGACATCGTCGTCGCGCTAGAAATGCTGACCGAAACCGAGGCCTATCATATGGTCGAAGAGAATCTGAAAAAGATGGGATTCGAGCGTGGCGAGAACGGCGAGGGGCAGAAGGTTTCCTGGCGATGGAGGCCCGCATCGGCGAGGACATGATCGTCATCCTCGAGCTGCTAGCGGACATTCCCGAGGTTGCCGGCGGCAGGGTGGCCCCCCTGCCCACCGAGGGGCGAATTTCGGCGATGAACATTCCGCATGCGTCCATGGTTTTCGATCGTCATCTCACGCGGGAAATCACAGCCGCGCTTCTCGCTGACGGCGGCATGGCGACCGAAACCGTCCGCTTCGCAGATCTTGTGAGCTTCACGTGCCTGAAGGCTTTGGCCCTCGATGATCGAGGCGAGCGCAAGGATGCGCATGATCTCGTTTACTGCATCGAGCACTGGCGCGGGGCCCGGCGGCTGCCGCGGCGATTTTCCACGAAGCGCGCGAGGGCAAGCATGCCGTCGTCATCGACCGCGTGCTCGAAATCCTGCGCACACGCTTCACCGATGACGAAAAGACCGAAGGCTATCGCAAGGACGGTCCGGTGGCAGTCGCATAGTTCGAGCGCGGCGGTTTCTCAGAAACAGATCGTGAGGCACGGCTGTTGCGGCAGAGGAACGTGAGCGAACTGATCCGCGAGTTTCTCGCGCATTTCCGATAGATGAACGCCGACACAACTACGGAGTCATACAGCCCCACGAAGCCGGGCTTGTCCGTCCCTATTGAGACACTACCGCCGGGCCTCGCCCTGCGCGCCAGCGCCAACGCAGCGAAAGCCGCCAACCCCGGCCTGCCCCGTCGTCTCTACGCGAATGTCATGGGAAAAGTGGTGGAGCCGAGGGGAATCGAACCCCTGACCTCTTGAATGCCATTCAAGCGCTCTCCCAACTGAGCTACGGCCCCACACGGGTCTCGGTCGGAACGGCGGGCGTTGGGGGGCTCGCCGGCAATGGCGGCAAAACATAGCGACGCCGGCCCCCCGCGCAAGCGGGAAATTGCCGGCGGGCGCGGCCTATTCTTCGGCGACGGGCTTGACGTCGACCTCTTCGTCGTCCTCGTCCTCGTCGTCGCCGAGAACGGCGGCGGCCTCCTCGTCGTCCTCGATCTCGATGTCGGGGTCGTCGCCGAGCACGGCCAGCGCGGCCTCGGGGTTGGCCACCGCGACGACGGCCACCTTCTTGGCTTCCTCGGCCTCGGCGGCGCGCACGCGGCGCGGCCGGAAATAGCCTTCGGGGTCGTGCACCACGCCGCATTTCGGGCAGGACACCGGCAGACGGCCCATGTCGTAATAGTGCACACCGCACGACAGGCAGGTACGCCGGACACCCCATTCGGGTTTCGCCACTTGGTCCTCCGCTCGGGCTGGGCGGCAGCACTTGCCACGTTCCCGGCCCCCTGT
>VGZX01000097.1 GCA_016872415.1 SAR202 cluster bacterium | reverse complement strand
CCACCATGCGCATCTACACGAAGCAAGGCGATGACGGCCACACGAACCTCCTCTACGGAGGCCGCGTTTCGAAAGCCGACCCCCGCTGCGAGGCCTACGGCACCGTGGACGAGGCGATCTCTGCCCTGGGCCTCGCGCGCGCCCTCATCAACGAGGCCGAGGTCCGCACCATGCTGGAGGCGCTCCAGCGCAGCCTCTTCACCGTCGGCGCCGAGCTCGCCACCGACCCTGGCGAGTATGACAAGATGCGGCAGCACTTCGGCGTCGTGACGCCGGCGATGACCCTGGAGCTGGAGCACCAGATCGACCGCATGGAGGAGGTCGTCAAGCTGCCGCGCTCGTTCATCGTGCCCGGCGGTTCCCCCGCTTCCGGCGCCGTGGACCTGGCCCGCGGCATCGTCCGCCGCGCGGAGCGGCGCGTGGTGGAGCTGCGCGAGCGGGGCCTGGTGCCCAACCCCGAGATGCTGCGCTACCTGAACCGTTGCAGCGACATGCTGTTCATGCTGGCGCGCTACATCGACCGCGACCGCCCGTTCGACCGCCTGCGCCCGGAACCGGCCCGGAACGCCTAGGCCGCCTGTTACAATGCCCGCCATGGAACCCATCGTCATCGTGGACTACGGCGCCGGCAACCTCCGCAGCGTGCAGAAGGCGTTCGAGCACCTGGGCCACGCCGCGGCCATCGCCGACGACCCCGACACGGTCGCGAAGGCGCCGGCCATCGTGTTCCCCGGCCAGGGGGCCTGCCCGCCGGCGATGGCGACGCTGAACCGCCACGGCATGGCCGACGCGCTGCGCCAGGCGGTGCGGAGCGGCACGCCGTTCTTCGGCGTCTGCCTCGGCCTCCAGCTGCTGTTCGACTGGTCGGAGGAGGGCGACATGCCCGGCCTCGGCATCATCCCCGGCCGGGTGGTGCGGCTCCCGCGCGGGCCGCGCGTGCCGCACATGGGCTGGAACGAGGTCCGCCTGGCGCGGAGCCACCCGGTGTTCGAGGGCGTGCCCGACGAGTCGCTGTTCTACTTCGTGCACTCCTACCATGCCGTCCCCAGCCGGCCCGAATCGGTGGTGGCGACCACGGACCACGGCATCGCGTTCTGCTCGGTGGCGGCGCGCGACAACGTGATCGCCACGCAGTTCCACCCGGAAAAGAGCGGCCCCCTGGGCCTGCGCCTCTACGACAACTTCGTGCGGTGCGTCGTATCCTCGCCAAGGGGCGGAACGCGCGTCTCGCACTAGGGCACGAGGCAGAAGCGCCGTGGACATCATTCCCGCCATCGACCTGCGCGACGGTAAGGTGGTGCGCCTCGAACAGGGCGACTACGACCGCGAAACCGTCTTCTCCAGCGACCCCGTCGCCGTCGCGCGGCAATTCGCCGAGGCCGGGGCCACGCGCATCCACGTCGTCGACCTCGACGGCGCCAAGGACGGCAAGCTGCGGCACGTTGCCCAGGTGGAGGCGGTCCTGAAGGCCGTCCCAATCGCGGTCGAGCTCGGCGGCGGCATCCGCACCCCGGACACGATATTGCACGCGCTCGCCATCGGCGTGGAGCGCGTCGTGGTCGGCACGGCGGCGATCGCCGACCCGCGCGTCATCGAGCACGCCATCGCCTTTCACGGCGCCGAGCGGGTCGTCGTGGGCCTCGACGCGCGCGATGGCAAGGTGGCCGTGGCCGGCTGGACGGAAACGACCGAGGTGACCGCCCAGTCGCTGATGGAGCGCATGGCCGCCGCCGGCGTCGAGCGGTTCATCTATACCGACATCGCGCGCGACGGCACGCTGTCGTCGCCCAATTTCGACGCCGTCGCCGACATGCGGCGCCACGCGTCCGCGCTCCGGCCGGCGGGCCGCGCGACCGGCGGCGTCCGGCTCATCTCGTCCGGCGGCATCCGCTCGCTCGAACACCTGCGGCGTCTCGCGTCCATCGGGGTCGAGGGCGCCATCGTCGGCAGCGCCGTCTACCGGGGCACGCTGGACCTTGCCGAGGCCATCGACTGGGCCAAGACGGCGCGAGCCTGACCATGCGCTTCTCGTACCTCCACGGCACCACGAAGCAGGCGGCGCGCGATGCCATCGAGCGCGCCATTCCCGAGTTCGCGCGGCGGGCCAACCTCCAGCCGCAAGACTTCAGCCAGCATTGGGAAGGCGACACCTTGCGGGGCGCGTTCCATGCCCGCGGCATCAATGTCTCGGGGACCGTCACGGTGACGGACACCGCGTTGGACATCGAGCTGCGGCTGCCCATGGCGCTGCGCCCGTTCGAGGGCGAGGCGCGGCGGCGCCTCACGGGCGGGCTGGACGACATCTTCGGGCCCGGCCGGCCTCATGCTTGACGGCCGCGTGCCGTCGGCGCACCTGCTCGCGGCGCTCGCCTGCGTCGGCGCCCTGCTCCTGACGGCGGCATGCGTCCAGCCGCCCGCGGTCGTGCCCGCGACGCCATCGCCCACCGGGGCGCCCGGCCCAACGGCAACCGCGACGCCAACCCCAACCGCGACG
>VGZX01000096.1 GCA_016872415.1 SAR202 cluster bacterium | reverse complement strand
CCTCGGCGCCGAGGCGGTCGCCGCCCTGGCCGGCGTGCTTGCGCGGCGCTCACGGGAGCTCGGCACCGAAATATTCATCGTCAGCGACGAGCCGTACCGGAAGATCATCTTCGACGGCCCGGCCTACCCGTTCCCGCAGCACGCGTACCGTAACGTGATCACGGCGACATCGCACTCGAAGGACCTCGCGCTGCCGGGCGAGCGCATCGGCTACGTGGCGGTCAGCCCGGAATACCCCGATGCCGCCGAGCTGATGGACGCGATGATCTTCTGCAACCGCGTGCTTGGGTTCGTCAACGCGCCCGCGCTCATGCAGCACATCGTGGCGAAGCTGCAGCGCGTGACCGTGGACGTGGAAGACTATCGCCGCAAGCGCGACTACCTTCACGGCGAGCTGGTGGCGGCGGGCTATCGCGTGGCGAAGCCGCAAGGAGCGTTCTACATGTTCCCCGAGTCGCCGATGGCGGACGAGCTGGAGCTGGTGGCGGCGCTCCAGCGAGAGGGCGTGCTGGTGGTGCCAGGGCGCGGCTTCGGGCTTCCCGGCTACTTCCGCTTGTCGTATTGCGTGGAGCAGCGCGTTTTGGAGGGTGCCGTTCGCGGCCTCCGCGCCGTCATGGGGCGCTAACGCCGGCGAACCCCGATGCCGGCGAATGCGTATCTCTTGTATCCGCTATCATTAGTTCAGTAGCGTAATTACGCATCGCCCGCGATCGCGGGCGATGCGTTCGGCTACCCGGCCGGCGCCGGTTGGCAACGCAAGGAGGGTGCTTATGGCAGTCGTTCGTCGCGATTTCGGCGGTGAAGGTCAACTCCGGCTCCGCATGGCGGTCACCATGCTGCTGCTTGGCGTGGTGTACGGCTTCTTCCTGTGGGCCATTTTCGCGCTCACGGGCGGCAGCATGGCCTGGGCCCTCGTCGCCGTCACCGTCATGGTGTTGATCCAGTTCGCCTTGTCCGACCGGATGATCCTGTATTCGATGCGCGCCAAGGTCGTGACGCCGGCCGAGGAGCCCCGGCTGCATGCCATGGTGGAGCGGTTGGCCGTGGCGGCCGGCATTCCGAAGCCGCGCGTGGCCGTTAGCGAGCTCGACATTCCCAATGCGTTCGCCGCCGGCAGGAGCCAGAAGACCGCCGTCGTCTGCGCGACGCGCCGCCTCATGCGGATCTTGAGCGAGCGCGAGCTTGAGGGCGTCATGGCGCACGAATTGGCGCACGTTAAAAACCGCGACGCGATGGTGATGACCTTCGCCAGCTTCTTCTCGGTCGTCGCCTCCACGCTCATGAGCTGGTTCTTCTGGATGGGCCTGTTCGGCGGCTCCCGGCGCGACAGCCGCGACAGCAGCGGCTCGGCGCTGATGATCGCCTACCTGGTGACGATGGTGGTGTGGTTCGTCAGCCAGCTATTGATCCTCGCCCTCTCACGCTACCGCGAGTACGCCGCCGACCGCGGCGCGGCGGCCACCACCGGCCGCCCCATCGACCTCGCATCGGCGCTGCTCACGCTCGACGCCACGATGCGCGGCGTGCCGAAGGAGGACCTGCGAAAGGCCGAGGCGATGAACGCCTTCTTCATCATGCCCGCGATCGGCGATGCCATGGCCGAGGCGTTCTCATCGCACCCGCCCATCATGAAGCGCGTGGAACGGCTGAAGGCGATGCAGGCCCAAATCGGCAGCATATAGGGGCCGGCGGTGCTCAAGGCGTTGTTCCGCCGTGGCTCGTCCAAGCCGCTAACGCTGACGGATGCGATGGCCGCGCTCGATCGGTCGGCGCCCAGCCTCAAAACGGCGCTGGACGCGAACTACACGGGGCGCGCCGCCGTGCTGGCGCGCCCCGCCGACGGCCAGGCGACGGTGCTGTTGCGGCGGGACATCGAGGACGCACTGCGGACGGGCGAGGGCATGTATGGCGTGTCCCACGGCACGGAGGTCGACGACAAGGCGTGCGTGTGGGTCGTGGTGCGCGGCGAGTCGCTGGCCGAACTGGTGCGCGGCGCGCGCCTGGCGATGGAAGCCCTGACGAAGCGCGGCCTCGGCGAGCGCGTCGTCGCGGGCGTCTTCCCGCTCACGATGGGCGGTCAGCCGGTCTACCTGCTTCTGCAGCGGCGCATCGGGCGCTTCACGCCGTTCGCGCCCATGACCATCGGTGAGAATCAGGTGCGCGACGTGTCGTTCGAAGCTCAAATCGAGCGCCGCGTCCGCAAGCTGCTTCCCACCGAGCCGGACCGTCGCGAGTGGTATCCCATCTGGGGCGCGCCGGTCTAGCGGGGTCGCATCGCACGCCGGATCGCGACATAGCCGCCGGCGATGATGGCGACGTCGACCGCCGCGAGCGCGAGCAGCGCGATGCCGACGCCGATGACGCGCAGCACCGCGAGCGTCATGAGCAGCGCGGCGCTGGCGAGCAGGCCGACGGCCACGCCGATGCCGATGCGAAACCATGCTTGGTCCATCATGTCGTCGCTCATGTCCGCGGGAGTATAGCGAATCGCCCCGGTGTTGACCCGCGCCGCCGGGCGGTGTACGCTGATAGTGACCCATACCCCCTG
>VGZX01000095.1 GCA_016872415.1 SAR202 cluster bacterium | reverse complement strand
GCCCACCGCGACGCCGGCGCCGACCGCCGCGTTCACGCCGAGGCCCACGCTGACGCCTACCTCGCCGGCGCCTACCCCGACGCCCACCCCATCCGGTCTACCGACCGCGCCGACGCCGGTGGAACGGTTCGTCCGCATCACCAGTCCCGCCGACCAGAGCATCGTGCCGTCGCGCGTCATCGTTCGCGGCGTGGCCTCGCCGGGGACCTTGGTGCGCGTCAACGGAGTGGAGGCGGACACCCGCCCGGAGGGCGATTTCGTCGCGGTGGTGGCGCTGGAACGCGGGCCCAACCTGCTGCGGGCCACCGTCATTGACGCCGCCGGCACGGTGGTCTACACCGACATCCGGGTGTATTACTTCCCGTAAGCGTGGACTACGCCGTTACGATAAGTACGCGCCGGGCAAGCGCCGCGCGCGCACCTCGCCGCGGCTTGACAGCCGTCGCGCGGATGGCGACACTTCGTTGGCACGCGACTCCATATCTCGACGCAGCCAACGCCACGAGGAGGATGCCATGGTAAGAGAACGCGAACGTGAGGCGACCGATGTTGTCGCATCGTCGGTGGAAACCGACCAGCACCGTAAGCCCTGGGAGCGTTACCTGAAAGCCGACCTCGGCCTCCGCAACCACTGGTATCCGGCGTTCTTCAGCGAGGAGCTGGCGGAAGGCGAGACGCGCGCGGAGACGATCTGCGGCGAGCGCATCATCTTCAAGCGCGCCGATGGCAAGGTCCACGGCATCGAGGACCGCTGCGCGCACCGTGGCATCGCCTTCTCCGACCGGCCGGAGTGCTACACCAAGAACACGGTCACCTGCTGGTTCCACGGCTTCACCTACGACGTGCGCGACGGCAAGCTGGTGCAAGTGCTGACGGAGGCCAACAGCGCCATCGTCGGCAAGCTGAAGCTGCGCGCCTATCCCACGCACGAGCTGAACAAGGTCGTGTTCGTGTTCATCGGCGATGGCGACCCGCCGCCGCCGGACACCGACATCCAGCCGAAGTTCCACAACAAGAAGCTGGCCTTCAAGCCGCTGGCGCGCATCAAGATCAAGTGCAACTGGCGCGTGGCGGCCGAGAACGGCTTCGACGCCGCCCACATCTACGGCCATCGCTTCGCCGAGCTGTTCAAGCATTCGCCCCTGGCCGTGCCGTTGAGCACCTACCCCACGACCAAGGACATCGTCAAGACGGTCGACATTCCCAACGGGCCGAAGGGCATCATCAAGCAAGACGACATTTCTGTCTTCGAGGCCGAGGTGGAGGGCGTGAAGGTGCGCGCCGCCAACTATCCGGAGGACGCGCCCGCCGTCGTGGCCGGCGAGCTGTTCCCCATCTGGGTCGGCGTCTACCTGCCGTGCGGCCTGGAGGTCGACCCGTTCCCGAACACCGGCATGATCCACTTCGAGTGGTACGTGCCCATCGACGACGAATACCACATGTACACCATCATCCAGTCGCAGTACGTGGAGGATGAGGTCGAGGAGCGGAAGTTCTACGAGGAGACGGAGAAGCTGTGGGGCCCGCTGGTGTTCCAGCGGCCCGGCGTGGAGCCGGAGGGCTTCAACAACTTCGACGCGTTCGGCCGCAAGCACTCGTTCCACAGCTACCAGAACGAGGGCTGGTGGCGCCGCGAGCGCCTGTTCAAGCCCGACTACGTGATCATGGAGTGGCGCAAGCTGGTGTCCACGCACGCGCGCGGCATCCAGACCTGGGGCGACTGGCAACGCAAGAAGCCCGACGAGGACGAACAACTCATTTACCCGCGCTAGCGGGAGTCGCGCACGCTGTCACGGCCCGCTCGCGCATGCACGCACGAGCGGGCCGTGGTGCGTCCGTGGCCCGCCTCGCCTCGGCGCCCTCTCGCGGCGTACACTACCCTGCACACCCCGGCGAGGCCGGGCACCTCCACCCCGAGGCTCGGCGACGTGGGAGTCAGCACCCGCCGCGGACCCCGTTTCTTCTATGGCTGGGTCATCGCCGGCGTCATGGCGGTCGTCGGCGGTTGGACGCTCTCCATGGGCGGCGCCAACTTCGGCTTCTTCATCTCGCCCATGCGCGACGAGCTGGGGTTCGACCGCGCGTTCTTCGGCTGGGCATCGACCGCCCGGCTCTACGGCGGCGCGCTCGGCGGCATCTACATCGGCCGCCTGCTCGACGTGCGCGGCCCGCGCTTCGTCCTGGCGCTGTTCGGCGGCATCGGCGCCGCGCTCGTCGCCTCCCTCGGCTTCGTCAGCGCCGAATGGCAGCTCATCTTCATCTTCGGCGTCATCGGCCTGCTCGGCATGCAGGGCAGCGCCAACATCTACACCTCGGCCATCGTGGCGAAGTGGTTCGTCCGCCGGCGCACCCGCGCCATGGCGCTGATGTACCTTGGCGTGCCGACGACGCTCATCGTCGCGTTCCCGCTCACGCAGCTGCTCATCGACCAGCTCGGCTGGCGCGGCGCGTGGGCCACCCTGGGCCTCGTCGGCGTGGCGATCATCGTGCCGTCGTCGCTGCTGCTCTTGCGCCGCGAGCCGGAGGACATGGGCCTGCGCCCCGACGGCGACCCGCCCGCGCGGCCGCGCGTGGCCGAGCCCGGT
>VGZX01000094.1 GCA_016872415.1 SAR202 cluster bacterium | reverse complement strand
GCATGTTCACCGGCAGCCCGCATTCTTTCGCCAGCGGCCTGGCCTCGACGCCGGCTGTCCACACCGTGGTGCCGATCTCGATGCGCGTGCCGTCCTTCAGCGTCACGACGCCGGGCTCGACCGCCTGGACTCGTGAGCTCGTTCGCACCTCAATGCCCATTTTGGTCAGGCGCTTCGCGGCGTAGGCGCTCAACCCCGGATCGGGCAAGTGCGCCAGGATGCGGTCGTGGCTTTCGAGCAGCACGATGCGCACGTCGCGCAGGTTCAAGTTGTCGAAGTCCTTCGTCAGGGGGCCGCGCACTAACTCCGACAGGGCGCCGGCGAACTCGACGCCGGTGGGCCCGCCGCCCACGATCATGAAGGTGAGGTGCCGGCGACGCTCCTCGACCGAAGCCGCGAGCGAAGCCTGCTCGAATCGCTCCAGCATGTGGCTCCGCAGCGCCAGCGATTCGTCCAGCGTCCGCAGGGGGAAGGCGTGCTCGGCGGCGCCCGGCGTGCCCATGAAGGCGGAGGTGGTGGCGTTCGCCAGTATGAGGTAGTCGTAGCCGATGCGCTGCCCCGCGACGGTCACGGCGCGCCCAGCAAGGTAGATGCCGGTGACCTCGCCAAGCATGAAGTGGTCGTTTCGTTGCTTTCGCAACGTCGCCCGCACCGGCGTCACGACCTGGTCGACGTCGAGCTCGGCCGCGGCCACCTAATACAGCAGCGGCGAGAAGGTGTGATAGTTGTGGCGGTCGATGAGCGTAACCCGCACCGGCGCCCTCGCCAGCGCGCGCGCCGCGTGCAGCCCGGCGAACCCCGCGCCGATGATGACCACCCGGGGCTTGCTGGCCGTCGACTGCCGCCACGCCATGCGCATCACTCCAGGAGTATGCTCGGCGCGCTAGTGTACATCGTCTTCCAGCCCACGGCTGCACACGGACCGCGCCGGCACAGAGGCGCACTCGCCGACTGGGAGGCGACGGGCCGGCCTGCTGGGCGCCCCTCGACGCCGCAGTGCCGCCGCCGGCGCCCGCCCACGGCCGGACCGCGGGCGGCCATGCGTGGCTCCCCCTTTGCTATCATCGCCCTACCCCAACTTCTCTTTCGAGGTGTCGTCGTGGCTGCCACCATCATCGACGGTAAGCAGATCGCCGCCGAGGTGCGCGCGGACGTTGCCCGCGACGTCGCGGCGTTGAAGGCCTCTCACCGCGTCACGCCGGGGCTCGCGGCGGTGCTCGTCGGCGACGACCCCGCCTCGGCCGTCTACGTGCGGAACAAGGCCAAGGCGTGCGAGGAGGTGGGCATGTTCTCCGAGGTCATCACGCTGCCGGCCACGACACCGCAGGCGAAGCTCGCGGCGGTCGTGCGTCGGCTCAACGCCGACCCCCGGTTCCACGGCATCCTAGTGCAGTTACCGTTGCCCCGGCAAATCGACGAGCGGGCGATCATCCTCACGATTGACCCCGACAAGGACGTCGACGGGTTGCACCCGGTCAACGCCGGGCGGCTGCTCGGCGGCCTCCGCACGTTCGTCCCGGCGACGCCGCTGGGCGTGCAAACGCTGCTCGTCCGCACGAACAACGACCCGAGCGGCAAGCACGTGGTCATCCTGGGGCGCAGCAACCTCGTGGGCAAGCCGCTGGCGGCGTTGCTGGTGCAGAAGGCGCCCGGCGCCAACGCCACGGTGACGGTGTGCCACACCGGCACGCGGGACGTGGCCGCCATCACACGCCAGGCCGACATCCTGGTGGCGGCGATGGGCGTGCCCGGCTACGTCAAAGCCGACATGGTGCGCCCCGGCGCCGTCGTGATCGACGTGGGCACCACGCGCGTGGACGACCCGGCGAAGAAGTCCGGCTATCGCATCGCGGGCGACGTGGATTTCGAGCCGGTCGCGGCGAAGGCGGGCGCCATCAGCCCGGTGCCCGGCGGCGTCGGCCCCATGACCATCGCCATGCTGCTGACGAACACGCTGCTTGCCGCCAAGCGCGCCGTGGAGGCCGCCCCGCGCTGATGGACAGGCTCGTGGCGCTTGCGTTCGACGAGCCAAGGGCGTAAACAGCGTTGCATCCGCGCACGCACGCCGGAGGCGCCAAATGGAGGGCAGCGGCATGAAGAGCATCAGGCCGGACCTTTCGAAGACCTGCGCCGAGGAGCCATCCAAGGGCCACAACCGGTGGCATCCGGATATTCCGCCGGCGGTGGAGATCGCGCCGGGCGAGGAGCTGGAGCTGGACACGCGCGACACGATGGACGGCCAGATAACGCCGCGCTCCAAGTCATCCGATCTCAAGGGCCTCCAGACGGGCCGCGTGCACCCGCTGACGGGCCCCGTGCACGTGCGGGGCGCGGAGCCCGGCGACCTGCTGGAGGTGGAGCTGCGGGAGATGCGGCCGGGCTCGTTCGGCTTCACCACCATCGCTCCAGGGTTCGGGCTGCTGCGCGACCTGTTCGACGGCCATTTCCTCGCCAAGTGGACGATCAAGGACGGCTGCGCCATATCGGCGGAGCTGCCGGGTGTACGCATACCCGATGGGTCATTCTTCGGCGTCATGGGCGTCGCGCCATCGCGCCTGCTGCGCCAGGAGATACTGCTGCGCGAGGAGGGGCTGCGGCGACGCGGCGGCATGGTGCTGCCACCGGACCCGGTTGGAGCGGTGCCCG
>VGZX01000093.1 GCA_016872415.1 SAR202 cluster bacterium | reverse complement strand
CGAGGAATGGGCCGAGAGCAAGGAGAACGGCGCGCGAGTGCTGACCGCCGTGCGCTGGACCCCGCACGAGATTTCCCTGGTGCCCACACCCGCCGATCCCGGCGCCAAGATTCGCATGGAGACACACATGACCGACACCACCACCGAGGCCACTAACCCGCCCGAGACCCTGACCCGCGCCGCCATCAACGCCGAGATTCGCTCGATTGCCCGAGTCGCCGGCCTCGATCAGGCTTGGATCGACGGACAGATCGACGGCAACACCGATGCCGACGGGGCGCGACGCGCCGCCTTCGAGGCTCTGGCCAAGCGGAGCGCACCCGCGATCCGCACCGAGCAGGTGCGCGTCGAGATGGGCGACAGCCAGGACGAACCGGCGCTGCGGGCCCGGCAGATGGGCGAGGCGCTCTATGCCCGCATCAATCCCCGGCACGAGCTGTCCGAACCGGCCCGACGCTACGCCTATGCCACGCCGATCGACATGGCCAAGGAACTGCTGACGCTGCGCGGCGAGAGCACGCTCGGCCTGTCGCCGGCAACGTTGATCACGCGCGCGCTGCACACGACCTCGGACTTCCCGATCATCCTCGGCGATACGGTCGGTCGGGTCTTGCGCGATGCCTATCAGGCGGCACCCTCCGGCGTCCGCCGCCTTGGCCGTCAGACTTCGGCGCGCGACTTCCGAGCGGTGAACAAAATCATGCTCGGCGAAGCGCCGCTCTTGGAGAAGCTCAACGAGCACGGCGAGATCAAGGCCGGCACGATGGCCGAGGCGCGCGAGGCCTACAAGGTCGAGACCTGGGCGCGCAAGATCGGCATCACCCGGCAGGTGCTGGTCAACGACGATCTCGGCGCCTTCTCCGACCTTGCCCGACGCATGGGCCAGGGTGCGGCCGAGACCGAGGCGCGCATCCTCGTCGATCTGCTGGAGGCGAACACCGGCAACGGGCCGAAGCTCTCCGACAACAAGACGCTGTTCCATGCCGACCACGGCAACAAGGCGGGCACCGGTGCCGCGATCTCCGACACGACGCTGTCGGCGGCACGGCTCAGCTTGCGCACCCAAAAGGGCATCGAGGACCGCACGATCCGCGTCACGCCGAAGTATCTGCTGGTGCCGCCAGCACTGGAGACGGCCGCCGAGAAGTGGCTCGCCACCATCGCGCCCGCGACGGCCGCAGACGTGAACCCGTTCTCGGGATCGCTTTCGCTGGTCGTGGAGCCGCGTCTTTCCTCGGCTACGCGCTGGTACGTCACCGCCGATCCCGCCGAGATCGACGGCCTCGAGTTCGCCTATCTCTCGGGCAGCCAGGGGCCGCAGGTCGAGAGCCGCTCGGGCTGGGACGTGGACGGCGTGGAGATCCGCGTCATCCTGGATTTCGGGGCGGGCTTCGTCGACCATCGCGGCTGGTTCGCCAATCCGGGCGCGTGATGACCGATCTCGCCAAACTCACCGCCTGGCGTAGCGCGCTGATGGAGGCGCGCTACAAGGGCGTGCGTACCGTCGAATACGAGGGCAAGCGGGTCAGCTACGCGACCGATGCCGAGATGGCGACGGCGCTGGCCGATCTCGAACGGCGCATCGCGGCGACGATGCCCGGACGCGTCTCGGTGGTGCGCATCGCGTCGTCGAAGGGCATCTGATCAGGCGGCGTGCTCGCCCTCGCGGAACGCCGCATCGGTGATGCGCTTCAACGTCTCGGCGTAATGGGCGAGCGTGCCGACATGGCCCCAGTCGATCTCATCCGGCGCGTAGCCGAAGTGCTCGTCGGAGAGCGCGGCGAGCCGCGCCAGCATGGCGTCGATCTCGGTCTTGCGGGCGATGAAGGCGTCGAGAGCCTTGGCATTGGTCTTCATGGCGAACTCCGTCTTGGCTGCTGCCATGACGGCGTCGGTGCGCGGCGATAGCAACTCGAATGCGACGCGCGAGCCGGCGCGGAGTCGCGTCGCGCGGCGCCATTCGGCGCATCGCCTTTGTTGACACAGTGTTGACACGGCGGTGGATGGGCCTTGGCCAAAAACCAAAACGCCCGCTAACCTTTTGAGTTAGCGGGCGAATTTGGTTGCGGGGACAGGATTTGAACCTGTGACCTTCAGGTTATGAGCCTGACGAGCTACCGGGCTGCTCCACCCCGCGGTGGTATGGGTTGTGAGGGTGGATTGGAGGACCTGGCGGCGACCTACTCTCCCGTGCCTTGAGACACAGTACCATGGGCGCTGGGGATTTTCACGGCCGAGTTCGGGATGGGATCGGGTGCGGGCTCCCCGCCAAAGCCACCAGGTTGTCCAATCCACCCTGTTCTGAGTTGAGCAGGGTGATGTGTGGTTCTGGTGTGTGTTCGTTGTGTGCGTCTTGGGTCTGTGGATGATTTCCATGCATGGCTGCGACGGCTTTCGCTGTCGCGGTGATTTCGAGCCGATCGGGTGATTAGGACCGGTCAGCTTCGCGCGTTGCCGCGTTTCCACATCCGGCCTATCAACGTGCTGGTCTTGCACGACCCTGATAGGGAGACCTGGTTTTGAGGTAAGTTTCCCGCTTAGATGCTTTCAGCGGTTATCTTGTCCATACTTAGCTACCCGGCTGTGCCACTGGCGTGACAACCGGTGCACCAGAGGTATGTTCATCCCGGTCCTCTCGTACTAGGGACAAATCCTCTCAAGTCTCCAACACCCACGGCAGATAGGGACCGAACTGTCTCACGACGTTCTAAACCCAGCTCACGTACCACTTTAATCGGCGAACAGCCGAACCCTTGGGACCTGCTCCAGCCCCAGGAT
>VGZX01000092.1 GCA_016872415.1 SAR202 cluster bacterium | reverse complement strand
CCGATGGCGCTCCCGCCGGTGGCCGTGGGCCTCGCGGCCGGCGGTCGCCACCGCGGTCACCACGGTCGCCGCCACGGCCACGGCGCTCCTCGCGGCGGCGCTCGCGGCGCTCCTCCATCGTCGGCGGCAACGGCGCGGCGTTCTCCGCCACGGAGCGGTCGCCCTTCAGCTGCGACAGCCCCGCCAATGTGGCCTTCACCAGGTTGATGGGGTTGCGGCTGCCCAGGGCCTTCGCCACCACGTCCTTCACGCCCACCGCCTCCATCACCGCGCGCACCGCGCCGCCGGCGATGATGCCGGCTCCGGTGGGCGCCGGCTTGAGCAGCACGCTGGAGGCGCCGAAGTTCGACGTGACGGCGTGCGGGATGGTGTTGCCCTTCAAGGGCACGGTGATGAGGTGCTTCCGGGCGACATTCGTGCCCTGGCGCACGGCGTCGGGCACGGCCATGCCCTTGCCCAGCGCGGCGCCGACGCGGCCGCGGCCGTCGCCCACCACCACCATCGCGTTGAACGTCATATGCCGGCCGCCCTTGACCACCTTGGCGACGCGGCGGATCTGCACGACCTTCTCTTGGTATTCGGAGGACCCTTCCGAGTCTCGCTCATACATGTTGGAGAACGTCAAAACCGTAGGCCCTCCTCTCGCGCTCCCTCGGCCACTTGCTTCACGCGACCGTGGTAGAGATAGCCGCCACGGTCGAACACCACGGCGCTAATGCCGGCCGCCTTGGCCCGCTGGGCCAACAGCTTGCCGACCTGCCGCGCCGCCTCGGCTTTCACCACCTCGGGGCTCTCCACTTCCTTCGAGCTGGCGGCCGCCAGCGTGTGGCCCTTCGTGTCGTCGATAACCTGCGCGTAGGTGAAACGCGCGCTGCGGAACACGGCCAAGCGCGGGCGCTCGGTCGTGCCGGACACGTGCTTACGCACCCTGCGGTGGCGCGCCTTGCGCGCGGCCCACGGACTCTTCGCTGCCATGTCGTTACGCCCTCTTGCCCGCGGCCTTACCCGGCTTCAAGCGCACTTGCTCGCCGGTGTAGCGGATACCCTTGCCCTTGTACGAGTCCGGCGGGCGGATGCGTCGGATCTCCGCCGCCATCTGCCCCACCAGTTGCTTGTCCGCGCCGCGCACGTGAATCTTGTTCTGGCCTTCCACCTCGATGCGCGTGCCCGGCTTCGGCTGCACCACCACCGGGTGGCTGAACCCGATCTGCAGGTTGACGCCGGAACCCTGCTGCGCGACACGGTAGCCCACGATGTCGAGCGAGCGCGTGAAGCCCGTGGTGACGCCGGTGACCATGTTCGCCACCAAGGCGCGCGTCAGGCCGTGCAGCGCGCGGTGCTCGCGCTCGTCGCTGGCGCGCTCCACCACGATCTGCCCATCGGCCACCTTCACGGTGATGCCGGGGTTGACCTCGTGCTTGAGCTCGGCGCTCTTGCCCTTCACGGCCACCGTGCCATCTTGGATGCTCACGGTGACGCCGGCGGGGACGGGAATTGGTTTGTTACCGATACGCGACACGGTCTAGCTCCCTACCACACGTATGCCCAAAGTTCGCCGCCGATCTTCTTCTCGAGCGCTTCCTTACCGGTCATCACGCCCTGCGACGTGGAGACGATGGCGATGCCGATGCCGCCGAACGCGCGCGGCACCTCGCCCTTCTGCAAGTGCACGCGCAGCCCCGGCTTGCTCACGCGGCGCAACCCGCTGATCGCCGGCTCGCGGCGGTCGGTGTAGCGCAGGCGGAGGCGCAGCTGGCCTTGCGGGCGCTTGCGGGCGACCTCGTAGTCTTGGATGAAGCCTTCACGCTTCAGGATGTCGGCCACGGCCACGCGAGCCTTGGATGACGGCATCTCCACGGCCGAGTGCCGCACGAGCTGCGCGTTGCGGACGCGCGTCAACATGTCTCCGATGGGGTCAGAAACCGGCATATTGCCTATCTCCTACCAGCTCGCCTTGCGGACGCCCGGCAGCTGCCCTTGCAGCGCCAGCTGACGCAGGCACAAGCGGCACAAGCCAAAGTACCGATAGTAGGCCCGCGGGCGACCGCAGCGTTGGCAGCGGTTCTTCGCGCGAGTCGAGAACTTCGGGGTGCGCTTCCACTTGGCGATCGAGCTTGTCTTTGCCACTGCTACCTCTTATCGTTACCCTTCCGCCCTCGCGGGTGCTAGCGGGCTTGCCCTTCACGCGCGAAGGGCATGCCCATCAACTCCAACAACCGGAAGCCCTCGCGGTCGGACCTCGCGGTCGTCGTGATCACCACTTGAAAGCCGCGGACGCGGTCCACCGAGCCGAAGTCCACCTCGGGGAAGATCGTCTGCTCGCGCAGGCCCAGCGCGTAGTTGCCCTGCCCGTCGAACGCGTTGCGCGGAACGCCCCGGAAGTCGCGGATGCGCGGCATCGCCACCGCGATCATGCGGTCGAGGAATTCATACATGCGCCGGCCGCGCAGCGTCACCATGGCGCCAATGGGTTGGCCCTCGCGCAGCTTGAAATTGGCGACGGACTTCTTCGCCTTCGTCACCACGGCCTTCTGGCCGGATATCTTGCCCAGCTGCTCCGCGCCCCGGTCCACCGCTTGGCTGTTGCTGGCCGCCTCGCCGCCGAGGCCCATGTTCAGCACGATCTTCTTGATCTCCGGCGCCTGCATCGGGCTCGTGTAGCCGAACTCCCGCATCAGCGCCTGCTTCACATCGCCCTGGTAGCGCGCTTGGAGGCGCGCCGGCCCCTGGGCCACGCGCTTCGCGGGCGCGGCGTCGGCCGTCTTTGCCGCGGCGGGCTGTCGCGCGGCGCGCGGCTGGCGCGGCGCCTCG
>VGZX01000091.1 GCA_016872415.1 SAR202 cluster bacterium | reverse complement strand
GCTCGCGTCGCCTCCGGCGAGCATTGGCCGTCCGACGTGGTGGGCGGGTGGCTGTTCGGCGGCGGCTGGGTGGCGCTCACGGCGGCGTTCGTGCTGCTGCCATCGCGCGGTGGGTCGCCCGCTGGAGCCGCCGGCCACGCCCAGCCCGCCCGCGAGGCCTCCTCCTAGGCATCGACGGCCCGCCCCGGCCGCGAGCCGGAGCCGGCACATGCGCGGCATGTGCGCGGTGGCGCCCGTGGCGCGCGGGGCGTAAACTGCGCCGCGAACGCCGCCCGCACCGAGGCTCGTCACATGGCACGGCTCCGTCTCGTCTCGTGGAACGTCAACGGCATCCGCGCGGTCCACAAAAAAGGCTTCCTCGACTGGTTCAAGGTCATGGACGCCGACGTCGTCTGCATTCAGGAGACGAAGGCCGAGCAGTCGCAGCTGCCGAGGGAGCTGGCGACGATCGACGGCTACCAGTCGTTCTTCGCGTCGGCGGCGACGAAGAAGGGCTACAGTGGCGTCGCCATCTACAGCCGCGTGCCGCCCCGCGGCGTGCAGGCGGGCATGGGGCTGCCGGAGTTCGACGACGAGGGCCGGACGCTGGTGGCCGACTACGGCGACTTCGTGCTGCTGAACATCTACTACCCGAACGGCAAGCAATCGGAGCAGCGGCTGGACTACAAGATGCGCTTCTACGATGCCTTTCTGGAGTACGCCGATAACATGGTGGCCCAGGGCCGCAACGTGGTGGTGTGCGGCGACGTGAACACGGCGCACAAGGAGATCGACATTGCCCGGCCGAAGGAGAACTCGAAGGTCAGCGGCTTCCTGCCGGAGGAGCGCGCGTGGATGGACAAGTTCATCGCGCACGGCTACGTCGACACGTTCCGCATGTTCAACGACCAGCCCGGCATGTATACCTGGTGGGACATGCTGACCGGCGCGCGCGCCCGCAACGTCGGCTGGCGCATCGACTATTTCTTCGTGAACGAGGCGTTCAAGCACGCGGTGAAGGGCGCGCGCATCTACCCGGAGGTGCAGGGCTCCGACCACTGCCCCATCGACATCGAGCTGGAGATCGGCTAGCCGACGCTAGCGCCGGGGCGCGTCTCACGCGCGGCCGCGGCACTCGGCGATCACGTCGCGCGGCACCAGGCGCAGCGCCAGCAACAGCGGCCCGCCCACCAGCAGCACGTCGTCCAGCACGCCCAGCACCGGCACGAAGTCCGGCACCAGGTCGAAGGGCAGCAGCGCATAGCCCACGGCGAACGCCAGCAGCAGCCTCGCCGCCAGCGGCGTGCGGGGGTGCCGCGCCACCAGCCGCCAAACGCGCACCTCGCGGCGCAACGCGCGCGCCGCCTCGCGCATCCGTTTCATCGCCGTCCAGGTTACCGCGCCGGCCGCCGCCGGTGTATCGTCCCTCCCACACCCGTCCGGTGGAGGCGGCCATGGACCTTGGCGGCGTCACGCTTCGCAAGCCCATCATCGGCATGGTCCACCTGCGCGCGCTGCCCGGCGCTCCCGGCCACGACGCCGCCGGCGGCATCGACGCCGTGCTGTTCGGCAACGAGCACGACCGCCCCTACCTGCTGAAGGCCACGCCCGAGTCGCTGGCCGCCATGGCCGCGGTCGTCGCCACGCTCAAGCCGGCGCTGCGCGTGCCGTTCGGCGTCAACTACCTGTGGGACCCGGTCGCCACCGTCGCGCTGGCGTGCGCCACGGGCGCCGCGTTCGCCCGCGAGATCTTCACCGGCGTCTACGCTTCCGACATGGGCAGCTGGGCGCCCGACGGCGCGGGCGCGCTGCGGCTGCGCGCCGCCCTGGGCCGCCACGACCTCACGCTGCTGTTCAACGTCAACGCCGAATTCGCCACGCCGCTCGACAGCCGCCCCGTGGAGGTGCGCGCCAAGAGCGCCGTCTTCTCGTCGCTGGCCGACGCCATCTGCGTCTCCGGCCCCATGACCGGCCAGGGAGTCGACCAGTCGGACCTGGAGCGCGTGAAGCGCGCAGTGGGCGACGTGCCCGTGCTCGCCAACACCGGCGTCACCATCGACACCGTCGCGGGCATCCTGCGGACCGCCGACGGCTGCGTCGTCGGCACGCACTTCAAGATCGGCGGCGTGACGTGGAACCCGGTGGACGGCCTCCGCGTGCTGCGCTTCATGGACGCGGTCCGCCGCCTGCGCTGACCGATGGCGCTCACCCTGGGCCTCGACATCGGCACCACGTCCACCATCGGCATCCTGGCCGACAGCGGCGGCGCCATCCTCGCCCGCGCGTCGCGCCCGGTCACGCTCGCATGACGTGGCGCGGCCGGCGCCGGTCGCGCGCCGGTTACGTGGGCGACCAGGCGCAGGAGAAACGCTCGACGCCGTCGTCGCCCACGCCGAGGCTGACGACCTCGCAGCCCAGGCGGCGGAAGAAGCCGACGGCATCGGCGCCGGCCTCCGCGCGCAGGTGCTGGATGCGGAGGTTGTGCATGGCGAGCTGGATCATGGTCGCGGCGATGCCCCGCCGGCGGTACGCGGGGTCGACGGCGATGTGCCGGATCGTGCCGCGGCCGTAGTCGGTCACCTCGATGCCCAGCACGCCGACGAGCGTGTCGTCGGCGGTGTAGCCCATAAGCTCCCAGCCGGCCTGCTTGTAGAGCGCCAGCGCGGCGTCGATGCGCGGCTCCGTGGGGTTCGCCATCGAGAGGGCCAGCAGGTCGCGCATGCGCGTATTGCGAGTCGTCATGGCTCCATGGTAGCGAACGTCCGTGCGGCGCGCACGCCGTTTGGGGCGCCGCGAGCGGCACGGTGCGTGGCCCGTCTTCCCACGCGGCGAAATG
>VGZX01000090.1 GCA_016872415.1 SAR202 cluster bacterium | reverse complement strand
ATCGCCATTTTCGCCGAGGGTATACAGGGCGATACCATCGACACCAAAATTTCGAAGCTTCGCGCGACCGCTGAAAAAGAGGGCCTCACCGCTTCCGGGCCTGACGCGCTCGACAAAATCGAAGATGGCTTACGCAGTTTGCTTCAATCCCGGTGAGCGAGTGATCCCGTAAGTATTCCCTCCACCACCCCCATCACCTCCTCCACCCCCAATTCATCCAGCCTCTCCCGCCGCAGGATGGTGACGCGCGGCCCGCGCTGGGCGCAGAGCGCCGGGTCGGAGGCGCTGGAGTAGAGCACCACGCAGGGGGCGCCGGCGACGGCGGCGAGGTGCATTGGGCCGGTGTCGTTGCCGATGGCGATTGCGGCGCCGCGCGCCAGACGCACGAGGTCGGCGAGGCTGGTGTCGCCGGTGAGGTCGCGCGCCGCCGGGCAGAAGGCGGCGATGGTGGCGTTGGCCTGGGCCTCGGCCTTCGTTCCGGTCAGCACCGGCTGCACGCCGCGCTCGGCCAGCGCGCGGGCGAGGCGCGTCCAGTGGCCGAGCGGCCAGCGCTTGTCCGGGCGGTGCGGCGCGCCGCCGGCGGCGAGCAGCGCGTAGGGGCGGGCGAGGCCGAAATCCTCCGGGCCCTTCGCCATCCCCTCGCGCACGAAATCGAGCGAGGGCGGCGGCACCGCCCCGATGCCGGCGACGGCGAGCTGCTCGGCCTGGCGCTCGATCGTGTGCATCGCGTCGCGCGCGGGGTTGGTGTGGCGGTGCGAGCCGAGGCGCGCGATGCCGTTCCATTGCGGCACATGCAGCGGGTGCAGCAGCGCCATCAGCCAGAAGCACAGCGTCGAGCGGTCGGCCGTCTGCAGGTCGTAGACGCGGTCGAAGCGGTTGCGGGCGAGGAAGCCGAGCAGGCGGCGCCATTCGCGCGGGCTGTATTTGCGCGGCCGCCCGCCGGTGTCGATGGCGTCGAACCAGCCGCTCAGGGCCAGCAGCCCGGCCCAGGGCGGGGTGGTCAGCAGGGTGATGTGCGCGTCCGGGTGATGCGCGCGGATGGCCGCGAAGGGCCCCGTCGCCTGCACCACATCGCCCAGCGCGCCGAGCTTGATGACGAGGATGCGCGGGCGCGCCGCCCCGTCCCGCGTGCCGTTGTTCGCGGTCGTGGTGTTGTTCGCGGCCGTGCCGTTGTCCGCCAGTCGCTGCGGTGTCGTGTCCATCGTCCCCCGCCCAGCGGCGGCGTTGTAGCGCGGGCGGGCGCGCGTGGCGACTCCCGGCGGGCGGGCGCGCCACCTCCCACCCAACCCTCCCCCGCAAGGGGGGAGGGCTTCGACGGCGCCGCCCGGTAACCCTTCCCCTCGCGGGCAGGGCTATCGCATATGGCGGATGAGGTCGAAGAGGAAGGCGTCGTCCCAGCCGGCGCGCAGGAGTTTTCGTCGCAGCGAGGTTCTGGCGTCGGGGTGGGCGCGGGCGATGTTGAGTGCGAGGCGTCTGAGGACGTCGAGGTTGGCGGGTCCGTTGTCCTTGCGGTTGCGGGCGCCGTCTTCGTCGAGGCTGACGTCGAGTGTCCAGTGCAGGCCGTTTTCGATGTCCCAATGGGCGCGCACGATGTCGAGCAGGCGAGCAGGCGCGAAGCGCCGCGACAGCAGGTAGGTGCGGACCACCGTCGGCTCGTCGCCGCGCCGGCTCTCGACGCGGGCGACGGCGGCGAGGCCGGGGAAGTCGTGGGCGACGGCCATGTGCGGTGCGGCACTGACGGTGGCGATCCTGACCTCGTCACGATCGTGCGCGCGCCCGGCGGTCTGTGCCGTGGCTGCCGTCGGCTCGGCGGCCAGCGCTGCCTCGGCATCGCGCAGCAGGGCCGGCTGGTTGGCCTTGAGGGCGAACGCGTAGTCGCCGCCGCGCTCGCGCACGGCCTTGGCCATCGCGCGGTGGCAATGCAGTGCGTCGGCGGTGACCACGCACCCCTTCAACTGCAGCAGTTCGACCAGCCGCAGCGCCGCCGCGGCTTCGTTGCCGTCCGCCGCCAACATACTGGCCAGCGTCATGCGGGTGGCTGCCCCCCAGGCCGACACCATGACCTGTGGCATGTGGCTGGCGCCGCGCTCGTAGGCGTGCCGCAGGGCCTTGCCGTCGAGCGCCACCACGCCTCGCGGCCGGGCGATCCGCGCCCCCTCGGCGAAGGCTGCCATGAAGCGCCGGAACGCTGTCTCGAAGGCCACCGGATCGAGCAGGCGGAAGACGCGCGAGAAGGTATCGTGGCTCGGCACCCCGTGGCGCAGCGTCAGCATCTGGCGCAGCAACGCCTCCTTGGCCGCGCCGAACTCGGCCATGTCCGAACAGCCCCGGGCGCCGCACAGGCTCGCCAGCAGGGCGATAAACAGCATTTCGACCAGGTCGTGCTGGGCGTTGTCGGCGCGCGGATCGGGAATGTCGCCAAAGCACTCGTGAAAGCGATCCATCGGCGTCTCCTCGCGGCAGAGACACCTTCAGAATCTTTTACTTCCTGCGCCGCAACTCCCCCTTCCCCATATGCGATTCCCCTGCCCGCAAGGGGGAGCGCTGGGGTGGGGGTGACGCTGACCGCCGGATCGCCTCGCCCGGCCCGACGAACCGGCTTTTGCTTGACCCCGCCCCCTCTTTCGCGCACCTTCCCCGACGGGATGCAGGTCGCGAATCGCCGGGGGCGGCGGACTGGCCGTTTCCCGCGCTGTGGCGGCAAGGGCGTGGCTAGGATGGCATCCGTAGGAACCGTTTCATCGCGCATTGGCGGCGCCCGCCTGTCGCTGCGGGGCGCCCTGACGGGTCTTCTGGCCGGGGTCGCCTTGCTCGCGCTGGCCGGCTGCGGTTCCATTCCCGTCGAGCCGATCCGCGACACGGCCCATGTGCCGACGCGGCCGGAGACACACATTCCGTCCACCGCCACGCCCTCCCCCACCCAGGCCGAGTTGCTGGAACTTGCCTCGCTGGCGCAGATCCGCAAGGGCGAGAAGCGGCTGGAA
>VGZX01000089.1 GCA_016872415.1 SAR202 cluster bacterium | reverse complement strand
CATCTGGCTGGACAGCACTCCCTTGACGCCGCCACGGTCCGACAGGTGTCCGGCCATGATGTCGAACGAGTGTGTCTTAGAAAAGGCGGGAGCGAAGAACGGAAAGCCGTTGATGTGATCCCAGTGGGTGTGGGTCAGCAGCATCCAGGCGTGGGGAACGCTCTTGTGGCCTGCTGCCGGTTCGGTTGACACCCGCTTAAGCTAATCCGGCCTGCATCTCGAACTCCATGGGGCTCATATAACCGACTGTCGAGTGCCTGCGTTTGGCATTGTAGAAGCGCTCGATGTAGTCGAACACGTCGGCCTTGGCCTCGTCTCGTGTCCGGTACGTCTTGCGCGCCGTCCGCTCCGTCTTGAGCGACGAGAAGAAGCTCTCCATCGCCGCGTTGTCCCAGACGTTGCCCGAACGGCTCATGGAGCAGATGACGCCGTGATCGGCCATCAGCCGCTGGAACGGCTCGCTGGTGTACTGGCTGCCGCGATCGGAGTGGTGCAGCAGCGCGTCGGGCTTGCCCCGTCGCCAGATCGCCATCATCAGCGCATCGGTGACGAGCTGCGCCGTCATCGTCGCGCTCATCGACCAGCCGACGACGCGCCGGGAGAAGAGGTCGATGACGGCCGCCACGTAGAGCCAGCCCTCGGCCGTCCAGATGTACGTGAAGTCCGCGATCCATTTGCGGTTGGGAGCCGGGGCCTCGAAGGCGCGGTCGAGTACGTTGGCAGCGACGGCGTTCGCCGGCCGCTCACCCACGTTGGGCGGCCGGCGCCGCCGTCGCGGGCGGGCCCTGAGAGCCTGGAGCCGCATCAACCGTTCGATCCGATGCAGCCCGCACGACACGCCGTCGGCGAGCACATCGTGCCATACCCGCCTGGCGCCGTAGGTCCGGTCGCTCGCACGGAAGCTTGCCCGCACCTTCGCGGCCAGCTCTTCATCGCTCCGGGCGCGCCTGCTGCGTGGCCGCGTCAGCCAAGCATGGAAACCACCCCGCGAGACACCGAGCGCCCCGCACAACCATCCCGCCGGCCAGATCCCCCGGTGCTTCGCGATGAAGGCGAACTTCACGTCGATTCCTTCGCGAAGTAGGCCGCGGCTTTTTTAGGATGTCCCGCTCGGCCTTCAGCTTCGCCACTTCGCGCTTCAGCCGCGCGATCTCGGCCTGCTCGGGCTTCATCTGCCCATGGCCCGGAAAGGCATGGCGCGGATCGTCCGCAAACGCCTTCACCCAGTTGCGCAGCACCGTCCCGTGCACGCCCAGGTCGCGTGACGCCTGCGCGACGCTGACCCCGCGCTCCCGGATCAGCCGTACAGCTTCAAGCTTGAACTCTCGCGTATATCTCCGTCGCTCCATGATCCACCTCCGGTTCCATCAAAACACCTAACTCGGTGTCTTCGAAACCGGCAGCAGGCCACAGGGGTTGGCGGAAGGCACGAGGTCAGAATGTATGTGGCGCAAGTCGTTGCGCCAATGTTCGGCTTCTGCCAGCACGGCAAGTTTTCGGGTGTCTCGTTGATCGCCGGGGGCCAATCGCACAAGTTGCTGCTTGGGCGAACCTTCCTCCGGCACTTCCTGATGATCTACGACGGCCGCCGGGGCCAAGTTACCTTGGCCCTGTAGCGGCCCGCTAGTCGATCTCGGGCGCGGTGCTTGGCCGGGCGCTGTACTCCAAGCGCTGCCAGATGTCATGGGCGATGCTGACGTGGGTGTCGCCGCGCTGCATCGCCGCCAGCCGCTCCCCGGCGAAGGGGTTGCCCTTCTTGGCTGAGGCCGCGTAGAGCTTGGCCGCCTCGTCCAGGTCCTTCGGGCCGTCGAAGCCGCGGTAGTAGAACTCGCCCAGCACCATCATCGCGTAGGGGTCGCCCCGGTCGGCCAACTGCTTGATCTCGTCGCGCTTGTAGGTGCCGTTGTAGACCACCCCCGACAGGTGCGGCAGGCAGGCCGTCAGCAGCAACGGCAACAAGACCAGGAGCAAAGGGCGGCGCATGGGATGCTTCCCCGGAGGACGCGGACGGCCGGCAGTCTAGCCGAGGTGCCTCACCCCGCACAACGGCAGCCGGGCAAAGAAGCAACAGCCGTTGCGCGGTTGCTATACTTCCTGCCGGGCGTCGGCCAGGAGTGACTTCAGGTCGCGCAGGCGCTGCTCCACCGAAATGCGGGCGAGCGCCGTGATCTCAAGGCGCCGGTCCTCCAACACGTCATCCGTCGGATGCCGTGCCCGGTGGGTCGCCACCGCCTGGTCGCGCGCCAGCAGCAGGTCCTCGGCCTCGGGCGCGAACAGGCTCAGCATGGCCGTCAGCCACCGGTTCACCGGCCAGGAGGGCCGGGCATGGTCGATGGCAAAGCGCGGCAGCATGCGGCAGACATCGGCTGGCCCGTACCAGGTCTCCCCCGTCACCCAGCGGTTGGTGGTGAAGAGCGCGACCGGGTAGCCGGCCCGGTTGATGGAGACCGCCACCAGATGGGCGATGCTCTCCGCCGCCTCCCCGGCCAAGGGGAGCGCGTCCGCCGGCATGCCCGGTCGGCGCAGGAAGGTGTGGAAGTGCCCGTGCTCGTCGAGCCTCGGATCGCCGCCATGGGCGTGGGCGTGGGCATGGTAGTAGTACTGGGCGTGGGTTTCGGCGTCGAACACGTCCCCTTCCGGGTAGTGGTCGAACTCGCGGAAGTCCTCCACATGGCGGAGGAGCTCGCTGACCACGTTGTCCCGGGTCTTGCGCAGCACCCGGTAGCACTCCTCGACCACGGGGCCGGCATCCGCCATGGCCCGCAGCCGATCCGGCGCCAACCCGGCCAGTTCGCCCCGCTTGCGCACGCGCTCATCTCCCAGACCGACCCCACGACAGTGCCGCGCCCGGCCCCGCCCCGGCAAGTGGCCGGTGGCCAGGGGGCCTAGGCGCGGCTGCATGCGCCCTTCCCACCGGCCCTCGCCCGGGCGCAGAGTGGCATATCGGCTCTGGGGCGCGCGGTCATGATCGCAAGGTCCGAGATCGGTGCGGCATGGGGGGTGGTTGGCGTGCTGCTCGCCAGCCTCGCGCTGTTCGGGCCAGGGTCGGTCCCGGATGTTTCCCCGGCCGCCGGCCCGGCGCATACGCTGACCCTGCCCCGCATCTACCAGGGCGATGCCCGCCTGAGCGGGGCAATGCCGCCGGGCCTCGGCGTCGAGCGCCTGGAGGACGAGGATCTGCCCCACCTGCCCCTTGTT
>VGZX01000088.1 GCA_016872415.1 SAR202 cluster bacterium | reverse complement strand
AAAGCCCGCGGCCCGCGGCCGGCCACGGCGCCGTCGACGGCCGGTTGCCGGCGCCGTTCGTGCCACCCGCCATCGACCATCTCGCCTCCGCCGTCGCGCAAGGGCGGCCCTGGGCCGATGCGTTGCTCGAAGCCGTCGGCCTTTGGGGCTCGACCAGCGAGTCACACGGCGACCGCGCCTATCAATACCTCATCGCGAGCGAGGCCTTCGATTGGCTCCTGCTGGCCGAGCGCCTGCTGGAGGCCGTGCCGGAGGCCGGCGACCTGAACGGGCGCGAGCGCCTGCTGCTGCACGGCGAGTTGCCAGGTTACGTGACGGACAGCCATTTCAAGGCGGCCCTCGGCCCTGAGAAGTATCGGGCCCATCTCAACTTCTTCTTCGGCATCGTCGTCGAGGAGGCATTGCAGCGGGCCGTCGAAGAGGAGGTGGCGAAGGAGCGCACCGTCAAGGGCCTGCACCAGCACGGCATTGACGACGCCGTCGCCATGCGCCTCTACGGCGACACGCAGGCCGCGCTGCTGCGCCGCTTCAACCGCGAGACGGGCCGCATGCGGCGCACGAAGCTAAGCCTGCATGACTATAAGGAGTTCGTTTACTGGTTGAACAAGCAACGCATCGCCCGCTCCGACCCATCGCGCACGGCCAGCGACACCCGCAAGGGGCTGAAGGCGTTGAGCGACTTGCGAAACGCCGACGCGGGCCGCCAGGCTCCCGCCCCGGCATAGGCGCGAAAACAGCGGCAGCGGCGAGGGCGGTCACTCGTCGCACGCGCTATCATCCCTCGCGTGGCCCCAACACCATCGAAGGCATAGCTCCATGCATGCTCGTCCACCCAGCCCGGCGGCGGTGAGTCCGCGCACCTCGCGCCGGCGGTGCCCCGCCTGCGATAGTCAACGCTCGCCGAAGCCGGCGCGGCCTCGCCTTGGCACCACGGGCGAGCTGTTCCACTTCGCGCGCTGCGGCGATTGCGGCCTCATGTTCGTCACCGATCCCATGCCCGAGCAGCACACCCTGTCGGTTTCCACCGGCCGTCCGTGGGACCCGGCGAGTCTCCCGGCGCCAAGGTTTCGGCCCGGCCACTTCTACTTCGCCGCCGCCATCACCACGTATGTGCGACGCGCGCCCGAGCCGGTCTCGCTGCTCGACGTTGGCTGCGGTGGGGGCGAGCTCGGCATGCTGCTGGCAAGGGCGAACGCCGACAAACTGCGCTACGTCGGCGCCGAGCCCGTCCCCAACAAGGCCGGCCTCGCGCGTGCCCGTGGCATCGAGGTGCTTGAGTTGACCGCCGACCAAGTCGCGGCCGACCCTGCCCAGGCCGGCCGCTGGGATGTGGTGGTGCTGGACAACGTGCTCGAGCACCTCGTGTCACCGTTGGATGCCGTCCGCGGGCTTCGGGGCCTCCTGAAGCCCGGTGGCGTGTTCATGATCGCCGTTCCGAACCTCCGTGACGTGCGGCGCCTCACGCAACGCCGCTTCCCGCTGTGGATACCCAATGTCCACATCAACTACTTCACCAATCGCAGCCTTCGGCGCCTCTGTCGCCTCGCGGGCCTCACGCCCGGCTATCTGCACGCCGATCTGCGGGGCCTGCCCTTGCGGGCGCGCCTGGGTTGGGGCGGCAAGCAACTGCTGGAGCGCCTGCTGGGGCTGTCGCCGCGCGGCCTCTACATCGTCGCCCGCAACCGGTGATCCACCGCGCGCGCCGCTCCCGTGCTATGCTCCATCGCACCCTGGCCCCGAAGGCGAGAAGTAGCCGGCATGACGACCGACAGCCGTGACCTCGAAGTGAAGCGACTCGTGCGACAACACTGGGACGGCCGCGCCCCTACCTTCGATGAAGGCGCCGACCATAGTGCCCACAGCCAAGCGCAACACGACGCCTGGATCGCCGCGCTGCGGCAAATCACCGGCGGCCGCCGCCAACGCATCCTCGACATCGGCTGCGGCACCGGCTTTCTCGCGCTGCTGCTCGCGGAGCTCGGCAATGCCGTCGATGGCATCGACCTCGCGCCGCGCATGCTGGAGCTGGCGCGGCAAAAGGCGGCCGAACGGCGCCTGTGGGCACACTTCTCCGAGGGCGATGCCGAGCGCCTCCGCGCCGACGACGCCTACTACGACATGGTCATCGAGCGTCACGTCATCTGGACGCTGCCCAACCCTGGCGCGGCGTTACGCGAGTGGAGCCGTGTCGTGAAGCCGGGCGGCCCCATCGTCCTCATCGAGGGCAACTGGGGCATGCCATCGAACCTCTCCCCCGAATACCAGCGGATCCAGCACGATCTGCCGCTGCACGGCGGCAAGCCCGCCGAGGAGTTGCGCCGGCTGGTTGCCGGCGTGGGCCTTGCCGAGACGGTGGTATTGCCGCTGATGGACGACACGCTCTGGGGCCGGCCCTCGCCCTACGACCGCTACGCGCTCGTCGCCAACCGTCCATAAGGGCTAACCGGCCCGGCTAATGTTGGCGTGCCAAGTCCATGGTCACGGTGGCGACTCGGCCCACCGAGCCATCGCCGGTTTTCGACGGCCGCGAGGCCAACCCGCGCATGGTTCGTCGGCGCCGGGGGATGCCCGCCGCGACATGCGATGAATTCTCCCCGTGTTTCCCCTAATCCTGCGGGCGTCGAGGTACCAACCCCGGCCCCACTCGGCTAGGATACCGGCGTCACACGCCCCGCCCTCGACCGCTGCACCCTGCGCCGCGAGCGCCCGATTGGTGCGATCAGCGATGAGTGTCGGACCCGACACCCGCTCCAGCCAGCCATCGCTCCGCCATCGGCTCACCGAGATTAGGGTGATTGGCGTCGGCGTCGGCGGCTCCAACGCCGTCAACCACATGTTCTTCACCCCCATGCGCGACGTGCACGTCAGCTACGCCATCCTCAACACCGACGCCGCGCACCTCGCCATGTCCGCCGTCCCCACGCGGCTCACCATCGGCGAGCGCCTCACCCGCGGCCTTGGCGCGGGCGGCAACCCGGCCATCGGCCGTGCCTCCGCGGAGGAGTCGCGTGACGCGCTGCGCGACCTGCTGCGCGGCGCCGACCTCGTCTTCATCGCGGCCGGCATGGGCGGGGGCACCGGCACCGGCGGCGCCCCCGTCGTCGCGCAGATCGCGCGGGAGGTCGGCGCCCTCAGCATCGGCATCGTCACCACGCCATTCGCGTTCGGGGGCCGGCCGCGCGCCACGGTCGCCGAGCGTGGCCTCCGCGAG
>VGZX01000087.1 GCA_016872415.1 SAR202 cluster bacterium | reverse complement strand
CCTGAAGCGGCCCAGGGCCGCCCGCGAGACGAACTGCCGCGCACCGGCGCGGTCGCGGGCGAACTGCGATGCCACCGACTCAGGCGGAGCCTGCGGGGCATGGTGTTCGCGGTGGGCGTCAGGCCGCGGCGCCGGGCGCGGCATCGGCCGGCGGGTGCGTGGGTTCAGGTGAGGCCGGCTCGCTGGCCTCGGGCGCCGGAAGAGGCACGTGTCCGAGGCTGGCGTCGCACTCCGCCCGGAGCGCCGCGTTGGTGCGCGTCTTGTAGGCCTGTGTCAGCTCGGCCGCGCGGGCCGAGGCGATGTCCTGGAACTCCTGGCCCGGGTGCTGCACCTTGTCCGGATGGTACTTGGCGATCTCGCGACGGAATGCGTGCTTGATCTCCTCGGCGGGCGCGGCGTGCGCCACGTCGAGCAGTTCGTAGTGGGTTCTCGCCACCGGGGAATTGTCCCCTAACTTCTTGAAGCCGGTGACGTTACCGGCGGGCAGTTCCCGCCCTTCACGCTTCTCGCGCAGCCGCCGACTGGAATGGCGTGGCGCCTCGGTGCTCCGCGAACAGTAGGGACAGAACTTCCACCCTGCCTGCAGCGGACGCTCACAGTGGGGGCACCCGCCGCCGACGCAGTGTCCGCAGCTCGGGCAGGCGAGGAAGTCGGCCGACACGCTGGCGCCGCAGCCCGCACATGTCGCCCGGGCGGCGCGCACCTCGGTCACCGCGCGCAGCAGCTCGTCCGGAGTGGTCACGCCGGCCTTGACCTTCTGCAGGCCATCTTCGCCGAGCGAGAGCATGCCGCCCGAAAGCGCCGCTTCGCGCAGCTGTGCTTCCGAACCGCGCTGGGCAATCAGGCGGCGCAGCCGGTCGTTCACCGGCATGACCTCGTAGATGCCCGGGCGGCCGCGGTAACCCGTGTGGTGGCAGTGCTCACAGCCGACGGCGTGATAGAAGGTCAGCGTCGCCGCCTCTTCCTCCGTGACGCTCATGGCCCGCAGGGTCTCGGGGTCCGGCGTGTAGGGCCGCCGGCACTGCGTGCACAGGCGTCGCATCAACCGCTGCGCGACGACGCCGATGAGCGCCGAGGCCGAGACGTAGGGCTCGATGCCGATGTCCGTCAGTCGCGTGATGCACGATGGCGCATCGTCGGTATGCAGCGTCGAGAGCACCAGGTGGCCGGTCTGCGCCGCCTGCATGGCGATGCGCGCCGTCTCCTGGTCGCGGATCTCGCCGACGAGCACGACGTCGGGGTCCTGCCGCAGGATGGACCGCAGCGCGCCGGCGCCGCCTCGTCCCGCTTCGGCGACCGTTAGGCCTGGGCGCCGGGCGCGCTACTCCGTCCCCTGGTACTGGTCCTTCAGCCGCGCCACGACGCCGGGGTCGGCCAGCGTCGTCGTGTCACCGAGCGCCTTCCCTTCCGCGATGTCCCGCAGCAGCCGTCGCATGATCTTGCCCGAACGCGTCTTGGGGAGGTCCGCCGCAAAGATGATGTCATCCGGCTTCGCGATGGCGCCAATCTTCTTCGCCACGTGGTCCTTCAGCTCCGCGGCTAGCACATCACTCGTATGGACGCCCTCTTTCACCGTCACGAATGCGCAAAGCGCCTGCCCCTTGATCTCGTGCGGCCGGCCGACGACGGCCGACTCGGCGACCTGCGGATGGTCGACGAGCGCGCTCTCGACCTCCATCGTGCCGATGCGGTGCCCGGCGACGTTCAGCACGTCGTCCACGCGACCGAGCACCCAGAAGAAGCCGTCGGCGTCGCGCTTGGCGCCGTCGCCGGTGAAGTAGATGTCCGGTGTCCACCGGCTCCAGTACGTCTTCACGTAGCGGTCCATGTCGCCGTAGATCCCGCGCAGCATCGACGGCCACGGCCGCGTGAGCGCGAGCAGGCCCCCACCCACGGGGATGTCCGTGCCGTCATCGCGCCTGATCTCGGCGCTGATGCCGGGCAGGGGCCGCGTCGCGGACCCGGGCTTCGTGCGCGTCAGGCCCGGCAGCGGAGCGATCATCATGCCGCCCGTCTCCGTCTGCCACCACGTGTCGACGATCGGACAGCGCTCGCCGCCGATGAAGCGATGGTACCACACCCATGCTTCGGGGTTGATCGGCTCGCCCACTGAGCCCAGCAGGCGCAGGCTCGTCAGGTCCCGCTTCCCCGGCCACTCCGTGCCCCAGCGCATGAACGCGCGGATCGCCGTCGGCGCCGTGTAGAGGATCGTGACGCCGTAGCGCTCGATCACCTCCCAGACGCGATCGCGGGCCGGCCAGTCCGGCGCACCCTCGTACATCACGACCGTCGCGCCGTTGGCGAGCGGCCCGTAGACGAGATAGCTGTGGCCGGTGACCCACCCGATGTCGGCCGTGCACCAGTAGACGTCGTCCTCCTTGAGGTCGAACACCCACCTGGTCGTGGCGGCCACCTGCGTCAGGTACCCGCCGGTCGTGTGGACGATGCCCTTCGGCTTCCCCGTCGTGCCGGACGTGTAGAGGATGAACAGCATGTCCTCGGCGTCCATCCGTTCGGGGTCGCAGGTGAGCGGGGCGTCCATCATCAGCCGGTGCCACCAGTGATCCCGGCCCTCCTGCAGGGGCACGGGCACGGGCGAGCCCTGGAGGCGTTGCACGATGACGACGTTCTTGATGGACGGCGCTTCCCTCAGGGCCTCGTCCGCCATCTGCTTCAGCGGCACGACCGCGCCGCGCCGCCAGCCACCGTCCGCCGTGACGAGCAGCGTCGCCTGCGCGTCGTTGATGCGGTCGCGCAGCGATTCCGCGCTGAACCCGCCGAAGACGACCGAGTGCACCGCGCCGATGCGCGCGCAGGCGAGCATCGCGATGGCGAGCTCCGGAATGAGCGGCATGTAGAGCGCGACCCTGTCGCCGCGCCTGACGCCGAGGCGCGTGAGGACGTTCGCGAACTGCGAGACCTGCCGGTAGAGATCGAAGTAGGTGAGCGTGCGGCGATCGCCGGGTTCGCCCTCCCAGATCAGGGCGGCCTTGTTGCGGCGGGGACCACGCACGTGCCGGTCCACGCAGTTGACGCTCGCGTTCAGCGTGCCACCCGTGAACCACTTCGCGTGCGGCGGCGCCCAGTCGAGCACGCGGGTCCACGGCGTGTACCACTCGAGTTCGCCGGCCTGGCTCGCCCAGAACGCCTCGGGGTCCTCGGCCCCACGTGCGTACAGGCCGGGATCGGTGATGGTGGCGGCGGCAGCGAACGCTGCCGGTGGGTCGAATCGGCGGTGTTCACTCAGAAGGTCCGCGATCTCCGGGTGCTGGTCGGCCATGGCGCCCGAAGGATATCAAGGCATGCGGCTGAGGA
>VGZX01000086.1 GCA_016872415.1 SAR202 cluster bacterium | reverse complement strand
GCGGGCTCAGCAATGTGCCGTCGGCCAAGGGCACGGACTGTCGCCAGAGTCCGTCGGGGTGGTCGAAGAACGCCTCGTACGACCGCCGCTCATACTGCTGGCGCAGGTCCAAGTCGCCATCGTCGAGCAGGCTCAGGCTCGTCAGCAGGTAGAACGGCTCGTCGGCGGTGATGGCCGCGCCGCGAGTCGCGCGGATGTCGGCCGAGGCGGCGTAGGCCACCGTCAACACGAGCGCCAGCAGTAGCGCGGCGAACGCGGGGCGATGCCGTTTTGCCGGCACCGCCCCACGCTCGATCACAAGGGAGGATTCCGCACGTGGCGGCAGGGTTGCTGTCATTGCTATAGGATCGCGCCGACCTCACGCAAGAGATTCAACGTACCCTCCAGGTCATCGAGGTTGCTCAGGTCAATGTCGGGCGAGCCAATCTCCTCCAGCGGTGGCACGTTGTCCAGGGCGCGGACACCCGCGGCGAGCGGGTATTCGAACGTCTCCTCGCGGAAGTAGTCCTGCGCCTCCTCGCTCAACATGAACTCGACGAAGCGCTCGGCGGCTTCACGGTTGCGGCTGTTCTTCACGACCGCGACGCCGGCCACGTTGACCAGCGCGCCAATGTCGCTGTCGCCAAGGAAGTGGTTCCGCGCGCCGAAGTCGGCGCCGCGCTCGGTGGCGAACTGGAACCAGTAGTAGTGGTTGACCAGCCCGGCGTCCACCTCGCCTCGGGCCACCGCATCCACGATCGTCACGTTATTGGGTAAGGCGCGCACGTCGTTCGCCATCATGCCGCGCAGCCACTCCCTCGTGGCGTCGTCGCCAAGCGTGACCCGCATGGCGGTGACGAACGCTTGGAACGAGCCGTTCAGCGGCGACCACCCCACCCGCCCACGCCACTCCGGCGCGGTGAAGCCGAGGATCGAGTCCGGCAGGTCCGTCTCGGGGTTCACCCGCTCGGTGTTGTAGACCACCGTGCGTGCCCTGCCCGATATGCCGACCCACTCACCGCTGGGCGAGCGGAAGCGGGAATCGACCTTTCGCAGTATCCCTTCCGGCAGCTCCGCCAGCATGTCGCGCTTGGCAAGCGCGCCGAGCGCGCCGGCATCCTGCAAATACACCACGTCGGCGCGTGAGGCGTTGCCCTCCTCCAATAGCTGCACGACCACGCCGGAGGTGCTCAGGTACTTGACCTCGATGTCGATGCCCGTCCGCTCCGCGAACTGGAGCAGCAATGGGTGCACCAGACTCTGCGTCCGGCCCGAATAGACGACCAACTTCTCTCGATCGCGCTGGCACGCGCCAAGCGCCAAGCCGCCCAGCACCACGAGCGCCAAGATGGCGAGGTGGGTCTTCCAATGGAACGCCGGCATGCGGGACATGGTCATTCTCCCGGCCGACGCCCGCCGCACCCAATGGAGGACAGGCGTCGGCCAACATCGGTTGGTTGGCTATGGCGCCTTCGTGACCACCACGTGCGGCGGGATCCGCAGCGCGTCGAGCACCGCCGGCTGGTTCAGGATGCCGTATATCTCCTGGGGCACGGCGTCGGTTACCGTCGCCGGGTCGCTGGTGTAGAGCGCAGCGATGCGGTCGGCGCCGCTGCTGGAGGCCTGCGCCACCGTCGCCCGGATGGTCTGGAAAAAGGTCCACCCCTCGTACAGCGGCACCAGGCGGTCGCCGACCGCGGCGTTCACCGCCGACGTGCCGTAGCGCAACGTCGCCAGGTAGAAGATGGCGTTCAGGTAACCCAGCACCCGATCGCGCGCCTCGTCGTACGCGGCCAGGTCGCGCCGCTGGGCGGCTTGCAACAGCCGCGTTAGCTCGACCTGCAACGGCGTGTCGATGGCGCCTTGCAAGCCAAAGTTGGCCTCGCGGCTGCGCGCGGTGGCCGATAACGAGTACGACCGCACGCCCTCGGCGTTCGGCGCGCCGAGGATGATGGCGGCCGCCTCGTCGACCACGTGCGGCACGCCGGTGGCATTGTCGGTGTTGCCCTGCTGCAACCGCGTGCGCGCCGAGGCCAGCTCCTGCAGCGCCTTGCCATACAGCGCCATTTGCAGGCCCTTGTCCACCATCTGCCGGCGCGCGCCGTCCGGCAGGCCGGCGGCCATGCCGGTGCCCGTCAACGCCGGCGCGATGATGCCGTCGATGAACTGCTCCGAGCCATATACCTGAGGGCCGTTCGGAAACATCGCCAGTACGTTTGGATCTGTCGCGGCGCTCTTGAGCGAACGCAGCGTGCCGTCGGCGCGGACGAAGTTCTTGCCGTTCTCGTAAATCGCCCGCGCGCCTGCCCAGTCGCCCTCGGCGATCTCCGCCAGAATGTCGGCCCGGTCAACCGGCCATTGGAAATAGGCGTCGACATTGCTGACCGGCGTGTAGAGCGCGGCCGTCGGGCTGGCGGTGCCGCCCTGGTTGCCACCGGCGTTGCCGATGCCGCTGTTGCTGCTCGACACGGACCCGGAAGTCGGCGTGCCGTTCGCGTCCACCGTCACGCTGCCGGGGCGGTCCTCGCCTTGGCAGCCCGCCAAGGCCAGCAATCCGACGAGCGCCAGCACCGCCGCCCACATCGCCCCGCGCTTCGAAACCACTTGCATATCGTCTACCTTCCTTCGCCGTCTGGCCGGTCGCTGCCTCGCTCAGGCACGCAGTAATTGACGGACTATGCCCGCTGGCACTCGCCACAGATACTCCGCTCGAATGAACGACGTGCCGTGCTCGCGAGGCCGCCAGCAAACGGGCACCTCAGCCATGCGCATGCGCTTCCGCGACAGGTCCAACGTCAGCACCTGCGCATAGTTGTAGTCGTGAATGATTTCCGCCGCGTCGACGGCGCGCCGCGAGAACGCGCGAAACCCCGTCTGTCCGTCCGTGATCCGCCGGCCCGCGGCCACGCTCAGCGCGACCGTGAAGGGGCGGTTGGCGAGGTTCCGCGAGAGGCGTTGGTTCACGCGGCTCCCCCGATACCGCGAGCCCAGCACGTAGTCAAACCCATCCCGCTCGATCGGCTCCACGAGCGCGGGAATGCCGGCCGGGTCGTACTCGCCGTCCGCGTCGACGTACACCGCCGCTCGGCAGTCCAGATCCCTCGCGATCGAGAGTCCCGTGCGGAGCGCCGCGCCAAGGCCGCGGTTGCGCTCGTGCCGCGCGACCACGTCGGCTCCGTGCGAGCGCGCGACTTCCGACGTGCCGTCGGTCGAGCCATCGTCCACCACCACGACGCGCAGGTCGGTCACGGCACCGCGCGGAACCGCGGCGAGCGTCCGCGGCAGGTTGGCGGCCTCGTTGAGCGCCGGGACGATCACGACGAGCGGCCCACTCCTCCGCGCGGGCGCCGCGGGCAGCGGCACCCACGCCGGCACCCACTGGCACAGC
>VGZX01000085.1 GCA_016872415.1 SAR202 cluster bacterium | reverse complement strand
ATCGGCATCCGACGCCTCGGTCGCGAGGCCCCCGCGTTCCGGGTCGTAGATATTGGCGCCACGCCAGAAGACGCCGGGCCGCGGCTCCAGGTTGATAAGGGCCGCGAGCGTCGGGATGCTCGCGTTGTGCAGGTACGGCGCGCGTGGAGGCACCCTCGATCGGGGCATTGATGTAGCCGCGCACCGCCCCCCCCCGGCCCCGGGCGCAGGTACTCGCGCACCGTGGCGAACGGGTGCGCGAAGTTGTACCTGGCGACGTAGCCGGACGCGAACAGCCCCTGCAGCCGCGTGGCGAGCGCCTCGGCATGGCGAATGCTCACCCGCTCGCGGTCGGTGCCGATCTCCTCCGGCGGGATGACCTCGCCTTGCCGGGATCCTGGCTGCCACGTGCCCGCCGCGGCGCCGGGGGCGCCATGGCATGTGACGCAGTGGGTCTGGTAGACGATGGCGCCGCGCGTGACGGCGGCGGGATCGGGCGGGGTAGCGAACACGGCGGCGAACGCGGGGGGCGCGAGCACCACGGGGAGCGGCGCGAACTCGGTCCCGACCGAGCCCGCGAGGAAGGCACCCTCGGGAGCGCGGAAGACGGGGGTCGCCCAGCGGTTCTCGAGATACACCAGCAGCGCGGTGGCGAGGAGGAGGAGGGGCGCGGCACCGTTCGCAAGCCAGAGCGTCACCCGCTCGATCGTCCTCACGCGGGTTGCTCTGCCGCGCGCGGCCGATAGCCGGGCGTGTCGCCATCGAGCAGGGCTACCGCCGCCGCGTCGCCCGTCACGGCGATCAGCGCCGCCAAGGCGGACTGTGCGTCGGCTCCGGCGGCGAGCACCCAGATGCAGCGTTTGCCGGTCAGGCGGTGACCGTGACCTGCCAGGTCAAGCTGTTCGACGTCGTCAACCACCAGGATATCGGTCTTGGCAAGGGTCCACGGCTCGCCGAGGCTGCTCGGCGGCTCGCCGCCGCGGCCGAGCGCTTCGCGAAAGCGCCCGGCCGAGTAGTAGCGGATGTAGCGCTTCAGCACCGTGCACTCGCTCGCCAGGGCGACGGCGAGCGTCATCCTGCCGCCGGCGGGGCGCGCCCGCAGCACGAGGTGGCGGAGCTCGTTCGCGTCGCCGCCGAAGCCGACGACGCATCGGCGCTGCGCTTCTGCGAAGGTGGCGAGGTACGTACCGAGCCGAAAGAAGTAGGGCAAGCCCGCCTTGTCGAATGCCCGTTTCTCGGGGATGAACCGGCTGGCGAACAGTGCAACGGCGATGGCAAGCGACGCGAGCGTGGCGATGAAGCCGTTGATGGTATCGACCCCGAGCCAGGCATAACACACGCCGATCGAAAAGAACGTGAAGTCCGCCGTCGAGTCCCAGACGAGCTCCGCCCGCGGGACGCGGACCGGCCCGACGTTCAGAGCGATCGCCTTGCGGAAGTCGTTGAGCTCCTTGAGCCCGTAGGGGATGAACAGGACCCAGCCCTGCGCCTGGAGATCGGGCCGCAGGACTAGCACCGTCGCGCCGCCGAGACACCCGAGGCCGAGGTGCGCTGCCTGGTTCGATGCCCAGGTATAGACGTCGGTGTAGCTCTCGTAGACATCCGACGAGGTCAGGCTGCCGGGCACGCGTCAGAGCTGCCATCGGCGGGGGTCGCTGGCCATCGCCTCACCACGCCGCGCGGCGGCCGAGCAGGCGGGCCGCGTCGGCCGCGCTCGCGACCGGGTGCACCTGGCGGCCGATGACGACGTACTTCCACGCCAGCTTGGGCGTCGCCGCGACGTCCTCCGGCGTTGTTGCGAGGATCTGCACGGTGCCCGACTGCGGCGTCAGTGACGCGCCGAACAGCACGTCGTCGAGCGCAGCCGGCGCGAGCTTGCCCTCGCGCACCAGGGAGCGGATGGCATCGATGAAGCCATACTGCACGAAACCAGAGCAGATGAAGCTCGCCGGAGCGAGCCCGCCGCGCGCGTAGGTGCGGCGGAGCGTCGGCTCGAGCCCGGAGAGGCGCATGCGGAGACCGAACATCAGCCGCTGCAGTACCGAGCGGGCGATCGCCACGATCGTCGCGAAGTCGTACTCGGCCTTGATGAAGTTCGGCATGCGGCCGCGCACCAGGCGCTGCACGTCGGGGGTGAACCACTCCTTCTCGAGGCGCCGGATCGCGACGTCGTAAGCGTCGGAGTAATCGATCGCGTAGTGACGCAGGTTGGTGATGTCGACACCGCTCGGCACCGACTCAATGACGAACACGCTGTCGAAGCCGTCATCCGGCTTCGGCACCAGAAAGATCAACGCAGCGTGGCTGAAGTGGCTGCGGGTCGCCCAGCGGATGAGCCTGGAGAAGACGCCCGCTTGCCGCGACACAGCACGACATCGCCGCGGCAGAGGAAATCCCCCACGCGAAACCGCTCCACCGGCATGGGCCACGCGTGCTCGGCCGCCGGGTCGCCCATCGGCATGATCCTCGCAGCTTCACGAACCCCAAAACTGCCGCGCGCTGCGATCGACGCACCCTGGAAAGACCGATAGTTGCAGCGGCGTCCGCGGCGCACACCGCCGCCGGATGGCTTTCAGAGCCAGCCAATGCGCCGGAACTGGATGAACAAGACGGAGCAGATCGCGACGATAACGGACAACACCGCCGGGTAGCCCCACCACGCCATCAGCTCGGGCATGTGCTTGAAGTTCATGCCGTAGATGCCGGCCACAGCCGTCGGCACCGCCAGGATGGCGGCCCACCCGGCGAGTCGGCGCATGACCTCGTTCTGCTTGTTGGAGGCCAGCAAGAGGTGACTCTCGAAGGCCGCGGTCAGGCTGTCGCGGAGGATGTCGATGTCCTCGTTGACGCGCAGCACGTGGTCATGGACATCGCCGTAGTAGGGTCGGAACACCTCGTCGATGAAGCCGGTGTCGAAGCGCCGCAGCCGGTTGCAGAGATCGGCCATCGGCGCCGCGGCCCGCCGCAAATGCAGGAGGTCACGCCGCAGCCGGGCGATGCGCTTGATCGTCTTGCGGCCGACGGCTCCAGCCTGCACGCCGTCCTCGATGCGGTCGACTTGACGCTCGATGGAGTCGACGATCGGGATGTAGTTGTCGACCACGAAGTCCATGATCGCGTAGAGGACGAAGGCCTCGCCCAACTTCAGCAGCTCGGGTGCTGACTCGCAACGGGCGCGCACCTCCTTGTAAGAGGCGGAGGCGCCATGACGCACCGTGATCACGTAGCCCTTGCCTGCAAAGATGTGGGTCTCGCCGAACTCGATCGCGTTGCCGACCCGCTGTGCGGTGCGTAGCACCATGAACACGGAATCGCCGAAGACATCGACCTTCGGCCGCTGGTGGGCGCGGAACGCGTCTTCGACGGCGAGGTCATGGAGGCCGAACTGGCGTTGCAACGACCTCAGGAGCTCCTCGCTCGGCTCATGGAGCCCGATCCACACGAACCGATTCAGGCCATCCGCGAAGCCATTGCAACTCGCGATATCGAGATCGGCGACGCGCCGGCCCTTCTCGTATCCGGCGCACGCAACCACCATCGTCATGGGACCTGATCTCCGCGGGTTCGCCAAAGGTGCTCAGGT
>VGZX01000084.1 GCA_016872415.1 SAR202 cluster bacterium | reverse complement strand
GGCCCGGCCGCCGTCTCCCCGCGCCTGGGCATGGCCGCGCGCCGGGCCGTGCTGCTCGTGCCGCCGGCGCTGGGCGTCGTCCCGCTCATACGGTCCGCCGCGGCGATCCTGGGGTCATAGGCGATGCGTCCACGGCGGGCCGGCACGCTTACCGCCGGCGCGCCGCTCGCGTACCATGTCGCCGGCGTGGCGCGCGCCGTTCGTCGCCGAGGGCGCCCGGCGTCGAAAATCGCCGGCTCCGGGGGGCTCTATGCAGATGGAATCCAATTCGGGCCTGATCCGCGGCATCGCGTCGTGGGCGGTCGCGGTCTCCGGCGCGAGCCGGACGGTGGTGCTGAGCGCGGTGAACCAGGCCGGCCGCACGGCCACGGTGCAGCTGGCGCACATTCTGCAGCACATGGACCAGCTGTTGAGCGACCACGGCATGACGCGCGAGAACGTGGTGTCGTGGGCGTGCAGCTGCGACATGAGCGTGAGCGACGACGAGTTCTACGTCGACCTGGTGCCGGCCATCGGCCGCTACTTCCAGGCCAGCGCGGTGAAGCCGGCGGTGACCGCGCTGGCCTAGCCGCCCTCCGCCCGCCGCGCTAGCGCGGCCGCAGCGGCAGCGTGACGTGCGATGGGTGCTCGGCGTCATGGTGGACGGCGTTGATGGCCGCCACCTGCAACCGCGCGGTCGCCGGGTTCTCGCCCGTGTTCGGGTTCACGTCGAAGCGCGGGAAGTTGCTCGACTAGATGTCCAGCCGTATCCGATGGCCCTTCGCGAACAGGTTGGCCGTCGGGTACAGCTGGATCCGCAGCCGCGTCGGCTGGCCCGGCTCCAGCGGCGTCACGCGCTCCCACGGCTCGCGGAACTTGGCCCGCATGATGCCGTCGCACAGGTTCATCGCGAACCCCCGCGGGTAGTCGTCGCTCGCCGGATACACGTCCACCAGCTTCGCCGTGAAGTCGGTGTCGACCGACGACGACGATGCCCACAGCTCCACCGTTACCGGCCCGGCGATCTCCACCGCCCGGTCCAGCGGCGGCGTCTGGAAGGCCAGCACGTCGTGGCGCGACGACAGCGGCAGATACGGCGGCCGCGAGCCGAAGAAGCGCGGCGACATCGCGGCCTGGCGCGACGGCGACGTCGGCTGGGCGCTGGACCGCCCCGTGATCCGCGTGCCGGACGGCTAGGCCAGCCCCACGCGCGTCAGTTTCATCTTCCACTTGGAGGGCGGCGCGTGGAAGCTGGCGCACCTGCACGGCTCCACCGCCGTCAGCATGGGCTAGCGCGGGCCGCGCACGCGGTCGCGGTTGCGCGGCGAGAGCAGGCTGACACATGCGCTGAGCAGCGCGAACGTGGCGATGAAGGCCATCGCCTGCGCCTGCGCGTCATCGCGGCGCGGGCCGGCAAGCGTGGGCACCGTGGGGGCCGCGTCGCGCGCGGCGGCTGCTCGTGCTCGGCACCGCGATGGTCGTCGCCGGGTTCCTCGGCGGGTCACTGCTCGGCGCGGGAGCGGTGCCCTGGCAGGTGGCCGCCATCATGCTGTCGATCGGCGTCGGCACCATCGTCTTCGAGACGCCGAACAACACCATCATCTTCGCCAACGCGGGCCCCACGTTGCGGGCGGCCAGCGCCATCACCGGGGTCTGCCGGTTCGTCGGCCTCTCGCTCGGCGGCGCGGCCGGCGCCACGCTGCTGACGGTGGCCGGCGGCGGCGACGTGGTGGTGGGGTTCGGGCGGGGCTTGCTGGTGTTGGCGGCGATGCCGGCGGTGCGCCGGTGAGCAAAAGCGAGCGCCCTGGTGCACACCAGAGCACCAATGTCGCGCGATGGTCGCGGTCGGAAGGCTAGGCCTTGGCGGGCTCCTCGACGAGGCCGTAGATGTCCTCGGCGAAGCGCGGCTCCTCGACGCCGACGGACGAGGGGTCTTCCGGCGACTCGATGGTCTTCACGATGATCCACGAGCCGTCCATCGGGTTGTCGGTCACCTCGCCGACGCCGCCGTCGGGCAAGTAGACCTTCGCGCCGACGGGGATCTGAAGCAGGTTCATGATCTGGCTGGGCCGGGCTCGGTATCGGTTTCCGCCAATCCGCTCCGAGTTTTGAGAATCGGGCTTCCTGTCCGCCATGGATGCCTCCTTTGTGTCGTCGGTATGGGTGTCGCGCGCCTACCGCGCCGTGTCCGTACGATACTTCGTGGGGCGCCAGTCCGCAATGCCCCGGAACGTCGGATGGGCGGCGACGGCGCGGCCTGTCGGGTGGTCTGCTATGCTGGGCGCAACCGTTTTAGGAAGCGATCGCGCATGGACCAGCAGCCGGCCCCGCAACGGCCCCCCACCCCCGTCGACGAAGGCCCCGGCGCCAACCAGCGCCTTGTTGGCGGCGTGCTCATCGCCATCTCGGTGGCGCTTGGCATCCTGTGGTACGTCATCACGCTCAGCCCCTACGCGCCGTCGCAGTTCTACAAGCGCATCGCCGGCATCGGCGAATCGGTCGAGCGGGTGAGCCTGCTAGTGCTGGCCGCCACCATCGCATGCCTCGTCGGCGGCATCGCGCTCTACCGCGTCGGCAAGGCCGCGCAACGACGGCACTCATAGGCGCCGCGCCCGCAAGTATCGCCGCCCCGCCGCCGAATCGTCCGCGCGGGCGTTACGGCGTCATGCCGCCATCCGCATCCTGAAGGCGCGACGATTCTCCGCTGGAGGCGATGCATGGGGGCGAGCTGGACGGACCGGGCCATGTCGGTGTTGGCGCTGGCGGGCTTTCTGGGCGGCACGGGCATCGCGGCGGCGTTCGGGGCGGCCGCCGGCGGCGGCGCCCAGGGCGACTGGTATCGCTCGCTCCGCAAGCCGCCGTTCAACCCGCCGGGCTGGGTGTTCGGGCCGGTGTGGTCGGTGCTCTACGTGCCCATGGCCGTGTCGGCGTGGCGCGTGTGGCACAAACAGCCCCGCGAGGAACGCGCCCAGGGCCTGCGCCGCTGGGCACTCCAGCTGGCGCTCAACGCCGCCTGGTCGCCGCTGTTCTTCCGGCTGCGGGCGACGCGCCTGGCGCTGGCCGACATTGCCGTGCTGTGGGCCGCCATCGCGCTCTACGCGAACAAGGCCCGCGCCGTGGACCGCACGGCCGCGCTGCTCATGGTGCCCTACCTGCTGTGGGTCAGCTTCGCCTCGCTGCTGAACGAGGAGGTCGTCCGCCGCAACCGGCCGTCCGCCGGCGCGGCGTGAGGCCGCGGGCCTAGGGCCGTGGCGGCGTGCCCGTCGTCGTGGCGTCGGCGTCCTCGCCACCCAGCATCGACGACTCGACCGACCTGGTGAGCGCCGCGTGGATGTGCCGCACCTCGCGCCCGGCGAACGCCAGCGCCAGCGCCGCCGCCGCCCAGGGAATCGGGTTCAGGATGCCCCCCAAGGCCAGGATGTCGAACACGAGCGGCAGGCTCCACGCCGCGATGAGCAGCGCCGTCGCCAGGCCCAGCATGTCGCCCAGCACCGTCTCGGCGGCCCGGAAGCGCCGCGCTCGCGATTCCATGGCCCGCTCGACGAACAGCCGCGACAGTTTGCGGATGCCGAGCCACATGCCGACGAATGACGGCACGCACAGCGCGAAGATGCCGGCGCCGACGAGCGTGGCGACGAGGTAGGAGCTGACGTTGGCCGTGATCGCCAGGCCGTCGGCGACGCGCAGCACGAAGGGGCCCGCCGCCAGCAGCACCAGCGCCACCGCCGCGCTCACGGCGATCTGCCGCATGGCCGCCGTCGTG
>VGZX01000083.1 GCA_016872415.1 SAR202 cluster bacterium | reverse complement strand
GGCCGTCACCGGCGTGCGGCTGTTCCACCACTAGGCGCGGCAGCAGGCGCCGGCCGCCCGCGCCCGCCTGCTACCATGAGGCCCATGCTGTCGCACCTCACGATCGACCAGGCCCTGGCCGTCCCCGGCGCCCTGCGCGGCGTCGCCTGGCTTGGCCGGGGCGTCGACTACGTGGCCGCGTGGGACTTGCAGCGCCGGCTGGCGGGCTTGCGCGCCGTCGGGGAGATCGGCGACGTGGCGCTGCTGCTGGAGCACACGCCCGTCTACACCGCCGGGCCACGCTCCGAGCCGGCGCACGTGTTGGCTTCCCTGCGGGCGCCGCTCATCGAGACCGACCGTGGCGGGCAGCTCACCTACCACGGCCCTGGGCAGCTCGTCGGCTATCCCATCGTGGCGCTGGCCGGGCAGCGCATTGGGCCGAAGGCGTATGTCCGCGCGTTGGAGCGGCTGCTCATCGACGTGCTGGTGGGCCACGGCATCGAGGCCCACGCGGAGGAGGGGGCAACCGGCGTGTGGACGGCGCGCGGCAAGGTGGCGGCCATCGGCGTGCGCGTCTCGCGCGGGGTGACCATGCACGGCTTCGCGCTGAACGTGCACACCGATTTGGCGGCGTATCGCGACATCGTGCCGTGCGGGATAACGGACCGGCCCGTGACCTCGATGGAGGAGATCGCGGGCCAGCGGTTCGATCTGCTGGGAGTCGCGGAGGCCGTGGCGCTAGGGCTTGTTGGGGGGCGTTCCGGCCTGCGGCTGCGCGGCCGCGACGCCGGGGCCGGCCGGGGCGGCGGCAGCGCCGGCGGCAACGTCTTGGCTGACCCCGTACCAGGTGAGGAAGCCTGAGAGGACGAGCAGCAGGGCGTAGAGGATGGCGAACGGCACGACGAGGCTGCCTTCGCCGGCCACGAGCGTCACGATCATGCCGGCCACGCCGAGCAAGCCCGTGTAGCTGCCGCCCGCGCGCGGCGTGTAGAGCGCGTAGACCGTGCCGATGAGCGTGAGCGCGGCGATGGCCCAGGCCCAGGCGGCCGGCAGCGTGAAGTTGGCGATGAGCCCGCCGCTCGCCGCGTCGCCCAGGAGGGCGAGGCCGACGATGCCGCTGATCGCCAAAGCGGCCCACATCATCCAGTGCGATGGAACCGACGGAAGCCAGTTTTGCATGGGTGGCGCACCTCCGGAAGTTCACGCCGCGCCACCAGGCGCCGCGCCGGCGTGTTGCCGCGGTCGAGATTCTAGCCCTCCCGGCCGGGCGGTGGAAGGGCGTGGGCAAAGATTAGCAGGAAAGACGAGTTGCCGCACCGATCTTTTGTGGACTTGGTTAGGTTCGCTCCATACAATCACGGCGCCGAACAACCATCCGCTCGAGACAACGCATGCCCGACATCCGGACGCTGTATGACCTTCAGGCTATTGACCTCGAGCTGGACCGCCGCCGGAAGCGGCTGGCGGAGATCGGCAAGGCGCTCGGCAATGAGCAGCCGTTGGCGCCGTTCCGGGCGGCGGCATCGCAGGCGAAGCAGCAGCTGGCGCAGGCCGAGGCGCGCCAGCGCAACTTGGACCACGAGATCGCCGAGTTCTCGGAGCGCATGAAGCAGGCCGAGCAGAAGCTCTATTCCGGCGCGGTGACGGCGTCGAAGGAGCTGTTGAGCCTGCAAGCCGACGTGGAGCAGGTTGGGCGCCAGCGGGGCGAGCGCGAGGAGCAGTTGATCGGCGTGCTGGACGAGGTGGAGGCGGCCCGCAAGCACCACGCGGAGGCCGCCGAGCGGCTGGCGCGGGCGGAGCAGGCGTGGCGCGGCGCCCAGGACGAGATGACGCGCGAGCGCGCCGTGCTGGATGCCGAGGTGCCCCAGTTGACGGCGCAGCGCCAGGAGCGCGCCGGCCAAGTGTCGCCGACCGACCTGAATATTTACGACCAGGTACGCAAGACGCACGGCGGCCGGGCCGTGGCCCGCGTCCGCAACGGCGTGTGCGAATCGTGCCGCATGTCGCTGCCCACCAGCCGCGTGCAAACGCTGCGCACGACGGCGGCGCCGGTGCGATGTCCCAACTGTGGCCTCGTTCTGTTCGCGGACTAGCATGCGCACACTCGCCTATTTCGTCGTCGACCCCAATGTCTCCACCGGCCAGGAGAGCCTGGGCAGGCGAACGCGGGCCTTCGATTCCTTCTGCGCGACGAAGGGGCACACGAACCACGGCGTGTTCGCCGAGCATGCGCGGGATGCCCACCGCCCGCGCTACGCCGAGATGCTGACGTTCATCAAGCAGTCCCGCGTCGCGTACCTCGTCGTCGTGCCGTCGGTCGGCCATCTGGGGGCGACGGTGCGCGAGCAGGTCGGTCGGGTGCTGGAGTTGGACAGCCTGCAATGTCAGGTGGTGTGCGATGACCCAGTGACGCCGGATCCGTTGCAGTCGGCGCTGAAGACATTGCCGGCGGCATCGTCCAACCCGCGCCGCGAGCGGATCATGGAGGGCATGCGCGCCAAGGCGTCGAAGGGGCTTGGCCTGGGGAAGCCGCCGTATGGCTATCGCGTGGACGTAGAGGGGGTGTTGCGGCCGGTGCCGGCGGAGGCGGAGGTGGTGCGGCGCATCTACCGCATGTATCTGAGCGACGGACTGGGCGTGCGGACGATCGCGAAGCGCTTAAACGACGACGGCGTTCGCACGCGGCGCGGCCAGGACTGGAGCATGGTGACGGTGCGCGACATTCTGCGGAACAGCGCCTACATCGGCACCTACCGGCGATTCGGCCTGCGGATTCCCGGCAGCTATGAGGCGGTGGTGTCGAACGACGAGTACCGGCGCGCGCAAGAGCGGATGCGGAGCAGGACGCCGGCGCGAAAACACGCCAAGGCGGAGCCGTTCCTGCTGGCGGGACTGCTCTATTGCGGGCATTGCGGCCGGAAGATGATGGGCGTGACGCGCCACCAGACATGGCGCCGGCGGGACGGCCAGCGGACGCGGGGCGACTACCGCTACTACCAGTGCCAGTCGCGCATCAACCGCGACGATTGCGACTATCGCACGATGCGGGCCGAGGAGATCGAGGAGTCGGTGGCCGAGCGCCTGCGCGGGCTGGCGCCCGAGATCGGCGCGAAGCTGGCGCTGGGCGCCGGCGATGCCGTCGCGACGGCATCGCCGGAGGCTGGGCACGTGGAGGCGAGGCTGCGCGCGCTGGACCGGCGGTACGTCGACCTCGTGCGCCGCGCAGCCAACGGTGCCATGACCGTGCAGCAATTGCGGTTGCAGGTGCGCGACGTGGAGGCCGAGCGCGCGCAGTTGGAGCGCCGCATCGAGGTCCCGTCGCTGCCGGCGCACGCCCTGGACTTCGAGGGGCACGTGCGTGAACGGTTGAACGGCGGCTGGGCGGGGCTCGGTCCGACGGCGCGACGCGACCTGGTGCACGCGCTGGTCGAGCGCGTGACCGTCAAGGACGGTGCCGTGGATGTGACGCTACGGCGGTAGCCGCACGCTCCCTTTCCACCGGCGGCCCGGCCATGGTCACTCCCCTTCATCTCGATGATGCTTGCCGGAAGGCCCGCAGCGGCGACGCGCGTATCTCCCCGGCCGTGGGGCGTGGGGTCTAGCCCCAGCCGTCGGGGAAGCGCGGGGGGCGGCGGGGGAGGTGTCGCGCGCCGTGGAACAAGTGCGGGTGCGTCTTGCTGAATGGGATCACCTGTATCCAGTCCACCTCCTCGTCCCACACGACGATGTGGTCGGGCGTGGCCGGCGGCGGCGGGAAGGGGTCGCGGTTCAGCTGGGGCGGTTCCGGCGGGCGCGGGGGCGGCGCGACGGGACGCCGACCGGGGCCGAGGAGCTCGCGGGCGAGGGCGCTGGCCTCGTCGGCGGGCGAGTGGGGCCGCTCCGACGGCGCTGGCGGCTTGCCAGCG
>VGZX01000082.1 GCA_016872415.1 SAR202 cluster bacterium | reverse complement strand
GCGGCCGCCGCGACCACCGGCAGGCCAGCGAGCCAGCTGACGCCGCGCCGAAACGCGCCGCCGTCGGCCGTGCCGTCGACCAGCCCGGACTCGCCGAACAGGTCGGGGCTGAACATGAACGCGAGCGCGAGGAGCCCGGCGGCCCCGAACGCGGCGATGGCCGTGACGCCGGCGGCGACGAAGCCGGGGTGCGGCCGCAGCCACGCCTTGATCTCCGCGCCTTTCTCGCGCCACATGTGGATGGCGGGCGGCGTGAACGAGACAAGCACGATGATGAGCACGATAGGCAGCAGGTACTCCTCGGCGTGCGGAATGACATTGCCCAGCAGGTAGCCGGCCAGGGTGACGCCGACCGCCCACAGCAGCGCGCCGAGGACGTTGAACATGGCGAAGCGCGGGTAGGTCATTTGGGCGGCGCCGGCGACGATGGGCGTGAGCGTGCGGACGATGGGCACGAAGCGGGCCACCACGATGGCCTTGCCGCCGTGCTTCTCGAAGAACGCGGCGGCTTGGAGCAGGTACTTGCGCTTGAAGAAGCGCGAGTCCTCGCGCTGGAACAGCCGCCGGCCCACCCTGCTGCCGAAGGCGTAGCCCACGGCATCGCCGGTGACGGCCGCGATGAACAGCAGCGGCAGCAGCACCCAGATGTTCAACAGCCCTTGCGAGGCCAGGAACCCCGCCGTGAACAGCAAGCTGTCGCCGGGCAGGAAGAACCCGATGAGCAGCCCCGACTCGGCGAAGACGATGGCGAACAGGCCAATGTAACCGACCGCGCGAATGAGCGATTCGAGGTCTACGCCGGGCATCGCTGCTCACTTCCCATCATGGTTGCACTCCCCGGCGCGGCCGTGGGCGGCCGGCGCGACGCATCGGTCTCAGGCTACCGCCGCCGGCGTCTCGCGGCATCGTCCCCGGTGAGCGGCCGTGCATGGCGGTCTTACGGCCATTAAGAGCAGGCGCCTGCGCCGCGCCGCGCGTCATCCGGCCATCGCCGCCTCGACGACGAAGCGCCGGAACGCCTCGTTGCCGACCATGCGGCCACGGTCCGTCAGCCGCAAGCTCCCGTCCACCCAGCACAGCAGGCCATAGTCGAGGCACTCCGTCAGCGCCTCGGGGAACGCCTGGGCGATGGGCTTGCCGAAGCGCGCGGCGAACGCGGCGTCCGACACGCCCTCGTTCAGGCGCAGGCCCATCATCATCGTCTCGCCCATCGCTGTCGCGTCCGACACGGCCTCGACGGTGTCGAGGAACGGCACGGCGGCCAGCGATGCGCGCGTCACCGGCGCGGCGGGCGGCTCCCACGCGGCGGCGGCGCGTATGTAGTCACGTGGCGGCTTGACGACGGCGAAGCGCGCGCCGTTGGCGCCGAGCGCCCCCAGCGACGCCATGCCGTTGTCGAACAGGTGCGCGTGCGCGCCGGGGCCGACGCCCAGCCACGCCTCGTTGCGCCAGTAGGCCAGGTTGTGGCGGCTGGCCCTGCCCGGCCGCGCCCAGTTCGAGATCTCGTACTGCGCCAGCCCGGCGCCCGCCAGCAAGTCGATCGCTAGCCGGTACATCTCCGCCGCGATCTCGCCGTCGGGCTCGGCCAGGCGTCCACGGCGCACGTCGGCCTCCATGGGCGTGCCGCCCTCCAGCGTCAGCGCGTAGGCCGACACGTGGTCGGGCGCGAGCGCCACCGCCTCGGCCAGCGTGTGCTCCCACGAGGCGACGAACTGGTTGGGCAGGCCGAACATGAGGTCGAGGCTGAGGTTGTCGAACCCGGCGACCCGCGCCGCGTCGACCGCGGCGATGGCCCCGGCGGCGTCGTGGCGGCGGCCCAGCAGCCGCAGCTCTTGGTCGTCCAGCGATTGCACGCCGATGGAGATGCGGTTGAAGCCGGCACGACGGATGGCCCGCAGCCGCTCGCGCTCGCAGTCGCGGGGGTTGGCCTCCAGCGTCACCTCGGCGCCGGGGGCGACGGCGAACGCGGCGTCGATGGCGCGCAGCAGCCGCGCCAGGTCACGCGTCGGCAGGTACGACGGCGTGCCGCCGCCGAAGAAGATGCTGGTGAGGGCGGGCCCGCCGAGCCATGCGCCCCAGCCGGCGATCTCTCGCTCCAACGCCCGGGTGTACGACGGCATGAGTGACTCGATGGCCGCGTAGGTGTTGAAGTCGCAGTAGGGGCACTTCGTCTCGCAGAAGGGTATGTGGACGTAGAGGCCGAGCGGCGGCGCGGCCGGCCCGGCAGGCACCCTTCGAGCGTCCGCGTTCTCCGCTGGCTGTTCGTGCTCCACTCGCCCATTATACCGGGGACGGCGCCCCTGCCGCCGCGACCGGGGCCGCTGTTGGACGGCGAAAGGCCCGCCGGACGGCCTGACGCCCGGCGCGGTAGACTGTGCTGTCCCGGCCGCTCGGCCGGCCGGCACCCCCATCGCCCCATCGGAGGATTCTACGCCATGCGCTACCGTCCCTTCGGCAACAACGGGTTCGACGTCTCGGAGATCGGATTCGGCGCCAACACCATCTCGGGCCGCGGCACTTACGGCTACGTGGACGAGGCCGACGGCGTCGCGGCGGTGCGGCGCGCCCGCGAGCTCGGCATCACCCTGTTCGACACCGCCGAGGGCTACTCCGAGGGCCGCAGCGAGGAGGTGCTGGGCAAGGTGTTGGGCAACGACCCCAACGTCGTGGTCTGCACCAAGGTCGGCGGCTACGCGGGGCCGATCGAGGGCCCGGCGCGCATCCGGCGCTCGGCGGAGCAATCGCTCCGCCGCTTGCGGCGCGACGCCATCGACATCTACCTGTTGCACAACCCGCCGGACGACCAGATCGCCAGCGCCGAGCTACAGGCGGAGCTGACCAGGCTGAAGGACGAGGGCAAGGTGCGGGCCTTTGGCGTGTCGGTGCCGCACCGCGACGAGCCGCGCCTGCTGTCGCTGGTGGTGGCGCACCCCGCCTACACCGCCGTCGAGCTGTCGCTGAACCTGCTCGACCAGGCGAACGTGCCGGTGCTGCCGCGCCTGCGGCAAGCGGGCCTGGGCGTCATCGCGCGGATGCCCCTCGCCAGCGGCCTGCTCGGCGGCAAATACGGCCCCGGCGCCACGTTCCCGCCGGGCGATGCGCGCGACGGTTCGCTGCTGAAGGCCGACCAGATCGCGCGCGACCTCGCGAAGATGCCCGAGCTTCAACGCCGCGCCGAGGCCGATGGGCTGTCGCTCGTGCACGCGGCGCTCGCCTGGGTGCTCGGCCACGCGGCGGTTTCCTCGGCGGTCGCGGGCGCCAAGCGGCCGTGGCAGGTGGAATCGAACGCGGCCGCCAGCGGCATCGCTCTGTCGGAGGCGTTCCGGCGCCACGCGGCCACCCTCGCCTAGCGGACGCCGTGCCGGGCGCCGTCATACACTGGCCGTACCTGGCACGGTCCAGGGACTCCCTCGCCGGGTGCAGCCGTGACCACCCTCAAGGACCTCCGCGTCGAAACCGTCGACATCCACCGCCGGCGGGTCGTCGACCGCCTGCTTCAGCTCTACCTCTACGAGTTCACCGCCTTCACCCGCTGGGACGTGAACGACGAGGGGCTTTACGACTATCCGTGGATCGAGCGCTACTGGACGCAGCCGGGGCGCTCGGTGTGGCTGTTCCGCGTCGGCGGGCACCCGGCCGGCTTCGCGCTCGTCGGCACCTACTCGCTCGTGCTGCCGGCGGGGTCGGCGCGGTCGATGTCGGAGTTCTTCGTCATGCGGAAATACCGCCGCATGGGCGTTGGGCGCGCGGCGGCCACCGCCATCTTCGACCGCCTGCCCGGCGCGTGGGAGGTGGCCCAGTGGCGCGGCGACCTGGAGGCGACGGCGTTCTGGCGCAAGGTGATCGGCGCGTACACCGGCGGACGCTTCGACGAGCACGCCCCGCGCGAGCCGGAGTGGGCCGGCTTCGTGCAGACCTTCGACAACGGCGGCGCCTAGCGCCGACAACGGCGGCCCCTAGCGGCGGCGGGAAGCGCATCGTCCGGCGGCTACTTGCAACGCGAACCGGCGCGGTCTACGCTGCCGGAGCGCCGCCGGCTCCACACCCGGCCGCGGGCGCGCGGCCAACGATTCGAGCACGGCAGGAGGGCCACATGGTCGTCACGCGCAAGAAATACGACATCATCGACCCCAACACGGGCATGCTGGAGCGGCGCATCTTCATCGACCAGGACGTTTACGACGAGGAGATGGAGAAGGTCTTCGGCCGCGCGTGGCTCATGGTGGCCCACGAGAGCCTCATCCCCAACAAGAATGACTTCTTCCACTCCTACATGGGCGAGGACCCCGTCATCGTCACCCGCGACGGCCAAGGCAAGGTGCACGTGTTCCTCAACATGTGCCGGCACCGGGGCAACCGCGTCGTCCGCGCCGACGACGGCAACGCCAAGAACTTCCTCTGCACCTACCACGGCTGGACCTTCGGC
>VGZX01000081.1 GCA_016872415.1 SAR202 cluster bacterium | reverse complement strand
TGGATGAGGCGGTTCCAGGCGGCCGGGTCCCTGCGAATCATGTCATCGGGGTCCTTGCCCTCGGGGACGACTGCGACGCGCAGGCGGTCGAGGTCGCCGGACCGGCCCTTGATCTCCAGCGAGCCGGCGCGGCGGATGCCTTCGAGCGACTGGCCCAGCAGCTGCCAAACGGAGTGCAGGCTGCGAAGCATGGCCTCTTGGCCGGCGGCGTCGGCATCCAACGCGAGCACGATTTGGGCGGCGCCGCTGCCGCGCAGGGCGTTGGCTTGCGAGTCGGTGAGCGCGGTGCCCATGGAGGCGACGACATTGCGGAAGCCGTGCTGATGAGCGGCGATCGCATCCATGTAGCCCTCGACGACGACGGCGCGGCCCTCGCGGCGGATGGCTTCGCGCGCCCGGTCGAGGGCGAACAAGAGCTTGCCCTTGTCGAACACGGTGGTCTGCGGCGTGTTGAGGTATTTGGGGTTGGAGCCATCGAGCGAGCGTCCGCCGAAGCCCACGATCTCCCCGCGGTCGTTGCGGATGGCGAACATGAGGCGGCCGCGAAACATATCGCGGATGGGACCGGTGTCGCCGCGGGTGAGCAGGCCGGCCTCGATGAGCAGGTCTTGGCTGAAGCCCATGGCTCGCAAGCGGTGTTGGAGCTCATCGCCGGTGGCGGGGCTGTAGCCGAGGCCGAAGGTCGCGACGGACTCGTCGTTCACGCCGCGCTGCTTGAGATAGTCGCGGGCGACGGCGCCACGGTCGGCCAGCAGGGACTCGCGGAAGAGGCGCGCGGCGGCGTCGTTGGCGTCGAGCAGGGGATTGCGCGGGGCCTCGGGCCGGCGCTTGTCGGGGATGGTGACGCCGGCGATGGCGGCCAGCCGCTTGAGCGCCTCGCCGAAGTCGACGTTCTCGGCCTTCATCACGAACGAGAAGGCATCGCCGCCGGTGGCGCAAGCGCCGAAGCAACGCCACGACTGGCGCTCTGGGAAGACGTAGAACGAGGGGGTGCGCTCGGCGTGGAACGGGCAGCGCGCGGCGAAGTTACGGCCGGCCTGGCGAAGGTCGGGCACGTAACGCTGCACTACGTCCACGATGTCGAGACGGGCCTTGATATCGTCGGAGATCGCCAAGGCCGGGAACACCCCCGCCCCGCCGGATGATGCGACGGGGCCGCGCCAAGGATTAGAACGCCATTGTAGGCGGGGCGTTGGCTTCGGCAAGTATGGAGCGTCTCACACGCGGCCCCGGAACACTTGCTCGGAGATGCCGGGCTTGAGGCCCTCGGCGGTGTGGATGGCGAATTGGTCGGTCATGCCGGCGATGTAGTCGATGGCGACGCGCTCGATGGGATCGCCACGCTCGAAGTAGCGCTCGGGAATCGCGGTGGGATGGCCGAGGAAGAAGTCGTAGAGGTATTCGACGATGACGCGGGCGGTAGTGCCCTCGACGCCGTGTCCGGCGGGCAGATAGACCTGGTCGAACATGAACTCGCGCAGCAGCAGCACGGCGCGGGACACGTCGGCGCTCATGGCGAGGCGCGGCCGCGACGCGGACGTAGCCGCGCCGTCGAAGCCGGCGCAAGCCCACGAGGCCTCCACCACGTCGCGCACCATGGTGTCGATGCGTTGCGAATGGCGCGTACCCAGGATCTCCCGCGCGTCGGCCGGCAGGTCGGATTCGCCGAGGACGCCAGCGCGGATGGCGTCGTTGATATCGTGCGCCAGGTAGGCGATGGCATCGGACATGCGGACGACCTGGGCTTCGAGCGTGAGGCTGTCGAGGTCGTTGCCCTCAAGGAAGTTACCGCGCGGCTTCGAGTGGTGCAGGATCGCTTGTCGCGTTTCGTAGGTGAGGTTCAGGCCGCGCCCGTCCTTTTCGAGCGTGTCGACGACGCGGAGGCTCTGCTCGTTGTGGCGGAAGCCGCCGGCATGGAGCCTGTCGAGCGCCTGCTCGCCGATGTGGCCGAAGGGCGTGTGGCCGACGTCGTGGCCGAGTGAGGCGGCCTCGACCAGGTCTTCGTTGAGGCGCAGCGAGCGGGCGATGGTGCGGGCGATTTGGGTGACTTCGAGCGTGTGCGTGAGGCGCGTGACGAAGTGGTCGCCGATGGGGGCGACGAACACCTGGGTCTTGTGCTTGAGCCGGCGGAATGCGTTGGTGTGAATGATGCGGTCGCGGTCGCGCTGGAACTCGGTGCGGAGGGGGTCGCGCAGCTCGGGCAGGGGGCGGCCCCGCGTGAGCGCGCTGCGCGACGCGAGGGGGGAGAGTTTCTCGTCCTCCCAGGCTTCGAGACGCTCACGGACACCGGCGGGACGGTCGAGGGGGCTGGGCGATGAGGGCATGCCTCGATTCTAACAGGGGCGCGCGGCGAGGCCATGGGAGCAGCGCGGCGAACTCATCGACGATGCGGCCGCTCGTCATCGCAAGGAGCGGGGCATTCTCCGCTCGCGCTTCCGTTGGCCGACGCGAGGACATGACCGCGCGGCCCGGCTTCGGGGGCCCGGCGTGGCTGCCGGGCCGCCTCGGCGACGCCAGCCCGCGTCCGGCCGCATTCCCCGCATCCCCACCGGGTATGACGGAGAGGGACGCCACCGAAGGACCGAGGCCCTCGGACGGCGTCCCTCGCTCTCGACGGGTCGCTCTCGCGACGCCGGCTCGTTCGACCACCGGGCCGCGGCTACCTCGGTTTCAGCTCATCCCACGACGCGGTGTCCATGAAGTCGGCCCAGCGTTGGTACATGGCGCGTTGGTTCTGCTCGCTGATGCCGTCGCTCCAGCGGCCGCTCTTGCCCAGCCACGGCGCCTTTGGCTTGTCGTACTCGTGACCGAGGCCGAGGGCGTAGTTGTAGGGGCGGCGCTTGGCGATGGTGCCATTGCTGGCGGCGGTGGCGTAGTTCCAGTTCTCCATGTCGTCCTGCTCGGTCATGCCGCCGGGGCCGGCATAGCGCAGGGCATAGTGGCGCATGGTGTCGACCACGGCTTGAGGCGCGTCCTTCGTGACGAAGTAGAAGCGCCACGCCTCGGTCTGGTGCGGGCCCGCGGGATGCCACACGGCGATGGAGCGCCCGGCGGAGAGGGACGCGTTGGGGAAGACGGTGCCGACGGAGGGAGCGCTGCGCGTGGCGTCGCCCATGCGCCGGCGGCGGTTGGCGTGCGCCTGACGGTAGTACTCCTCGACCTCGGGCGGCGCCATGGCGTAGGACTCGATGTAGGGCACCTCTTGCTCGGTGTAAGAGACGACGGCGCCATGACCCCGGCTCGGGTCGGACCAGTTGACCCACGTGCGCGGTATTTGGATCGTGTCTTGCAGGTGACGGCCCTGGCGGCCGCTGGGGCTGATGCCGACGATGTTGACCGAGCGGTGGCTGACGTTGTGGTAGAAGTCGCCGATGAAGTTCTCGGCGGCGAACTTCCAGTTACCGGGGAAACGCCACTTCTGCACGCCCACCCACAGGGTTTGGTTGTCCGGGTCGCCGGTGCCGCCGTCGATCATGTTGTCGAAGTAGAACTTCATGTCGCCCAGGTAGTCGTCGAAGTCGGGCGCGTCGCCGTCCCAGGTCGCCCACACCCAGCCACGGTAGACCGCCATCTTCGCCACTTCGACCAGGCCCCATTCCTCCTTCTTGAGCTCGGAGTGGTAGGCCTCCTTGAAGTAGGGCACGCCGACGAGCTTGCCGTCGAGGCCGAAGCTCCAGCCGTGGTAGGGGCAGGTGAAGACGGGGGTGTTGCCCTCGTCGTAGCGGCAGACCTTCATGCCGCGGTGACGGCACGAGTTCAGGAAGACGTGCGTCTTGCCCTGGCGATCGCGCGCCATGATGACGGACTCCTCGCCCATGCGGCCGACGAAGTAGTCGCCGGGCTTCGGAATCTGCGACTCATGGCCGACCAACAGCCAAGCGCGGGCGAATATCCGCTCCTGCTCCTGCGCGTAGATCTCCTTGTTCACGAAGATCTCGCGGCTGATGGTGCCCTTGCTCATATCGACCAACGTCTTCGCCGACGGTACGTTGCCTAGCGTGGTCATGTTGCCCTCCTTGGGGCGGTTTCGTTAGCGCCGGTCCCGTGCATGCGACGATGCTAGGGTCTGGCGGCGCGAAGGTCAAAGGAGGAGCGCCGAACGCCACCACCGGTCAGCAGGGCTGCTCGCGGGGCTCGTACAGCGCGTAGATCTCGTGGTGGCTGGCGGTGAACACCATGGATAACGGCCCACTCGGCCGCGTGCGCTGGGGTATCTCGGTGAACGGTTCCGGGTGCCAGTGGCCGAGCGTGAAGACCAGCCCATCGACAGTGACGTAGCAATCGGCGTCGAACGTGTGCAGCCCAGGCGGCAAGTCCACCGTGGTGCCGAAGGGGTAGCGCACGCCGTCGACGACCACGTGGCCGACGTTGCGCCATGTTATGTCGGAGTCGTTCGACGCACTCTCGAAGCGGATGCCCGCGCGAGCGGTGGGCGTTGCCGTTGACGCGCGCGCCGTCGCTGCCGCTGTCGCCGCGGCCGTTGGCTCCGGCGTCCGCGTCGGCGTGGGGGTGGGCGCGGCCGTGGGCG
>VGZX01000080.1 GCA_016872415.1 SAR202 cluster bacterium | reverse complement strand
CACCACGGCCTCGGCGCTCGCCGCGCTCCTGCGCGCGTACCGCAAGATGGGCAGCGAGGCGGCGGCGCGCTAGCACCGGCGCAGGGCGGACGCCGGGGGCCGCCGGCGCGGATCCAAGGCCGAGCGGCCCTCGCTGCCCGTGGAACGGGATGTCGAGCCTACCTTGGCTCCACCGCGAGCACGTCGAGCGCGAAGTGGAAGGGGCCCCCGGGCATGGGGCTGGCGTTGGCGACCTGGATGGCGGTGCGCGCCGGTGGGTTCGTCGTGCCGAAATACTCGGCCCACACCTTGCCGAAGCCGGCCCGATATTGAAGGTCTTGGAAATACACCGTGACCTTCACGACATGGTCGAGCGTCCCGCCGCACCGGCCAAGCAGGTCCTTGATGCTCTCGAAGGCCGAGCGCGCCTGCGCCTCGGTTGTGTCGCCGCGCCCACGGACGACGGCGAGATGGATGAACCCGCCGGCGATGACGCCTTCCGACAGGTCCGGAGGGTGCGTGCGCGGGCCGTGGCCTTCGGGTACCTGCCTGCGGATGTCGGGCATGGGGGCCTCCTGCGGTCGTGGTGGCGAGTAAGCATAACGCCTGGCATGGGCGTGCGCTATGATGCCGTGCAAACGCCCTGGCCCCGCCGCCACGACTGGAGGCCCGCGTTGAGCGCAGGCACGACGGCCACCCCCCGCAGGCTGCCCATTCGAACGCCGTTCCACTACTGTTGGGTCATGGTCGCGGCGTTGGCTGTGTTCAGCATGGTCACCTCGGCCATGGCGGGCCCCAACATCGCCTTCTTCATCAACCCCATGTCGGAAGAGATGGGCATGAGCCGGTTCGAATTCGGCATGGGGCAGGCCGCGAAGCTGCTGTTGGTCATCGTCACCGGCGCGTTCATAGGCCGCTACATCGACCACCACGGCCCCGGAAAGCCCGTCGCCGTCATCGCCGTCTTCGGCGGATTGGCTGTCGCCGCGCTCGCACTCATCGACAGCGCGTGGCAGTTCATCGTGCTGTTCTCCTTCATGGGCCTGCTCGGCATGGGGCGCGTCGCCGACTTCTACGTGCAAGTGCCGCTGTCCAAATGGTTCGTCCGCAAGCGCGGGCGCGCCATGTCCTACACCTTCCTGGGCATCATCCTCGGCATCAGCGTGTGGTCCTATGGGTCGCAATGGCTCATCGACGCCGTCGGCTGGCGGTGGGCGTGGGTCGTTTTCGGCGTCGGCGGCGGCGCGGTGCTGCTGGCGCTCACGCCGCTGCTGCGACGCCAGCCCGAGGACTACGGACTGCTGCCCGACGGCGAGCCGGCGTCGCGCCCCGCGGGGAGCCCCCCGCGCCGTGACGAGGTTTCATGGACGCGCGGCGACGCCCTCCGCACGCCCACCTTCTGGCTCATGACCATCGGCTTTGGCTTGTTCATGCTCTCGACCTCCACCATGAACCTCTACCGCACGCCGTTCTTCGTGGAGAAGGGCCTGGAGACCCGGCTCGTCGCGACCGCCATCTCGTCGGAGGTGGGCATCGGCGTCGCGCTGGGCTTGTTCGGCGGGCGCTTCCTCGACCGTCTCAACGTGCGCTTCGTCGTGCTCGCCGGCTTCATGGGCACCTTCGCCACCGCGCTCCTCAGTCGGTTCACCGATACGCCGGCGGAACTGTTCCTCGCCACCAACCTCTTCGCCATCGGCGCCTCCATCAGCGCCATCGGGCAGGGGGTGCTCTGGGCGAACACGTTCGGCCGCGCCCACATCGGCGCGATCCGTGGCATCACCTCGCCGGTGACGATGGTGTTCAGCGCGGTGGCGTATCCGCTGGCGGGCTTCATCCGTGACGCAACCGGCAGCTATTCGACGGCGTTCCTCATCGCCGCGTCCACCGTGGCGCTCGCCGCCGTCTTCATTTTCCTCGCGCGGCCGCCAAGGCGTGCCGCCGAGGCGCCGGACGTCCCCCAGCCGGCGGGCGGCGCGCCCGGCTAGGCTAAGATGATGACCATTCCACGAGCGAGGGCAGGTGTTGCATGCCGACGATGCGCGTGTATTGGAGGCGGTCCAAGCAGGGCATACGCCTCATCCTGTCCGACGGCGAGCACGAAGAGGAGGTCGGCGGCGTTCGCAAGACACCGCGCGGCTACGATGCCTTCGCCCGCACCTTCGGCTACGACCCGAGCCGGGCGCAACGGGACATCGCCTCGGAGGACGAGGCGCGCGTGTTCGTCGAGGGCTTCCGGCCGTGGGAGTTGTTCAAGGGCGGCGCCGGCCTTCGCGTCGAGCGCGATGTCGTGGAGTAGGGCCGGCAGGGGCCGTCGGGCACGGCGTCGCCCTTCGGCCTCGTTGCCGTCGCGTCCGCGCATGGTTTTCGACAGCCGGGCGATCGGTGGCGCCTAGGCGCTCGGCTGTTCCGCCCCGCCGGCCGGCGCCGGGTCGAACACCAGCGCGCCCGCCAACAGGCCCGGGTGCAGCTGCTTGCTGGCGTCCGGCACTCCCAGCGCCAAGAGGCGCCAACGGTCGTCGAATTCCAAGCGCAGCGGGTGTGGCAGCCGCTCATCGTCCAGCAGCAGCGAATAGGTGATCGCGGCCTTCGATGGCGTGAACCATAGGTAGGCCAGGTCCGATGCGCGCCGCAGGGTTAGGCGGGCGGGCACGGCGTCGCCGCGCATGGCGGCGGTGATCAGCTGGTTGCGCCCGCCGCCGACCTCCATGCCCAGCAGGCGGTCGTCGCCGTCGAAATCGAGCGTGAGCAGCCACACGGCGGCATTGAGGCGCGTGGGATACGACCGGCCGAACGTGCCGGGAACCGATGCCGGCCTCAACCGGACGTGCAGCGTATCGCCTCCACTTCCCATACCGCGGGCAGCGCGGCCGCGCCCGGCGCTGGAGCGTCGGTGGGGGATGGCGGGCCCGCTGGGTGCTCCGACGCGCCGTTCTCCGGTCGATGCCGTGGGGGGTGCTGCATGGTGCCCGCATCGTAGCCGTCGGCGGCCGGCCTCTTCCTCGTCTCGGCGGCGAAGCGTAACCTATCTCGCATCGCTAAGCCAAGGAAATGCATTGACCACCGAGGCATCGCAGCCCAGGGGATTCGCCGCGCTCCAAAACAAGGCTTTTCGCGGCTATTTCGTCGTCGGCATGATGTCGATGATGGGCGACAACGTCGAGCACGTCATCTCGTATTGGGTGATCTTCGACAAGTTCCACTCAACGTGGCTGGCCGGTTACGCCGTCGTCAGTCACTGGCTGCCCTTCCTGTTCTTCAGCGTCTACGCCGGCGGCCTGGCCGACCGCTTCGACTGCCGCAAGCTCATACTCATCTCGCAAGGCATTTGGATGAGCGTCTCGCTCGCGTGGGCGCTGCTCTTCATCACCGACACCATCCAGATGTGGCATGCGGTCGTGCTGCTCACGCTCCACGGCATGGCCGGCGTCATCAACCAGCCCGCCCGCCAAATGATCATCTATGACATCGTGGGCCGCGACCGGCTGCAAAGCGCCATACGGCTGAATGCCACCAGCATCCAGCTCGGCTTGCTGGGCGGGCCGGTGGTCGGCGCGGCATTCATGCTATTGTTCGGCCCGGTCTACGGCTTGCTGCCCAACATCCTCGTCTACCTGCCGATGACCGTGTGGCTGCTGCGCGTGCCGTATACCGGCCACCGCTCCGAGGGCGCCGTCACCCGCCGCGCGGCGCGACTGAGCATCCGCGAGGCGGTCCGCACCCTGGCCGAGGTCCGCGACAACCGCGTCATCGTCAGCATGGTCGTCCTTGGCGGCCTCACCTCGTTCTTCGTCGGCAACGGCTACTCCGCCAACATGCCTGAGTTCGCCGAGAGCCTGCTCGGCGCCGGCAACGATGGCGGCTTCCTCTACAGCATGCTATTGGAGGCGAACGCCGCCGGCGCCATTCTGGGCAGCGTGTTGCTGGAGTTCAGCGGACTTCTGCATTCCAAGGCGCGGACGGCCATCATCGCGGCCATGCTGTGGTGCTTCGCGATGCTGGGCTTCGCCATGGCGCCCACCTATTGGGTGGCGTTCGTCGCGCTGTTCATCGCGGGCGCCCTCAACCTCACCTTCACCTCCATGGGCCAGACGCTCGTGCAGCTGGAGGCGCCTCCCGAGAAGCGAGGCCGCATCATCGGGCTCTACGCGGCCACGGCATCGGGCCTCCGCTTCGGCAGCGGGCTCACCATCGGCTTCCTGGGCGCCCAAATCGGCATCCACTGGTCGTTGGGCATCAGCTCCCTCGTCCTCCTGGCCGTCGTCCTGGTGCTTTTCGCCGTCGTGACGCGCGCCCCGCGGCCAATGCCCACGCCCGCCTAGCGGCCCCGGCGATTGCGGAGCGGGGCGGACGGCGGTACAGTTTCGTGAGCACCGCATGCCCACCAGCGAGGAGGAGGCTTCCACGACGACCGCCAGCGACAAGAGCAAGGCCAAGCCCGCGAACGGCAACCGTCGCCCCGACCTGTCGCCGGAGGAGATCGCGAAGCAGCAGTCGGAGCAGCGCGAGCTCTCGGCCAAGCGCCGCCTCGGCCTTGCCTTCGGCCCCACCTACGAGCAGGCCGCCCTCGGCCTGCCCAACTACTGGTACCCCGTCATGTTCAGCGTCACCCTCGGCAAGCGGCCGCGCCCCTTCACCCTGCTCGGCCAGCACATCGTCTTCG
>VGZX01000079.1 GCA_016872415.1 SAR202 cluster bacterium | reverse complement strand
CTCTTGATCGCGCTCTTGCTGGTGCTGGCGAACGGCGGCCAGCAACATGTGACCGCCGGCATTTGGGTCACCAGCGACCCCCTTCCCGCCACGGCCGCCGCCGGCGGGGAGGTCGTGGCGAGCGGCATGCCGCCGAACGCGATCGAGGCGCGGGCGCTCGCGGAGCGCCTGGCGACCGACCCGTTCCGCCGCGACGTGATCGAGGCGGTTGGGCTCATGCCGGCCGTCGAGCGCGGCGAATGGCCGACGGCGAACCGGCTGCAAGGCCTTGCGCGAACCGCGAGGCTTGACGAGGCGCCCTTGCTGGGGCCGGTGGTCCGCTTCCTCGGCCTCGCCACCCCACATTCGCCGGACGAGCGTCTGAGACTGGCGCTGGACAGTGTGCGCGACGGTATCCGCCTCTCGCCCGAGGCCGACCTCGGCGTCGCCCCACGAGCGGCGGCAACCTCATTCACATCACGTACACCGGCGACGACACCGCCCTGGGACAACGGCTGATCGAGCAGATCGTGGCCCAATACGTCCAAGTGCGGCGCGAAACCGTGGAGCGGCAGAGCGCGGCCGGCCTCGATCTGCTGGCGCGCCGCGCCGACGCGGAACGGCAGCGGTTCCTCGAGGCCGAGGCGGCGTTGCGGGAGTTCCTCGCGTCGAGGCCGACCCCACCGGTCGGCCAGCCGAGGCCGACGAGCGACGAAGCGGAGATGGTGACGCTGCAGGCCCGGTACGAGGCGCAGCGCGACCGCCATGACGGCGCGGCGGCGGAGCTGCGCGAGGCTCAAGCCGTCGCGGCGGCCGGCGTCGCGAGCCAGGCCCGCGGCCTCGATATCGTCGATCCGCCGGCGGTGCGTGGGCAAACGGGGTCGCCGCTTGCCACGGCGACACGGGCGATGCTGCTGGCGCTTGTCCTGGGGGGCGGCGGCGAGCGGCGCGTTGCTCGTGTGGTTCACCGCCACGCGCGGCACCGTGCTCACGGCCGACGAAGCGGCGGGCCTGGTGCCGGCGCGAGGGTGGCCCACGTGCCGTTCGTCGCGCCGTCCGTTGGACAGCCCAACGACATCGTGCGGTCCGCGTTCGCGCGGCGCGCCATCGGGCCGCCGGCCGACCGGTGACCTCGGTCACACGGCCACGACGGCGTCGGGTACCATAGGCACGAGGCACACCCGAGGAGGCGCCGCCATGTCCATTCCGCCGCCGCTCGCCGTCGCGCTGTCCACCGCCGCCATGATGCCCGATGCCGTGGACTACATCGCGACGACCCTTGCCTCGCGCCACGACGATTCGGATGCGGGAGCGACCGCGGCGGGCACGTGGACGGTGCGCGAAATCGCCAGGCATGTCGCCGTCGGCACCCGAAACTGGGCCGACCGCTTCGCCGCGCAGGTCCGCGGCGAGCCATGGACGCGGCGACACGACGAGCACGACGAGCACGACGAGAGCGTCCGGCGGCGGTTCGAGTCCATGCCCATCCCGGCGGTCCGCGATTTCATGCTGGTGGCCGGCAACGACATGGCCTCGGCCGCCCGCGAGCTGGCGCCTTCGCGCGCGCTCACCGCCGTGAAGCTGTCGTTCGGCGAGTACCCGCTGTGGACGCTGCCACCCTTCGCCTTTCACGAGCTCGTGCTGCACGAGTGGGACCTGCGCGTGCCGGTGGATCCGGAAGCCGTCATCGAGCCGCGCTTCGCCGTCGAGGCCGCGAAATCGGTGCACGCATTCGCGCCCGTGCTTGCCCACCACGACGCCGCGATCACCGGCGACGCGTTCGTGCTCGAGGTCGGCGGCGACATCGGAGCGATGACCGTGCTCACCCGCGACAACGTCGTCATCGTCGAAGTCGGCGCGGCGCGCGCCCCTCGCCACGGTGCGACTGACAGCCGATGAATACGTCCGGCTGTTGTGGGGCCACCAGCCGATAGCGGCGCTGCTGCAAGGCGTCATCGCGGGTGACGCCTCGGCCGCGAGGCGCTTGAACGCCATCTTCGCCGGCGTGTAGTCCCTAGTCGGCGTCGTCCCGCGCGCGGACGGCGCGGAGATGCCCGCGAGCGCGACACACCCATCAGGTGGTAAACTGCGTGGCAGTCCAAACCGGAGGCAACACATGGGCACCAGCAGAGCCGAGGGCGCCGGCATGATCCAACGCATGGTTCGGTCCGCGAAGCTGGACCCGCACCTTTACGAGGAGGTGGAGGCCGACACCGGCGCCATGTCGCAGGCGCTCATCATTGTCGCCATCGTGGCGCTCATCACCGCGGTTGGCGTGTCGCGCGGCGGCATTGGCGATGCTCTTCTCGGCATCGTGCTCGGCATCGTGGGCTGGGCGCTCTGGGCCGCCATCACCTACTTCGTCGGCGCCAAGCTCTTGCCCACGCCGCAGACGCACGCCGACTGGGGACAGATGCTGCGCGTGCTCGGATTCGCCCAATCGGTGGGCGTCCTGCGCGTCCTCGGCGTCATCCCCGGCGTCGGCGCGCTGCTGCTGTTCATCGTCCTGCTTTGGCAAATAGCCGCCATGGTCGTCGCGGTGCGACAGGCGCTGGACTACACTTCCACGCTGCGCGCGGTCGCGGTGGTCATCATCGGCGCCATCCCCTATATGGTCCTGCTCTTCCTCTTGTCGGGACTCGAGCCGGCCGCCGCTTGACGGATGCGTGGCCGCCACCCCGGCGCACGAACGCGGCCTAGTCATCCGAGGTGCCGGTGTCGCCGGTGGCGGAGGGTGCTTAACTCCAGAGGCCGGCCACGGCCGGCGACCAACATGGGCCTTGGGGGAGGAGGATGGGATGAAAGCAACCGACTGGCTACGGCAGGACCACCGCGCGGTGGAGGGATTGTTCCGGCAAGTCGACCGCGGCTCCGACGGGGAAAAGGCTGACACGGCCAAGCGCATCTTCGAGACGTTGACCACGCACGCGCAGCTCGAAGAGGACATTTTCTACCCCGCCGTGCCGGAGGCCGACCTCGCGGGCGACCTGCGATGGCGGCTGCGATGGCCTCCGGAGCAGCAGGAGAAGGCCATGACGGCTTCGGGCCTGCACGCCGACGAGGAGGCGATCCTCGACTTCCTGCGAGCGCGCGCCGCCTGAGCTCGCTTCCTTTTGTTGACGCGCCGCAGGCTGGGTGCCGTCCTCTCGAGGAGGCCGGCGCCCATGGCGCCGCGCTCATCCGCCGGGAGCATCGTGGCGGCCCGCAACCGACGACGCGGAGTCGTCCGCGCTCGCTATGCCGCCGCTCGAACCCACCCGATACGGTGGATATGCCGGCGCGGGCCGGTGGGCGGTTTCAGCGGAGCGTGTCGCGGCAGCGACCAGCACGAAGTGGGGATTACGAGGAGGAGGTGGAGGATGAGGAGCGTGTGGATGAAGGCACGGTTGACGGTTCCTATTTTCGCGGCCGCGATTGCCTTGGCGGTCGCCGGCGCGACGGTGCTGGCGCAGTCGCCCGGCACCCCCAGCCCGCAACAGCAGGAAGGCCAGGAACAGGAGCAACCCAGCCAGCAGGTCGCCGTCACGGGGCTGGCGACCGTGGGTGGGTCGGGTTTCGTGGGGTCGGCGGTGCTCGTCGGCTCGGCGCAGGCGCAACAGCAAGGCACTCCGCAACCGGGCCAGGGACAGGCGTTGCTGGCGCTGACACTCATCGACAACGGCGGCGGGCTCTTTTCGCCCGGCCCCGATGACATCGGCAATGCGGTGTTGCTGAACGGCACCTGCGAAACCCCAACCGGGGTAGCGCAGGACCTCGGCCCGCTGTACCGCGTGTCCGCCTTCGGCGTGCTCCCGGTGCAATCGGGCCAGGGCGGCCCCGACGCCACGCCATGGCCGGCGCCCCAGGCGACGCCGTCGCCGGACATCACGGCGGACGCGCCGCCGGCTTGGACGCTCGTCATCCCATTGCCAATGGGGATGCAGCAGCTGACGCAGGGCAACCTGGCGGTAGCCATTCTCGATAACGGCATCGAGCCAGCGACGCTGATGGGCCAGCCGACGCCCGAGCAGCTGACCGAGATCGCCGACAGCGAGCTGGCGTGCGGCCAAATCGGCCCGGGAGCCATGTTGATGCCCGGCCAGGGCCCGAACGCGCCCTACCGGCCGAGCGGCACGATCACGCCGACGGGCACGCCGACACCGGGAGGCACGCTGCCGCCGCTGCCGGCGCGGTAACCATTTTCACGCCCACCGGCGCCCGTTTCGCGAGCGAAGGAGGCCCCAGCGGCTTGCTGGGGCCTCCGGCCCGCCGCGCGGCGGGCCATTCCTACAGCGCGGGGATCGAGTAGATCACCGAGCCCATGAAGCCGTAGACGACGTGCGCGCCGATGATGACGAACGGCCCCGCGACGCCGAGCCGGAGCGTCAACACACCCGGCGTTACCGACGCATCGGCGGCAAGGGCGGGATCGGTGCGGCGCAACGGATGGATGCGTGACAGCGCGCCCAAAGCCAAGCCCGCTCCGATGCCGTGCGCGAAGCCGAGCGCGGTGCCCGCCGCGAAGAATCGCGCATCGCCAGCCGGGCGGACGGCGGCCGATGTTTACCCGCGCGGCGCAAACGTGGATACTATGCGTCACAGCGAGGCAAGCGAAAGGAGTGGACCGATGCCGATTCTCATGGCCGCTGCTTCTTCCCACGCGCCGAGCCTCTTCCAGTCCACCTTCGAAGGCTGGGAGCGGATGCACCACCGTCTGAATGACGGGCACCCGCAGCCCCCGGAG
>VGZX01000078.1 GCA_016872415.1 SAR202 cluster bacterium | reverse complement strand
TGGCGGGATACCAGTAGTTCCGCAGCCCGAGCTTCGGTATGAGATGACGGATGTCGCCCGCCAGGCTCGGCATCCTGCCGGCCTCCGGCGCCGCCGTCTTACGCGTGGGCATCGTGTCGACCATGCTCGCCTTCTCTCGCTGCGCGTTGGCCTACAGGCGCAGCCCGACCAGATTAACGAATAACGAGCACTTACTATAGGCCAGCGGCGGCGCTTGCGCTGCCTAGAGCGCGACATTCAAGGAAGCCGAACATGTCGGGCATTGGCAATGGCGAACCACACGGAGCCCGCACGAGCGCCTCGCTGGCACCCGCGTCGGGAGGTGAGGGCGCGGCCGCGACCGCCGCAGGACAAGCCCGATTGCACTCGTCGTCCGCGGCGCGGGGCGCGGAGCAGCCAGGGCGTCGAGCCGCCGATCGACGCGATTCTCCGTGCTCTGTCGTCGATGCGACATGCCTTGCGCGGAACTCTGTGCTATCTTTCGCGCTGCTGAGTTTTTCTGTCGTGAAAGGGGGAGTCATGCGCGGTGGTCTTAGCTGGAGACACTTCTCCCTGCTCTATATTCCGTTCCTTGGCTGGGTCTTGGCATTCCTGGCTACCGGTGTGGGCATTTATAACCTCGTCGACGGCAACCTCTGGGGTATCGGCGTCATCGCCTCGGCGGTGGTATGGCTGTTCGGCGCTGTAAGCCTCGCCAACCGCATCTCGCGCACCTTGGCCTGAATGGGGCGACGGCCCGGCCCGCCGGTATTACTGCCAAACATGAAGCCCTCGTGCCTGACCTCCGCGATGAGGCCGGCCGGGGGCTTTCATCTGCTCGGTGCCGGCCGCCGTCGCGACACGCGTGGCGCCGAGGTGGTCTCCCGCCTAGGTTTCGCCTTGGCGCTCGATGGCGTGGCGGTCGGCCAGAATGATCTTGCCGTGCTGCAGCTCCACCCATCCCTCGCTCGCCCAGTCCGCCAGCACCGCGTTGACGCTTTGCCGGCTGGCGCCCGCCAGCGAGGCCAGCACCTCCTGCGTCATCGCGATCTCGTCCGTTTCGAGGAACGAGGCCGTGTTGAGCAGCATCTTGGCGAGGCGCTGCCGCACGGAGGGGGACCGCGTCACCGCCATCGTCTCGTAGACGAGCCGGACGTAGTTCGCCAAGCGAATGCACTGCTGCATCGCGATCTCGGCATTGCTGCGGAGCAAGTTGAGGTAGATGTCCTTGGGCAACAGCCAGAGCTCGACCGGCGTCAACGCGCGCGCGCTCGTGGTGCGGACGCCGTTATTGAGCACGGCCACCTCGCCAAACTGCATGCCGCTGTCCAGCACCAGCAGCATCACCTCGCGTTGGGCGTTCGTCGAGGTAAAGAGCGCCACCCGGCCCTTGCGGATGAGGTACATGCCGATGGGCGGGTCGCCCTGCCGATAGATGATCTGCCCCTTGGCATAGTTAGCGGGAATGAGGTAGCGCGCCACCTCCTCCCGCGTGGCGGAGCTCAATGAGCCAAGGATTCCAGGTGTAGGCAGTTCAGTCGTCACGCTTTGAGTGGTTCCTCTCGATCACGCGAACGTCAGTATGGCGCTAGTTGCCACCCCGGGTGAAGAAGGTTACACGGCGCGGGCGCGCCAGTTGGCGGCTCGTCGGAACCCGCGCCGCTTCGCCGGCCTGGTCACAATGTCCCGTCACGTCCGCCACGCGCTGAACCGGCGTTCGATCATGCGGGCCACGGCGGTCAATGTGATGCCGAGCACGGCCATCGTGGTGGCGCCCAGCAAGGCCAAGTCGATCTTGAAGTTCTGGAAGGCACTGAACGTCATGCTGCCGAGTCCATATGGCGAGCCGAGCCATTCGCCGACTACCACGACGCCGACGGCGCGCCCAATGGCAACGCGGACACCAGCCACCAGGTAGGCCAACGCGGTGGGCAACGCGATGGTGCGCAGGATGTGCGAGTCGGTCGCGCCCAGGTGCCGCGCCATGCGGACGAGGTCGGGGTTGACGGTGCGGACGCCGGCGGCCGTGGTGACGATGGTGGGAAACACCGTGGTGGTGAACACGATGATGACCGGAATTTGGAAGCCGATGCCGAACCAGGCGACAATGACCGGCAGGGCCGCGATGATGGGAAATGCCATCCAAATGGTGATGGTCACGTCGAGCGCGCGGCTCACGATGCGATACCAACCCATGAGCACGCCGATGGTGCCGCCGATCGCGATGGCGAGGCTGAGCGCCAGCGCGATCTCACTGAGGGTGGCGGTGATGTGCGGCCAGATCGGCCCCTGGAACTCCGTGACCGCGCGGGACCAGATGCGCGACGGCTGGCCGAATATGCGGAAGTTGATCCACCCGGCGCGGGCGGCGACCTCCCAGAGCCCGACTAGCAGGATGATAAGCGAGGAGCCGAGCCCAACCCGCCACAACGTGGACAAGGTCCGGCTGGTGAAGCTGGCCGCCTCAACGCCGAGGCTGTCGGCGAAGCCCCGCAGGCCGGTGACGCGAATCTAGCGCGGACCGGCGTCAGCCGCTGGCTATCGGTTGCTCCGCCGCCTGCCCCTGCGCAGCCATGCGCCGCCGCTGCTCGCCCGTGCGCGTGGGCAGCCCCTTGTCGGTGCCCTTGGCGCCGCCGAGCCGCTGGAAATCACGTGACCGCCGGGCCAGGTGGCGCCGGAAGTAGATGAGTCCGGCGTCCAGGGGGCCGAGTTTCTGGGGAAGGTCGAAGCGCAACCGGTCGGCCATGAATGTCGCCAGGTCTTCCTGCTCGTTCGTCGCGACGACGATGCTCGGCTTGCGCCAGGTGTAGTACCACGCGTCTTGCCATAGCCGGCCGAGGATCGTGCGCGGCGTTCGACAGATCGTGTACGTCCACACGCGCGTCCGGTCGGCGGTGGCGGGCACCATCCAACGCAGGTGGACGCTCTCCGCCATCACGACCGAGCGAATCTTGCTCGGCAGCTCAACGCTGTGGTCGAAGGGCTTGCCGGTGAGCAGGCTGGTGGCCTTGGCGGACGTGGCATTGTTGCTGCTTATGCCCGTGCGGCGCTTCGACATCGGCAGCTTGCGCCACCACACTTTGTCCGGCCACTTCGCGTTGACGCCCGGATGGAAGCCTTGGCCGAACACCGGCGCCTTCGCCTTGGTAACGAAGTAGGTCTCGGCCTCGTCCACGATCTCCACGCCGCCGTAGTAGGCCAGCTTCGGCCGGAAAAAGCCGAGGTTCTTATTGAACGCGCGGTAGAAGTTCATCAGGCTGCGCGCCCACAGGGGCTCCTTGGGGAACATCGGCCGCGGGCTGAACTGCATGCGATGTAGGTAGCCTTCGTGGAAGTCCACGCCTTGGGCAATGGGCTCGGTCCAGTTCGTTTCCCAGTCCTTCACGCGGACATAGCGGCGGTTCCGCGAGTCCAGCAACTCGCCCGGCAAGTCCTGCTCCAACGGCACGGGGTCGGTATCGCCCATCCAGACGTAGACGATGCCCTGATGCTCCGCCGTGGGATAGGCCTTGGCCCGCATCTTGCCGATGACGGGCGACGTGGGGCTGTCGATGAGGCCGGCGACGCACTGGCCGGTGCCATCGAAGGTGTAGCCGTGATACGGGCAGGTGATCGTGCCGGGAAACTCCGAGATGCCCAGCGAGAGGCGCGCGTTGCGGTGCGGACACCAGTCGGTGAGCGCAGCCACTTGCCCATTCGCCCCACGGAACAGTACGACATCGTCGCCGAGGACTCGTACGTAGCGCGGCCTTTTCGGTCCGACCTCCTTCTTCCAGGCGACCGGATACCAGTATTCGCGGAAGCCGAGCCGCGGCACGTAGTCAAACGGCCCGATTTGGCTTGCGCCCCAGGCCTCTTCGTGCGCCGCATCCCGGTCCCAAACTCGTTGCGCGCTAGGGCCATGCTCGACTCCCATCGACGCACCTCCCTCATCGTCCATGCGATTCGCGACCTCGCGGTTCTCGAATGATGGCGAGAATCGTAGACGCTCCCACGCCGGCAGTCAAATGGCAGGGCAACCGGACTCGTGGATGACGAAATGCGAGCGCCGGCGATACGGGACGGCCATGCCGAGGGTGTGATGGTCGCTGCCCTAAAGCCCGTGGCGTGATCCGTCGTTGTGCCTCGTAATAAAGTTGTTACATTCCCAATAGATGACGAATTAAGGCCACAACACCATCCTCCAATGTCCCCGGTCGCTAGGTCAACGCCGGGCATGGCCGAAGGGCGCGGTCCGCCCTCTCTCTTCCTCTGTTTTACGAATTGTGTCTGTGGATGTCGAATATCGTATTGTGAGAGCGCAGCGATCCGGCCACGGGCGCTGACAGGAGTGGTGGCGCCACGCGCGCCGCCCGGAAAGGTTGAAGGGCAATGAAACTCCCATGGATCGTCAACAAGTTGGTTGGACCCAAGCCGAGTGAGTCGGCGCTGGAGCAGGCGGAGCGCGTCGTGCGCGAGTACGAGGCGCGCGACTTGCACCTCGTCGAGCTCTGGAAGCGTTCCGCTCCCATCGTCGCGCGCCCGGCCGTGCCGGCTTCCGAGGCGCGCAAGGCCGCCTAACGCAATACGACGCCCCTGGAGGCAGTCGTCTCCAGGGGCGTCGATCCGCCGCATGCCCTGGCGCGAAGCCGGGCCGTTCGTCCGGGCTACTCGTCGCTCCCCCACCACTTCACCGCGCTGCGCGCGAACCCGCCGCTGATGCCGACCGGCGAGCCGTCGCCGCGCCAGCATGCCGCGCCCAGCAACATGCCGCTGGAGGCATCCAGCTGCACGCTGTTCATGCAGTTGGCGATGGCCGGCACGCGCTGTAGCCGATGCCCCATCGACTCCAGTTCCGCGATGACGCTCGGCTCGACCATCGATTCGATGAGCGTGACGGGCCCGTTGGACCAGAGGCGGGGGGCCTCCACCGCCTCCTGTAGGTTCATTTCATGGTCGA
>VGZX01000077.1 GCA_016872415.1 SAR202 cluster bacterium | reverse complement strand
TGCCGTAAAGGGGGGAGCCGTCCGGGTCGAGGCCGAGGGGTTGGAGGCGCATGGCCTGGGCGGCGTTGAGGGCGAGCAGCTCGACGAGCCAGGCGCGGCCGCCGATGGGGTGGAGGGAGGAGAAGGCGGGCGTGGCGAGGCCGAGGGGGGCCTGGCGGGGGGGCGAGTGGCATGGGTGCATCCTGTTGCATGGTGCTCCATACACTATGCACGATGTATATGGCTCCACGCAAAAGGGGGCACGGCCGGGCGCCGGCATGAGGCGAAACGAGCGGCGCCGGCGGCTACTTGCCGAGGTAGAAGCGCTCGGCGGCGCCCCGCAGGACGCCGTGGCGTTGCTCGTCGGTGAGGTCGGCGCGGGCGGCGAGCCGGTGGAGCGAGCGGGGATACTCGCCATCCCAGTGGGGGTAGTCGCTGGCGTACATGATGGTGTCGCCGCCGACGATGGCTTGGACCGCCGGCAGCAGGCGCTCGCCGGCCTCGCAGCCGAAGAAGACGCTGCCGCCGGGGCGGACATAGGCGGAGGGCGGGCGCTTGAGGGCCGGCGCGTCGACGCTGCCGCGGTGCTCGAACTCCTCGTCCATGCGGTCGAGCCACCAGGGGACCCAGGTGGCGCCGGTTTCGAGGAAACCGAAGCGGACGGTGGGGAAGAGCTCGAAGAGGCCCTCTAACATCATGCTGGTGAACTGGCGCAGGATGCCGAAGGGGTGGGAGACGGTGTGGGCTTGGATGAACTTGGGGAAGAGGTCGACGCCGGCGCCGTGCAGGTGGGAGCCGGAGGCGTGGACGGCGATGGGCATGCCGAGCTCGCCGGCGACGCGGTAGACGCCGTGGAAGCGAGGGTGACCGAGCAGGTGGCTACCGTCGGCGCCGTACATGGCGGCGACGAGGCCGAGCTGTTTCATGCGGCGCAACTCGGTGACGCCCTCTTGGGCGTGGTGGATGGGCAGGAGCCCGGCGCCCATGACCTTGCCACGCGACCCGGCGCAGATGTCCTTGGCGAGCCAAGTGTTGTAGGCGCGGCAGAAGGCGAGCTGGTAGTCGGGGTCTTGGATGTGGCCGTAGTAGAGGCCGAGCGACGGATAGACGACGGTCCAGTCGAGCGGGCCTTGGCGCAGCGCCTCGAGCCAGTCCTCGGTGCGGCCGGCGCTGCCGCGATAGAGGCGCTTGCCGAGGAAGCGGTCCCAGCCGTCTTGGGGGGTGAGCTGGCCGGGGCCATTGAAACCCGACCGATACTCCTTGAAGGGTTGCTCCAGGTACTCCCAGATGGCGTAGCTGTTCTCGGAAATGTGCCCATCGGCATCCACGGCGACGGTGCGGGCGGGCGCGTTCGAGGCCATGGCGGTTCCCCGGGGGAGCGATGTGCTCCGGATGGTAGCATCGCCGCGATGCCGTCTCAATGCGAAGCGCATGGCGCGGGCGACGTCCTCGCGATGGCCGGCGGCGGTCGGGCGGTCATGCGCGGCCTTCCGGCGGTGCGGCGGCGCCTTGCGCACGGCGCCCTGTAACGGACCGGAGCGCCCTGCTATCCTGCGTGGACGCGCATCGCCGCCACCGACGATGTTCCGCCAACCCACGACGTAGGAGCCGGCATGGCAACCAAGACTCCATCGAAACCCCGCAAGGCCGCGGCAGCCGCCGCCAAAGCACCCACGAAGGCGTCCGCCGCGCGCACGGCGGCCGACCCGTACCGCTTGCCGCGCAACGTGCTCCCCATTAAGTACGACATCACGCTGATTCCGTATCTCGACACGTTCACGTTCCGGGGCGAGGAGTCGGTGCTGGTGGACGTGCGCGAGGCCACGGCGGACGTGGTATTGAACGTCGCGGAGGTGACGATCAACAAGGCGGAGGTGACGTTCAGCAACTCGGTGCGGATGACGGCGAAGGTGACGTATGACGAGCAAGCGGAGCGGGCGACGCTGGCATTCTCGCAGCCGCTGCCGCGCGGGGAGGCGACGCTGCGCCTGGAGTTCACGGGGACGTTGAACGACCAGCTGCGCGGGTTCTACCGGTCGTCGTACACGGCGACGGACGGCTCGAGGAAGTGGCTGGCGTCGACGCAGTTCGAGGCGACGGACGCGCGGCGGGCGTTTCCATGCTGGGACGAGCCGAGCATCAAGGCGACGTTCGAGATCACGCTGGGGGTGCCGGCCGGCATGACGGCGGTGTCGAACATGCCCGTGGCGTCAATGGCGCCCGCCGACGAGGGGCGCACGGCGTACCGTTTCGAGTCGTCGCCACGGATGTCGACGTACCTGGTGGTGCTGATCGTGGGCGACCTGGCGTGCGTGGAAGCGACGGCGGACAACGGGACGCTGATGCGCGTGTGGACGACGCGGGGCAAGGAGCACCAGGGCAGGTTCGCGCTGGACAACGCGGTGCGGCTGCTGCGGTACATGAACGACTATTTCGGCATCAAGTATCCGTTGCCGAAGATGGACCACATCGCGATTCCGGACTTCGCCGCGGGTGCGATGGAGAACTGGGGGGCGATCACCTATCGCGAGACGGCGTTGCTGTTCGACGAGGCGAACTCGGCGGTGTCGGCGCGGCAACGCATCCTGTCGGTGGTGGCGCACGAGATGGCGCACATGTGGTTCGGCGACTTGGTGACGATGGAGTGGTGGGACGATCTATGGCTGAACGAGTCGTTCGCGTCGTGGTTCGGCGACAAGGCGGTGGACCACCTCTATCCCGATTGGGACGTGTGGACGCAGTTCGTGGCGAGCGACACGGCGTCGGGGCTGGGGCTGGACGGGCTCCGCAACTCGCACCCGATCTTGCAGCCGGTGAAGGACCCGGCGGAGATACGGGAACTGTTCGATGCGATCTCGTACAGCAAGGGCGGCGCCGTGTTGCGGATGCTGGAGGACTGGGTTGGCGCCGACACGTTCCGCGACGGGCTGCGGGCCTACATGAGCGCGTTCGCGTACGCGAACGCGCGGGGCGCCGACCTGTGGAGCGCGGTGCAGGTGGCGACGGAGGCGAGCGGCTCGTCCAAGCCGGTGAGCGCGATGATGGACGGGTGGGTGAAGCAGATGGGCTTTCCGGTGGTGTCGCTGTCGGCGAAGGGCGCGGTGACCCAAACGCGCTTCCTTTATGACAACGTGACGGGCGGCGCGCCGGAGAAGACGAAATGGATGGTGCCCATTCGGGTGATGGGCGGCGGCATTCCAGCGGGGGAGCCGCAGATCAACCAGGCGCGCATCGAGCACCGGCTGGTGGGGCCGCAGGCGTGGACCAAGCTGAACGCGGGGCAGACCGGCTTCTACCGGGTGAACTATTCGACGGAGGACTGGCTGCGCTTGCGCGACGCGGTGCGGGGCATGTTGCTGCCGGCGATCGACCGACTGGGGCTGCAGGACGACGCCTATGCGTTGATGAAGGCGGGGTATCTGGACGCGACGACGCTGCTGGCGCTGATCGAGGCGTACACGGCGGAGCGCGACGCGACGGTGTGGGGGGACCTGTCGGCAAACATCCACGGGCTGGAGGCGCTGCTGATCGACGCGCCGTACCACGAGCATTACGAGCTGTTCGCGCGGGGCATTTTCGCGCGGATCGCGAATGCGGTGGGGTGGGACCCGAAGCCGAACGAGCGGGACATGGACGCGATTCTGCGGAGCATCGCCATTTCCAACCATGGCGGCTATGGCGATCCGGGCACGATCGAGGAGGCGCGGCGCCGATTCGCGGGGTACTTGCACGACCGGGCGTCGCTGCGGCCGGACCTGCGCGGGTTGACGTATGCGCTGGTTGCGCGGAACGGCGACCAGCGGACGTATGACACGCTGTGGGCGTTGCAGAAGGAGGCGACGCTGCAAGAGGAGAAGATGCGCCTGCTGGGCTCGATGGCGCAGACCCGGGACCGGGAGCTGTTGAGCGACCTGCTGAAGAGGTCGCTTGGGCCGGAGGTGCGGTCGCAGGACACGCCGAGCGTGATCACGGCGGTGGCGGGCAACCGGCACGGGCGCGATCTGGCGTGGGAGTTCGTGAAAGAGAACTGGGCGGAGCTGGACCGGCGCTATGGACGCGGCGGCTTCTCCATCATGCGGCTGGTGGGCATCACGGGGGGGTTCACGTCGCTGGAACGGGCGAAGGAGGTGGAGGCGTTCTTCAAGGCGCACCCGGCGCCGTCGGCGGCGCGCACGATACAGCAGTCGTTGGAGCGCATCCGCTTGAACGCGAAGTGGGTGGAGAAGAACACGAAGTCGATTGGGGAATGGCTGGCGAACAAGGGGGCCTAGGCGCGAGGCCGGGACGCGGCGGACGCGCCGCATGGCATGGCCGGCGAGGGTGGAGGAGCCTGGAAACCATGGACGGTTTCCAGGCTCCTCCGTCGTTTGGGGCGCCGGACGTTCTCGCGCGCGGCGGTTGCAGCCGGTGGCGGACGCGAGGGAGCGACAGACGCGCGCGGCGCATGTAGACGCGCTGCTGGCGTTGCCGGCGTGGGCCGCATCGTGGCCGCTTGCGGAGCGAGAGGGCCGGCCGGCGGCACCGACGGTGGAGGGACCGGCGGACGAGGCGGCGGGCGCGGCGCGATACCGGCTGGCGGCGGAGCGCATTCACCAAGAGATCGAGGATGACGTGGCGGAGCGGGCCATCGCGACGGGGCTGATCGTCGGCGTCGCGCCATCGGCGGCGTTGGAACTGCAGCTGCACGTGCTGTCGCGGCTGGGCAAGCGGCCGACGCTGGGCACCTGGATGGAGATGCTGAAGCGGGCGGGCGCGAGCATTTTCGTCAACACCTACCTGCAACGGGGCGACACGTTGGCGATCTCGCTGGCGATCAACAAGATCGCGATGGGGCTGAATGCGACGGCCGAATTGGGCGAAGAGGCGGCGGCGTACCTGCGCGACCTGGACGCGGCCGAGGATGTGGATGCGGACGACGACCAGGACCTGGCATCGACGATGGGCGAGGCGATGGAGGGCGCGGAGGACACCGGCATTCCGTTGCTAAAGCCGTTGGCGACGATGGGAGCCATGTCGTTCACGGTGGGGTCGATTGGGCTGCGGCAGATCGCCGACGTGGTGGACGCGATGGGCAATGAGCTGCTGCAGGGGGCGATCGCGGACGGCATCCTGTATCACCACGGCATGGCGCTGGCGGCCGACACGCTGGCGCTGGACCAAGCCCACCGGGAGAGCGCGGCCATGCACCGGGGCGCGCGGCAGGGCACGGCGCGGGCGGCGAGCGTTGCTGGGCGCATCCTGCAGAGCCACATACGCGACTATCGTGCGGCCTACCGCCAGCGGCGGCGGGTGGTGACGGGCATCCCGGGGCTGGCCGTGAAACAGGTGGAGCGGCTGAGCCCGTTCAGGAGGCGGCGGGGCGAGGCGAAGGGTGACGTCGCGCCCGAGGCGCCACGGCCGCCGGCGCCCGGCGACCGGCGCTGGCGGATCGGCTGGCCGCGGGGAAAGCCCAGTGACGCGGGCCAGGAGGGCGGTCCTCCGCTGCCGCCTCCGCAAGCGTAGGCGGCCGGCGCCG
>VGZX01000076.1 GCA_016872415.1 SAR202 cluster bacterium | reverse complement strand
GCGCTCCTCGTCCAGCGGCATCTGCGCCAGCTCCATCTCCAGCTTGCCCGCCACCGTCGCCACCGCCACGCCGGGGCGCTCCAGCCGCGACTTCGCCTCGCGCTCGATCTCCGCCTCGCGCGCCAGGAATGCCGCCGGCATGGCAAAATGGCGCGCGGTGGCGACGGCGATGCCCGACATGCGACGACGGAGGCGAACGTGAGCGTGCGTCGATGGGTTTGGTGCGGGCGGTGCGAGCGCTGCCATGAGGTGGCGCTGAGCCGCGAGCCGGCGACGGTGGACGGCGTGGCCGAGACGCCGTGGGACCTGCGCGACGACATCGCACCGCAGCTGCGGACGGACGCCTCCGGCAAGGTGCGCTGCCATTACGACGATTGCGACGGCGCGATGCCGGACCTGTGGTGGTGGAGCGACTACCGCGACACCGACCGCACGGCGCCGGAGGCACCGGAGCCCGGCACGGTCTACACAATGTACGCATAGCGGCGCGGTGCCGGCCGCGCGAGGCGGGAGACAGGGCGCGCCATCCCTTGCTTAACCAAAGGAAGGCCCGCTGCGCGACGAGCGCCGGCGGCGCCGTTGCCGCCGGAGAGCTTGTCGGCGCCATCGCCGCCGTGCAGCGCGTCGTCCTGCTCGCCGCCGTCCAGGTGGTCGTTGCCGTCACCGCCGACGAGCGTGTCGTTCTCGTTGATGCCCTTCAGCACGTAATCGCCGTCGCCACCGTCCAAATGGTCGGCGCCCTTGCCGCCGCTCAACGTGTCGTGGCCGTCCTCGCCGAAGATGGTGTCATCGCCGTGCTGGCCGTAGACGGTGTCGTTGCCCGCGCCGCCGTGAATGCAGTCGTTGCCGGCGCCGGCGCAGATCACGTCGTCGCCGCCCCAGCCCTTGACGATGTCGTCGCCACCGAGCGCGAAGACCACGTCGTTGCCGCTGGTGCCGTCGATCACGTCGGCGCCCTCGGTGCCGACGATGGTGGGCGCCAGGCCGTCGCAGAGCAACGGCGCCGGCGTTGGCGTCAGCGTGGCGGGCGGCGTCGGCGTGGGGGTGGGCGCCGGCGCCGCGGGCGTCGAGCAGACGAGGACGTGGCTCACGCCGTGGAACTTGCCGTTCTTCGGGTTCAGGGGCGCGTGCAGCCCGCCGCCGCCCGTCGCCGAAGGGCCGAAGTAGTAGATGTTGGTCTTGGGCCCGCCCTTCACGGTGATGGCCGTGACATCAGGGCCCGGCTGCTCCGTCCACGAGATGAGCGTGCCTTGCGCGACGGTCTGGAGGGTGAGCGTGGCGGCCGCGTCGTGGATGGCGCCGCTGGGCGACTCGTACTTGGCGCCCTGCAGGCCCAGCTTCGCGCAGCTCTTGGCATTGCCGCCGTGGACACGGGGCCGGCGCCGGCGAGCGTGGGCCGCGCCGTGGCGCCGAATGCCAGCGCCGCGATGAGCGCCGCCGCCAGCACGAGGCCGAGCCTGGAACCGAGCGCGAGTTGCCGCATGTCCGATTGCCCCTTCGGTGACGTCTTCGCGGGCCGACACCCTGTACGAAAGTACGAGACCATCCTAGGGGCGCCGGGGGGCGGCTCCGTTGCGCCACGGTTGATTCCGAGTGCGGCGCCGGTGAAGGTTCGGTGGAGGCGGCGTGACGAGGCGTGGGGCGACCGCCGGCGGCGAGGCCAAGGCCATCGTCCAGGCCGTCGAGGACGAGCTGCGGCGCCAGCGGCTATCGGGCGACAAGCCCGGCGGCCAACGGCGGCACGCGGGCTAGCCGACCCCTACCCGCCGCCCCCCGCCAACGCGTACCAGTGGGCCAGCACCCGCTCGGCGGGCTTGCCGCGCACGCTGTAGTCCGGCGCCAGCGGCACGGCGACATACTGGTACAGGAACGGATACACGCCGACGACGTGCGGCCGGTGCGACACGGCCTGCATCACGCCTTGCACCGCCATTGCCTGCTCCAAACCGTCCCACACGGGCGCGGGGCCGCGCTCCGGGCGAAAGGCGCGCGCCATGACCTGCTCGGGGTCGAGCGCATGCATGGCCGCGCCATCGTAGGAGCCGTAGGCGACGGCGGTGATCACGATGGGCTTGCCCGTGGCCCGGTGGATGGGGTCCACCGAGGCGGCGAACATGCTCCGAGTGTTAGCGTCGATCTCGGCCTGGTTGGTCGCGCCGGACGACGCGACGGCGGCCCAGTTCGCGATGCCGAAGAAGTCGAACTCGCCGGCGATGGGGCGCAGGTCGTGCCACGGCCACGGCAGGCCATAGCCGTCGGGCGCGCCGTCGGCCTTCAGGTCGCAGCCGACGGGCCCGCGAAACGCCTGGCGCACGCTCTTGAGCAGCGCCATCCACCGGCCCAGATACCACGAACGCCCGTGCGCCGACGCGGGCAGCCCATGCACCCGCGTCGCGCTCCAGTCGATGAGCAGGCCGTCGACGCGCTCGGCCTGGGCGATGCGGGCGTGGTGCGTCAGGAACCGCTCGTACTCGACGAACCAGGCGCGCATCCACTCGTCGCCGCGGTTGCCGCCGGGCTCCACGCAGCACAGGCGCGGCGCCAGCACCACGCGCAGGCCGCTCGCCTTCAGCTGGCGCAGGTGCAGGCGCAGCGCGATGTCGCCGGCGGCGGCGGTGCCGTCGGCGCTCTCCGCGAGCACCGGCAGCGGCTCCACCAGGCGATAGTCCCACCGCGGCGACACCAGCGCCCATGTCGCGCCCAGCTGCTCGCGCGCGGCGCCGGCGGTCGAGGCGGTGAGGTAGCGCCCCCACTCGTTCCAGGCGTCCGGAAACGACACGCCGGCTTGGAACGTCACGCCGTCGACCCGGGGCGACCATGTCGATAGCGGCTGCTCGTAGCGCGGCAGCTGCTGCCCCGCCGCCGGGAACCAACGACACCGCTTCACCGTGTCGTGGTGCCGCAGCCCCGGCCGCAGCGTCCGCCGCCTCGCCTCGGCCCAGTCCGCGTCCGGGTGGTCGTCGACGCTGGCCTCCGCGCCCAGATAGCCCCAGCCGCGCGTGTAGGCGTAGCGCAGCACGCCCGTCGCCGGGTCATAGGCCGCGCCGTCCACCTCGGCCAGCTCCTCGCGGGTGACGGTGAGCGACCAGGCGCGCGGGCCGGTTCGGCGCATCGGCAATATCGCCCCGGCGCCGGCCTGCAGAAACACGGCATCCTCCGGCGGGGTGTCGGCGGGCACGTCGACGGTGATGGTGATGGCGCCGGGGCGTGGCGTGGCCGCATGCACGATGGGCGCCACGGTGGCCGACTGCGCGGGGGCGCAGGCGGAGGCGGCCGCCAGCGCGGCGAGGAGCAGCAGCCGTGGCGATGTGTGAAGCATGCACCCCCGCGCCGCGCTAGCGTTGCCGGGACGGGACGACCGGGCCGGCTTGGGACGGGCCGCGGACAGCAGCATGGGGCCCGTGCGCGCGGGGCGCATCATGCCGTGGAATTACCGAGCGACCGGCGTTTCGCGCGCAGCATCGTCGTGGGTGATAACGCCGCGCGAGATGGCCCGGCGCCGGCGAGGGCTAGCCGACGATGAGGCGCGAGCGGCGGAACTGTTGCGCGACGACGCCCAGCACCAGCGCGTCGAGCGCGAGCAGCGACGCCGCGCCGACGAACAGCAGGCGGTCGAGGCTGCCGCCGCCGGTGAGGCTGTCGGGCAGGGCGCGCAGGGCGATGACGGCGGCGAAGGCGAACACGGTGAGGCCGAACGACATGGTTTGCTGCGCCTGGCGCACCGTGGACGCCCGCATGGAGATGATGACGCCGGCGCCGGCGCCCAGCAAGTCGACCCCGAGCGCGAGGGCGTAGAGCAACGCCACGCGGTGGAGGGGGTAGAAGCCGGTGGGGCCGTCGGCAGTGACGTTGGCGACGACGAGCCCCAGCGCGAGGCTGACGGTCATGACCGCGAGGGCGTAAAGGACGAGGGCACCGATCTTGCCGGCGATGATGGCCGCGTCGGGCATGCGCGTGGCGAGCAGGGTTTCCAACGTGTGGCGCTCGCGCTCGCCGGCGAAGGCGTCGACCACGAGCATGACGACGACGAAGAAGGGCGCGTAGGCCAGGGCGCCGACACCCAGCCACGGCAGGCTCAGCCAGCCGGCGCCGGCCTGCCACGGCAGCAGCACGCCCAGAATGGCGACCATGGCGGCGGGACGCAGCAGGCCAGCCCGCCCGCCCTGCATGATGAGGTCCTTTCGCTCCTTCCACAGCATCGTCAGCAGATCGTTCACGCCGGCGCCTCCTCCTTCACCAGCGTCAGGAACGCATCCTCCAGGCTGGCCGAGCCACGGCGCACCTCCTCGACGTCGCCGCCCGCCTCCACGATCTGCCGCACGATGGGCGCCAGGCTGGGCGTCCCGTTCAGGCGCAGCAGCAGGCGGCCGTCCGACGCCGTCGCGCCCGCGACCTCCGGCCGGCGCCGCAGCGACTCCACCAGCGCGCCGTGGAAGCCGCCACCGACCACGACCGCCTCCGTGCCCGCGCCGCGGCGCAGGTCGTCGGGGCTGCCCACGGCCAGCAGCCGGCCCTGGCGGATGACGCCGACCTTGGCGCACAGCCGTTCCGCCTCCACCAAGTTGTGCGTGTTCAGGAAGATGGTGGCACCCTCCTGCTTCACGACGGACGCCAGACCGTCGCGCAGCTCGGCGGCGGCGATCGGGTCGAAGCCGGCGGTCGGCTCGTCGAGGAACACCAGCTGCGGGCGGTGGAACAGCGCGCGGGTCACGGCCAGCTTTTGCTTCATGCCCCGGCTCCACGCGCGCACGGGCCCCTTGCGGCGGTCCCACAGGTTGAAGTGGGTGAGCAGCTCCTTGGCACGCGCCCCGCGGTCGGCGGCGGACATGCGGTAGATGCGGCCGAAGAAGTCCAGGTTGTCCTCGGCGCTCATGCGCTCATACAGGCCGTTGAACTCCAACAGGGCGCCGGTGCGCGCGCGGATCTCGCCGGCCTCGGCGCGCGTGTCGAAGCCGAGGACGCGGGCGTGGCCGGCGTCGGGCTCCAGCAGCCCCAGCAGCAGGTGGATCGTCGTCGTCTTCCCCGAGCCGTTGGGGCCCAGGAAGCCGAACACGATGCCCTCCGGCACTTCGAGGGAGAGGCCGTCGACGGCGCGTATCGGCCCGAACGAGCGCGTCAACGCTTCGGTCTGGATGGTGAGCGAGGGCAAGGCAGCCTTTCCGCGATGGGATGACCGTCCAAGGATAGCACCCCGCGTTCAGGCGGCGTTCATGTACGACGGCGCGCCGCGCCGGTACGCTCGATGGGAGAAGCGGTCCGCGCGGACGGCGCGCGAGGAGGTGGGCACGATGGAGCACGGGCGCAAGGACGCCGAGCGCAAGCGCGTGGAGGACGTGGACACCGATCCCGCGGTGCTGGAGGCCAAGGCCGAGGAGGTGCGCCGAAAGGAAGCGGCGCAACAGGTCGGCCGCGACGCCGTGGGCGAGGACGCGGCCCAGCGCGCGCTGCTGCGCGACGGCGCCGACACACAGGACGAGGCGCTGCGCGAGGCGCGGGCGCGGGAGGTCCACGGCGGGGAGCCGGAGGAGCGCG
>VGZX01000075.1 GCA_016872415.1 SAR202 cluster bacterium | reverse complement strand
GGCGAGGCCGGTGCGGCGCTTCGCCGACAGGTCGCGCTGGTCATCCACCTGCACGCGCGCGCTCACCTTGTGCGACTTGTAACCCTGCTCCAGCTCGTCAGCCTGACGGCCGATGGGGTTTTGCTCTGGCATGCGGCGCACCTCCATGCTGCTTGGGCCGCCGCCCATGGAGCCGCGCGGCGTCCGTGGGCTACCACTATACTCCAGCCGCCAGCCGCGTCCAACGGCATGGCATGGCGTGGGATAACGACGTGCGGCCGTCAGCGGTGCGCCGACGGCCGTGTGTCCATGCGCGCGAGCCCGATTCGTGGCGTGCTTATGCGGTAACGTCGTTGGGCGAGTTGTACCGTTCCGGGCCCATGCGCTCCAAGGTCTTGAGCACGCTTTCGTCGGCGCCCCTTTCCTTCGCGCGCTTCAACAGGTCTTGCTTCGAGGCGGGGTAGTCCACGCCGCCAAGAAACTTCTGCAGCTGGATCGGGTTTACCTTCGCCACTTCCTCATCCTCCTCCTCTACTGCTTCAGGCGCGCCGATGGAGGCGACAGCCCGAAGCCCAGTGTAGGACGCGCCCGCGCGCCGGGCATCGCGCGGGGGGACGATTCAGATGGCGGGGCGCCGGCTGGCCGGCGTCGCGCCAGCACGAGTCACCGTGGGCCGCGAGGCCCGGGGGTGGCCGGCGGCGAGGGGGCGCTATGCGGCCGAAAGGCGCTCGAACGCCACCAGCACAGTGTCGAAGCCGATGTTCCGGTTGTCGATCTTGACGATCGCTTCGCGGCGGACGGGGTCGACGTGGGTCACGGAGCCGAGCGTCGTGTCGAGGTCAGGGGCGGCAAGCGGCGGCAGCAGCCCCTTGAGCTGCACCTTCACGCGTTGGCCGGCTTTCAGGTCGTCCATGGCGTCACCTCGGGATCGAGAAATGTCACGCGATACGATAGCGGCCCCGCCCACGGAGCGCAACACGGGGTGCGCGGGCGGGCATGCGCGGCGGCAAATCCCGGCGTCTCTGGGCTACCGGTTGACGATGCTGCTCACGTCGAGCGTCGTCAGCGACGAGCCCTCGGTGGAGACGTCGGACACGGTTTCCTCGATCCGCACCATCACGACGCGGTTGCCGTCCGGCGACCACCATCCGGGCGTGTGCCTGCCATCCGCTATGTGGAACATCTCGCCGTTGCCCATGTTCCTGAGGAACACGCCGTTCACGCCGTGGTAGGGCCCGGTGATGAGCGCCCACTTGCCGTCCGGCGACCATCGAATGGCGCGGGGGTCGAGGTATCCCCCGTCGATCTTCGTGGCCCGCTCCTTGCAGGTGTCGGGCGACTTCAAGCAGTCGCTGGGCATCGTCCACAGACCATATTCGATGGAGAGCCATTGCTCGCTGGGAGGCTGCTGCATCGATTGGTTGCCCGCGAATACAATCGTCTTGCCGTCGGGCGACCACGCGGGCCGGGCCACCCGCTGCAGGCCCAAGTCCAACCGCTGGCTGGACCGCTCTCCAAGGCGCGCGAAGGTTTCCGGCAGGCCAAAGGCATGCGCGTAGAGGCCATCCTTGCCATCGGGCGATAGGGTGTAGGGGGCGCCGGCGTCGGGGCCGAACGTGAGCTCATAGTCGCGGAGCTGCGTCACCCTGTTGTCGCGCGGGTTGACCGCCTTGAGCTTCGAGCGGAACACCTCTTGCCCGCCGGGCCCGGATGCGCGACAGAGCTCGACGTAGCTCACGCGGCCGTCCTTCAGCACGTTCGGCCACATGGCGAACGTTTGCAGGCAGCCCTGCTGCTGCGGCGACTCGGGCACCGTTGGAATCCTGGTCATGTTCGAGCCGTCGGGGTCCAGCAGCCAGAACCCGCCGGTGAAAAGGGCGTTGCCGTGGAGCGTGTCGCTGAACTGCGCCACGAGCCGCCCGCTGGGCAGCCATCCCACGTGGAAGTAGGCGCCTTGCAGTCCAGTCACCGGCGAGGCGGGCAAGTCCGCCGTCTGGAACAGCGGCGGCTCCGCGCGCAACGCCGGCGTCACGTCCAGCATCGCCACGTGCGACGTCGGCGTGGCCTGCTCGGGGGCCGGCTCGTCCGGCGTGATCACGGCCACTTGCGTTCCGTCGGGCGACCAGGTGAACCCGTTGAAGAGCCGGTCCGCGACGCGGGTGATCGCGCCGGTGTCCATGCTCCGAAGGTAGAGGCCGGGGTTCGTGTGGTAGAGCCCGTCGAACGCGAGCCACCTGCTATCGGGCGACCAGTAGAAGTCCAGCGGGCCGAAGATGCCGGTGACGTGCCGAGTGACTTGCGCGTGGCAGGTTTCCGGGCTATCCAGGCACGAGGCGGGCATCGTATAGAGGTCGTACGAGTTGAGCGGCCAGGTGTCGATCGTGCCGGGGAGGAACGCATTGCCGAGGAACGCGATGGTATGCCCATCGGGTGACCAGGCGGGCCGGCCGACGCGCACCAGGCCCACGTCGAGCGGCGTCGCCTCGGTGTCGCTCAGCACGTACAGCTGATCGCTATAGCCGCTGTCGGCGGCCATGACGATGCGCGAGCCGTCCGGCGAGAAGGTGAAGGTGCCGGTGCCGGCCTCCACGGGCAACGGGTAATCGCGGGCAGGCGCGGAGGCGCCCGTCGCCGGGTTCCACGTCATCAGGTGGGCGCGGAAGTCTTGGTTCTCGGCTCCGGGGTTGTTCACGCACACCTGCAAGAAGCCCAGGCGGCCATCGTTGATCGGGGTCGGCCTGCCGTTCTGGAGCACCCGGCACGCCGCGCCCTTGGGATGGACCGGCACGCTCAACGGCTTCAACGCTCCGCCGGCGGCCGGCATGCGATACAGGTCGGACGGCGCGGTCGCGTTGGCGGCGCGGTCGACGAAGCTCACCACCAGTTGGCCGTCGGCCAGCCACGCGACATCGCCGTATTGGCCGGCGCGCGCGTTGATGGGCAGGTCGCGAAGCAGGTGCTCGGCGTAGGCCGTCGGCTCCGCCACCGGGGTGGACGGCGTCGGGGTTGGCGTTGCCCCGCTGCTGCAGGCGGCGACGAGGAAGATCGAGAGGAGGACGGCGGCGAGCGGCGGGGTCCGGTGTCGGTGCATGGTCACGAAAGGGCTCCTTGCGGGCAATAGCGCAGACTCTATCAGGCGCCGATTTGAATCGTCTAGGCGATGGCGCGATGGCAGACCTGTCATCCCTATATACGAACGAAGTGCGATGGGAATATGCGTGCGCGGCTGAAGGCGCCGGTGGCTTGCGCCCAGGCGGTGTCGCGGCGCCGACGAGCGGCACCAGCAGCAGGTGCGGCGCGACTTCGAGGGCCGGCGTGGTGAGCTGCGCGATGGTGGCTTCCAGTTCCTTGCGATGGGTGATGCCGCGCATGACGGCGATGTGCCCGGTGACGCCGCCTGCCTTGTCGACCATCGGCGAGGCGCGGTACTCCACCCAGAACGTGCTGCCATCCTTTCGGCGCACCAAGCTCTGCCCAAGCCCTCGCGACCCGGCGGCGGCCCGCAGCCCCGGTATGCCGGCGGTGCGCGCGCCGGCGAAAAGCATCGCGCTGTCGCGGCCGAGGACCTCCTCGTCGGAGTAGCCGAAACGCTCGCGCGCATCCTGGTTCCAATAGCGGACCGCGCCGTCCGCGTCCGTGACGACGATCGACTCGCGGACGTTGGCGAGTATGGTGGCCTGGGCGTGCAGGTCCGCCTCCTGCCTGGCCTCGTCCGTCACGTCCTGGGCCACCGCCATCACGCCGGCGAATTTGCCGTCGCGGCGAATGGTCGCCGTCCACAGCCGCAATGTGCGATAGCCGCCGTCGCGCGCGCGCACGCGATAGAGCCGCGGCCCCGGCACTTCGCCGTCGCGGATGCGCCGGTTGGCGGCAATGGCGATGCCGCGCTCCTCCGGGTGGACCAGGTCCCAGCCAGGCTTGCCGATGACCTCGTCGGGCGCATGGCCGGTGATGCGTAAGAAGGTCGGATTCACCGCCGTGCAGGTGCCATCCGCGTCGAAGGAGATGACGGCGACCGGGGCGGCTTCCAGCAGCGCCTCGTAGCGCTCCACCGCGAGCCTGCTGGCCGCCAGCCGCCGCCGCTGCTCGGTGACGTCACGGAATGTCACGATGCGGCTGAACTGCCCTTTGTGCGCCAGATGGCGGGCGGCGACCTCGCACTCCAGGGTGGCGCCGTCCTTTCGGAGCACGTTCCAAACCGCGACACGCACGCCGGGAGGCGCGCCCGCCCCCGGCGCGTCCCATTCGGTGAGCGCGACCTCCGCCGGAGCCAGCACCTTCGCCGAGCGCCCCACCAACTCGTCGCGCCCATGGCCGGTCAGGTCAAGCAGGGCCTGGTTGCACGTGGACACGATGAGTGTCGCCGCGTCTTAGACCAATGTCGGCGCCGGGCTCGCCTCGAATAGCGAGTCCTCGCCGAGCGCGAACGGCTGGGCCGAGATTGGGAAAATGGTTTCCCGACGAGCCGTGCCGTGTGTGTGCTTTCGAGGAACCATGTGTGAACCCTCCCATGCGTCACGCGGCGCCACGGTCGCGGCGCCGGGGGGCACCGGGCGGCTCGCGGCGCGGCCAGGAATCGAGGCCCGCCCTCGATGACGGCGCGAGCACTCTCGATCGGTTCGATGGCGGCCGTCGCGTAGCCGTTAGCGGCGGCGAGAGGGTGGACGCGGCCCCGCGGCGAGCCCGGTTCACGCGATGTCCAACGCGACCAACGTACTCGCGAGGCTAAACTAGTACGACCCTGAGGCGACGGCACCGCATGACGTGGAAACCCCCATCGAAAGCCGTGGTATCCGCGAGGACTAGCACGCGCGCCGACGGCATTTGTCAGCGCCATCCGGCACCGGGTATAGTTGCACGCTGATTGGCGGCGCGCCGCCGCCCGAAGCACCCGAGGAGTCATCGACGAATGGCGAGCAAGACAAACGGACGGTCCATGCCGAGGCCCCCCAAGGCGGCCCTCAAGGGGATCGCGGTCATCATGACGCTGGCCGGCCTCGCGCTGATGGTCGTCGCCTCGCTCATCGCGTTCGGCGGCGACGCTCCGGCTCCCCGCGAATACGTCTTCGCCTTCATCGCCTATGTCCTGGGCGTCGGGCTGCTGGGCCTCGGCCTGCCCGGCATTGCCGTCAATTGAAGTCGCGCGTGGCCGCCACGCGCCTGTCGTTAAGGGCTTCGGATTAATTCGGCGCGCTCGCGGGGCTAGCCACGCTGATCCGGCGTTCGCCGTTCACCCGTGGTCGGGCGTGTCCGCCTGGACGAGCGCGCCCACGGACGGCTCCGCCGCCTGCTTCCCTTCGCCCTCGGTTCGCCTACCCCGCGCGGCGGGACTAGCGCGGCGGCCCCGCGCGGCCGTCCACGGCCCAAGCCACCGCACTGATGCGCCTCCGACCCAGCCGTTACAGATAGTTGGAAAAGGGTGGGGGTGGCAGATCCAGGAGGGGTGGGGGGATTAGACAGAAACACCTATTCGCGGGTATAGCGGCGGGCGTGTTGTTGCTCGGCGCCATGGCTAGCGTCGCGTTGGCGCAGGTCACGACTCCGACACCCACGCCCTCGCCGGGAGGCACGCCCATGGCAACGCCGACGCCGAGGGCCAGCGCGAGTCTCGGCACCGTGCCGGTGGTCCCCACGGCCACGCCCACGAGGACGCCGGCGCCGGCGTCCTCCCCGACCCCGACGCCCGCGCCGGCCGGCG
>VGZX01000074.1 GCA_016872415.1 SAR202 cluster bacterium | reverse complement strand
GGAGTCCAGCAACTGGGCCCCCTTCTACGGCCTTTCCATCGGAACCGAGGTGGTGCTTCTGGCTTTTATTCTGCGCTCGGCTTGGACATGGCCCCGCACGTCCTCACCGTCGATACCAGACGGAAAGGTTCGCAATGACTAGCAGGGACAGCCTTACGGTAGTTACATGTGTGGCAATTACTAAGTGTGTCGACATCGCCGTTTCGGGATAGGTCAAACGCTGGAGATGGCGACTTCGCATCCGCAATCTGGATAGGTCTATCTCCCAGCCTCCGTTCCTCGGAGTAGACGAGCTCCTACCTTCATCGAATTACATGTCGTTTAAGGGTGGGGGCGTGGGAACAATTTGGGAATATCCGTTGCTGTTCGCCGGAGTCCCTGAATGATTTGCGCTGGGGTTAGTCCTTACTTATCAACCGCTTGCGGTCGTCGACGTTCGTCGAAGTTCTATTAGATAGTCCTCCGTGGGCGGGGGTCTGCGCGACCATGGCGCGGATATGCTGCCGCGCTCGTTGACCATCGCGCTCTGTGGGCGGGGGTCTGCGCGACATCAGCGCCGGCTTGGTGCGCGGCGCGACTTCCCAACGAGCGAGGCGTTGTTTTCCAGCCCTCTTCTCCCAGGGGGAGAAGAGCCGGAGAAGAGGGGGTGCCCGCGACGGCGGGCCAACGCATCGGCGCGACGCGAGCGGGTCTGGGAAAGCGTCAGCGCTCGGCGGTGCGCGAGCCGTCGCCGGCCTCGCCGCCGAGGGCGCGCATCAGGCCGTCCCACGCGTCGAAACCGCGCAGGCCGATATACAAGTGTCCGGCGCCGAGCACGATGCCCCACCAGCCCAGCACCGTGAGCCCCACGGCCAGCGCCAGCCGCACGTAGTCCTGCTCGACGAAGCCCTCGGTCGCCACCAGGAACGCGAAGAAGGGGGGCAGCAGCACGCCCAGCATGAACCCGCCCAGCAGCTCCACGGCGCCGAGCACGACGCCCTGATAGATCCGCAGGAACGGCGCCGGATTGCGGCGCATGCGCTGGTAGCCCCACGAGCCCTCGACCAACCGGCGCGTCAGCACGAACACGAACGCCATCGTCCACGCCCCTCCCGGCCCGAACGCCGTTTCCGGTGGCGCCCCGCCTCGCCACCGTGTCGCGTGCCGCGGGCCCGCCGCTCCCGACAGCGTATCCCAGCGCGGCGCGGCGGCGCAAACCCGCCCTACCCCAGCACCAGGTAGCGGCCGGCGGCGACCTCCTCCACGCGCCAGGCGTGGCGGGGGTCGTGCGCGGCAAGCGGCTGAAGGTGAAGGTGGGCACCAGCGCGGCGGACCCGTTCCCCGAGTTCCACCGTCGGTTCACGCTGGTTGCCGCGCTGCTGGCGTGCTGGGTGGCGAAGGTCGCGCTCGGCTCCCTGCTGGGCGGGCTGCTCGCGGCGGGCATCGCCGAGGCGCCCACCGCCGTCGAGCGCGCCTTGCTGGTGGCGGCCGACCTCGTCATCGTCGACGCGGCGGTTGGGGCCGCGCAGGGCGTCGCCGTGCTCGGCTGGGGCGCGTGGCTGCTGCTGCGCCCCATCACGCAGTAGCGGCGGTCCGCGCGACCACGGCGGTGGTCTATGCGACCACGGCGGTGGTCTACGCGACCACGGCGGTGGTCTACGCGACCACGGCGGTGGTCTACGCGACCACGGCGGTGGTCTACGCGACCACGGCGGTGGTCTGCGCGACCACGGCGCGGATTTGCTGCCGCGCTCGTTGACCGACGCGCTCCGTGGGCGTGGTCTGCGCGACCACGGCGCGGATTTGCTGCCGCGCTCGTTGGCCGACGCACTCCGTGGGCGTGGTCTGCGCGACCACGGCGCGGATTTGCTGCCGCGCTCGTTGGCCGACGCGCTCCGTGGGCAATGGGGGCGTCTGCGATGGCGTCCGAGCGCAGGCCCTCTTCTCCTGGGGGAGAAGAGTTGGAGAAGAGGGGGTGCCCGCGATAGCGGGCCGGTAGCGGCGCACGCTGCCGACCCCTCTCCTTTCGTTCCTCTCCCAGTGGGAGAGGAGGGCCGTAACGCCGGCGTTGGCGCGTGCGACACCGGCGGCGCGCTACGGCGCCTCGAGGTAGCTCTCCCACATGTCGATGTGGACGAACGACCCCGGCTCCGCGCCGGCGCCACACAGCTCGCGGCCGGCGAAACGCACCGCGTACACCGGCTGCGGCGCCCCGCGGCCGTCCGGCGGGTCCTCGTCGTCGATGTCGTGGATGCCGTGGTAGGCGAACACCACGCCCACCTTCCCGCGCGCATAGCGCGGCAGCCGCGTGTGGCCGGCCGGGTGCAGGTTCCGCGCGCGCACCGCGTCGCCCACCTTGAACCGGGGCGTCGCCCCCGTGTCGCGGTGCGGGAACGGCAGCACGTTGATCGTCTCGCGCACGCGCCGCGCCAGCGCCGGGTCGTCGCGCCGCGGCACCGGCGTCTCCGGGCGCTCGCGAAAGCGCGCCGTGCGCTCGTCCAGCTCCTGCCGCGTCAGCGCGCCGCTCGCGATCAGGCCCGCCTCCGCGCCGCGCAGCCACTTCTCGTAGTAGCTCGACGCCAGGTACACCAGCGGATCCAGCCGCTCGATCGTCGGGCGGCCGCCGGCCCGCTTCGCCATCAGGCGGCGCATCGCGGACACGCGCCCCTCCCACGGCTCGTGGAACACCGGCTCGTCCGCCTCGCGCTCGACGCGGCCAAAGCCGTGCACCCCGCCCATGTCTTGGATGCCGTTCACGCGACGCCTCCCCCAAGCGGTTGAGGGCATTCTACGACGGCCGGCGAGCCGCCGCGATCGGGGGCAGGCGCGGTCGAGGGCACCGCCATCCGGCGAGCCGGGGCGCGCCGCTCGATGCCGTCCGAGTCGATGGGTGTCCGTGGCCGCGGCGAGCCGGGGCTAGCCCAGCGCGATCACCACGGCGTTGTTCACGGCAATGAGGCCCAGCAGCACCGTGGGCACGATCAACAGCTTGGCGCGGTCGCGGCGCAGCAGCAGCCCGGCGACGGCGGCGGCCACCGCGAACTTCATCAGCATCGTCGCCTCCACGCCCGTCGAGCCCATCAGCGCGGCCATGAACGGGTTGCCCTCCACATGGCCCCTGCCCACCGCGACCCAGGTCGTGAGCGCGTCGGCGATGTTGACGGCGATGAACGCCGCCACGAGCAGCACGTTGGCGGAGCGCAGGCTGGCAACAGCGGTGGTGGACTGCATCGCGCGTTCCCCTTCGGGTGGTCGTTCGGCCGCCGGCACTGGACTATCGTACAGGGTGGCACGGCCCGAAAGGGTGACGCGCGGGTTGCCGTTTGGTGAATTTTCGGGTCAGCCCTCCGGCGGCGCCGGCGCCCGCTCGCGCTTGCGCCACATTAGGATGGCGTTGCTGAGCGCCGCCGCGCCGAACACGAGCGACGGGACCCGCAGCATGCGCGCCTGCCCCTGGAGGTACACCGTGCCCGCCAGCACGGCCACGCTTGCCAGTTTGAACGCGATGGCCGGGTTCACGACCGCGCGGCGCATCATCACCCGCATGATGGGGTTGCCCTCGCGATGGCCGCGCCGCAACGCCAGCAGCGTCGTCGCCGCGTCCGCCGCGTTGCTCGCCACGAACGCCGCCGCCAGCGCCGCATCCACGCCCCGCCGCCCAATCGCCGCCATGCCGCACCTCCAACCACGGGTTGCGGACAGCGTAGCACCCGCGACCGTGGCTGGCATCGCCCGGCCGGCCGCCCAAGGAACGGCGCACCGCTCGCGCCGGCCCCGCGACGCGCGCCGTGGGGCCGCGCCTGCTACAATCCCACGACATGACGAGCAGCGACTACAACCGCATCCGCGTGCGGCCCATCGCCGGCGCCATCGGTGCCGAGGTGCGCGGTGTGTTCGTGGGCGAGGGCCTGGACGCCGAGACGGTGGCGGAGTTGCGCCGGGCCTGGCTGCGCCACCACGTCATCTTCCTGCGCGACCAGCACCTCACCAGCGAGCAATTCCTCGACTTCGCCCGCCGGTTCGGCGAGCTGGACCAGTACCCGCTGTTGAAGGGCATCCCCGGCCACCCGCACATCATCGAGGTGGCGAAGTACGAGCACGAGCGCGTGAACTTCGGCGGCATTTGGCACACCGACACCAGCTACCTGGAGCGGCCGCCCATGGGCACCATGCTGCTGGCGCGCGAGGTGCCGCCGGTTGGCGGCGACACGCTGTTCGCCAGCCTCCACGCCGCCTACGAGGCCCTGTCGCCCGGCATGCGCCGCATGCTCGACGGCCTCGCCGCGGTCGCGTCGTCCGCCAAGGCCGACGTGTCGCGCACCCGCGAGGACCGCTCGCGCGATGCCGCCCCCGACGACGCCCGCCGGGAATACACGGCCGAGCACCCCGTGGCGCGGACACACCCGGAAACGGGCCGCAAGGCGCTGTATGTGAACGTCGCGCACACTCTGCGCTTCGCCGGCATGACCGAGGAGGAGAGCGCCCCGCTGCTGCGCTACCTGTTCGACCACGCCACGCGGCCGGAGTTCACCTGCCGCTTCTCGTGGGAGCCCGGCTCGCTGGCCTTCTGGGACAACCGCTGCGCGCTGCACAACCCCGTGAACGACTATCACGGCCACCGGCGCATCATGCACCGCATCACGCTCAAGGGCGACCGGCCGGTGTGAGGCCGGCCCCGCGCCACCGGAGGGCGCCATGCCATCGTTCGACATCGTTTCGCGCGCCGACCTGGCGGAGATCGACAACGCCATCAACGGCATGCGCCGGGAAATCGCCCAGCGGTTCGACCTGAAGGGCACCCGGTGCGCCGTCGAGCGCACGGGCAACACCCTCACGCTGACGGCCGACAACGACCTGCTGCTGCGGCAGGTGCAAGAGCTGCTGAAGAACCAGTGCGCCCGCCGCAAGGTCGACCTCGACGCGCTGCGGTTCGGCAAGGCCGAGGACGCCACGAAGGGCAGCCTGCGCCAGCAGGTGACGGTGCTGCAAGGCGTGGACGCCGAGACGAGCAAGGCGATCGTGAAGGCGGTGAAGGCGTCGAAGGCCAAGGTGCAGGCCGCCGTGCACGGCGACGAGGTGCGCGTGAGCGGCAACAAGCGCGACGACTTGCAGGCGATCATCGCCCTCATTCGCGGCCTGGAGCTGGGCGTGCCGTTGCAGTACGTGAACTTCCGCGACTGACCACGCCGCCGTCCACGGCGCCCCCGCGTGCGGGGCCGGCGAGGAAGCCCCGGCAACGGCGCCGGGCGGCGCACCTGGCGTCGCATCGTGCCGCGGCGTATAGTCGGTCGGCTCCCAACCGCCTCCGGCAAGGCAAACGCGATGCCCGTGGAGTCCCTCGTCGAACGCCTGGCCGCCAGCGGGCGCGCGATGTGGGTTTCGCTCGCCGCCGGCTTCGTCGCGGGCATCGCGGTTGGCGGCGCCGGCTCCCGGCTCGCCATGCGCGCCATCGCCATCGGCGCCGGCGTCGTCGGTGGTGTCGCGCACGCGCTGGTGCGCCACGCCCTGCCCACCGGCGCGCTGGCCGGCGGCCTCGCGTTCGGCCTGTTCCTGCTGCTGTCCACCGGCTCGCTCGTCATCGACTCCGCCAACCGCGACTTCATCGCCTTCGGCCCGCCGGCGTTGAACGTGGGGCTGTTCGCGGCGCTCTATTTGCCGTTCGGCTTCGTGCTCCACACCATCCGGCCGCGCATCGACCGCCTGTCGCCGCCAGCCCAGCGCCTAGGCCGAGTCCGACGCGGCTATCTGCTGGTGCCGCTGGGGCCGCTGGGGCTTGCCATCGCGGTCGGGTCGGAGACGTTCACGCTGTTCATGCTGGCGGTGACGAGCGCCAGCGTCGGCGTCGCGGCCTGGCGGCGCTGGGGCCCGGCCGCCGTCTCCCCGCGCCTGGGCA
>VGZX01000073.1 GCA_016872415.1 SAR202 cluster bacterium | reverse complement strand
GGTAGGCCTCCTTGAAGTAGGGCACGCCGACGAGCTTGCCGTCGAGGCCGAAGCTCCAGCCGTGGTAGGGGCAGGTGAAGACGGGGGTGTTGCCCTCGTCGTAGCGGCAGACCTTCATGCCGCGGTGACGGCACGAGTTCAAGAAGACGTGGATCTTGTCCTGCCGGTCGCGCGCCATGATGACGGACTCCTCGCCCATGCGGCCGACGAAGTAGTCGCCGGGCTTCGGAATCTGCGACTCGTGGCCGACGAACAGCCACACGCGGGCGAACACGCGCTCCTGCTCCAGCTTGTAGATGTCCTCATCGACGTGGATCTCGCGGCTCACCAGCCCGGTGCTCGAGTCGACCAACCCCCCAAGGAATTTTCTGGTGGTCGTGACCATCGCGACACTCCTCCTCACATCGTTTGCCGTGGGGCCGTGCGGTATGTGGCGGACGATAGCGCCGATGCGTGAAGGCGCCGTGTGTGGCGAAGGCGGGTGACGTGAAGACGATGTGAACGCGCGACGGGCGTGGCCGGGGCGCGGGCGGCTAGCGGCGGCTGCCCTCGACGTCCTTGATGCGGCGCTCGATCTCGGCCACGGCGGCGAAGTCCTGCGCCATCAGCTTGTAGCACCGCTCGACATAGAGCTGCGCCAGTTTCGCGCCCACGTCGCTCAGGTCGCCGGCGGCGGCGCGCAGGCGGCGCACCCAATAGTGCTCGGGCAGGAGGTCGGCCAGCGCCTCCAGCGCGGTGTCGGCCTCGGCCACGGAGCCGTGGTCTTGGCGCTCCAACGAGAAGCGCAGCATGCCCACCTGCTTCGACAGCTCGGCCATGCGGTCGCGCTCGCTCATCAGCTCGAACATCAGGCGCTGCACGTTCACCGGGTCGGCGATCGCCTCGCCCGAGCCGCGCGGTTCCGGCTCCGGCGGCGGCATCGCCGCCATCGCCCGCTCATAGGCCTGGGCGTATTCCTGCACGGCCTTCGTGGTGTCGGCCATCATGCGGCCCAGGTCGCCCTCCGGCATGTCGCCCGCGAACACCAGGTCGTCGTCGCGGTGCTCGGCCAGGTGGCGCAGCGCCTCCGCGTCGTCGAAGCGCTCGGGCATGGGCGGGGCGGCGAAGGCGTGCACTCCGCCGCCCAGGGCGTCGGGGCCGATGCTGCCGAACTGCGCGGCCAAGAAGGGGGGCAGGTACTTGCCGACGTCCATCTTGATGGGTAAAACGATGAGGTACGTCGCGAGCAGGTGCGCCGCCCCGCGGGACCGGAAGTAGAGCACGGCGTGGCCCCGTGGCCGTTGGTCCGATCCTCGCTCGAATTGCAAAGCCATGTGATGCGCTCCTCGACTCGCATTATAGGCGTGGCCGCGGCGGTTGGCTCGCGGGGCGGGCATGGCGGGCGCGCGGTTGACTTGGGCGGGCGCTGGCCCATAATGCCGGCGCGCGAGGTTGCGCATGACGAGACTATTGCAGGCCACGTTGCTCATCGCCGCGCCGCCCAAGCAGGCGTGGCGGGCGCTCCTCGATTTCCCCTCGCGCGAGCGCCACTCCCGGCGCGTGCAGCAGGTGGACTTGATCGGCGAGGGGCCGCTGCGGGTCGGCTCGCGGTTCAAGCTGAAGGTCGACGGCCGCACCTTGATGCCGGAGGTGGCCGAGATGATGGAACTGCAACGGCTGGCGCTGCGGATCACGGCGCCGGGCATGAGCATCGACCACGTCTACGAGCTGCGCGCCATCGGCGGCGACACCAGCGTCACCATCGTGGGCCGCTATGGCGGCGTCTTCGGCTCCGTCATGGGCAAGCTCATGCCGCGCTCGTTCCTGCGCGATCTGGAGGACGAGCTGGCAGCCATCAAATCCGCCGCCGAGATCTAATTCTCCGCATCGCGGTGCGCTGCCTTGACACGGCCACGCCCCACCCGTACCCTGCCTCGCAACGCACGCCTCTGTCGCCGTCGCATCAATTGGCGCGGCGATTGGCTGGCAGGACCGCGTTCTCCGGAGTGCCATGAACGGACGACACCGAGGGTGGCAGCGCCCTGTGTTCCGTAGGGTCACGCAGGGGGTCATACTCTTGGCGCTCTGGGTGCTGGTGTCCGCGCACACCGAGCGCGAGTTCGTCGTGCTCGGCTTCCTCAGCACCGTCCTGGCCGTCGGCATCGCCGACCGTCTGCTGTCGCACGAGCACGCGGGGCGCTTCCCGCCGCTGCCCAACAGCGTCGCGTGGTGGCTGGCCTCCATGGCCCGCTTCGTCTGGTACGTGCCGTGGCTGCTGTGGCAAATCCTGCTGTCCAACATCCACCTGGTCTACCTGATCCTGCACCCGCGCATGCCCATCAACCCGCGGCTGATCGCGTTCGACGCCAGCCTGTCGAACGAGCCCAGCCAGGTGATCTACGCGCAGTCGATCACGCTCACGTCCGGCACCGTCACGGTCGACGTGGTCGGCGGCAAATACACGGTCCACTCCATCTCCGACGTGACGCTGGCGAGCTTGGTGGAGGGGCAGATGGAGCGGAAAGTGGGCGCCATCTTCGGCGAGCGCGTGGCGGGCCCCGGCAAGGCGGTGATCCTGCACGGCCCCGAAGAGGAGGCGCGGTGAACGGCGTGTTCCTCATCGTGGCGGGCATCATCGTCGCCGTGAGCACGGTGCAGTTCTACCGCATGTGGAAGGGCGGCACCGCGTTCGACCGCGTGCTGGCGGTGGGCGCCATCGGCACCAACGCCGTCGCGCTGCTCGTCGTCGTCGGCTTCGCCTACGGGCGGCCCGAGATGTTCGTGGACCTGGCGCTCACCTATGCGTTGCTCAACTTCATCGCCTTCGTCGCCATCGCGAAATTCCTGGGGCAGCGCGGAGGCGAGGAGGCATGAGCGTCGCGGGGGTCGCCATCGTCAGCGTCGGGCTCATGTTCATGGTCGTCACGTCCATCGGCCTGCTGCGGCTGCCCGACTTCTTCACGCGGGCGCACGCCGTTTCGAAGACGGAAACCATGGGCATCATGTGCGTGATGCTGGGCCTGGCGGTGTACGAGGGCTTCTCGGCGGTGAGCGTCAAGCTCTTGGTGGCGTGGGTGTTCGTCGTGCTGGGCAACCCGCTCGCCATCCACCTGCTCATGCGGGCGGCCATCCGCTCCGGCCTGCGGCCGTGGACGCGCGGCATGGCCTCCGTTCCCACCCGCCCCGAGAAAGGCAAGGTGGGCGATGGCATTTCTTGAGATCGACCTGATCGCCTGGCTGGAAATCGGCTTGTTCGTGCTGCTGGTGGTGGCGGCGGCGGTGGCGTTGCAGGTGCGCGACCTGATGGCGGCGGTGGCGGCGCTTGGCGCCTACAGCGTGTTCGCGGCGGCGCTGCTGGCGCTGTTCGGCGCGGTGGACGTGTCGATGACCGAGATCTCCATTGGGGCAGTGCTCACCACCGTGTTCTTCATCGCCGGCATCGCCCATTTCAAGCGGAGGTCGGTCGATTGATGCGGCTGCTGGGCCTGCTCGTCCTGGTGCTGCTGGCGGGCGTGTTCGTCCACGCCTCCGGCGACCTGCCCGACCGCGGCGACCCTAACGCGCCCGCGAACGTCCACGTGTCGCCGCACTACCTGGAGAACGCCGGGGACGAGGTGGGCATGCCCAACGTCGTGTCGGCGGTGCTGGCCGACTACCGCGGCTACGACACCCTGGGCGAGACGGTGGTGATCCTCACCGCGGGCATCGCCGTCGCCTTCGTGCTCATCCGGAGGCCACGGCGGCAATGAACGAGCGCACCGACAGCATCGTGCTGCACTTCATCGCGCAATACCTCATGGCGCCGTTCATCCTGCTGTTCGGCTTCTACGTGCTCGTGTTCGGCGAGTCGGGGCCCGGCGGCGGCTTCCAGGCCGGCGCCATCGTCGGCTCGGCGCTGGTGCTGATGCGGCTGACCGAGGGGATGGAGCAGTCGCGCCGGTTCCTTTCCAGCCGCGGGCTGCTGCTCATCGCCTGCGCGGGGGTCGGCATCTACGCGGGCGTGGGCCTGCTGGCGCTGTTCGCGGGGCAGCCCTTCCTCGATTACTCCTACGTGCCGAACGGCTGGGTCAACGCGTTCGCGGAGCGCGAGCACACCTCGCGCGCGCTCGGCGTGCTGGGCATCGAGATCGGCGTGTTCCTGGCCGTGGCCGCCACGCTCACGCTCATCTTCGACTACCTGATGGAGCGACTGAGCGATGCTTGAGCTGCTGGTCGACCGCTTCCCCTACTGGATGAGCGGCATCCTGCTGGCCGTTGGCTTCTATGGCATGACGGCCAAGCGCAGCCTGGTGAAGAAGCTCATTGGGCTCAACATCGCGCAATCGGCCGTGGTGCTGTTCTACGTCGGCAACTCGCTCAAGGGCAACAGCACCGTGCCCGTGCTGCTGAAGGAACACCTGCGCGGCGAGGTGGACGCGAGCATTTACGTGAACCCGCTGCCGCACGTGCTCATGCTCACCGCCATCGTCGTGGGCGTCGCCATCACCGGCGTCGCCATCGCGTTCCTCGTCCGCATCCAGGGTGAGTTCGGCACCACCGACGAGGACGAAATCCTCGAGCAGGCGCGGCCCCGATGACCGAGCACCTGCCCATCATCATCCCCATGTCGCTCGTGGTCATGGCGCTGGTGGTGCCGGTCGTGGCGATGTGGCGGCCCGGCCTGGCGTTCCCGCTGGCGGCCGGCGGCATCGCCGTCTCCGCCGCCGCCTCCGTCGCCGTGCTGCTGGAGGTCATCGACGGCGGCGCCGTGTCGTACCGGCTGGGGGGCTGGCCGCCACCCCAGGGCATCGAGCTGGTCATCGACGAGGCGGGCGCGTTCGTCGCCGGCGTCATCGCGCTCGTAGCGCTGGTGGTGGTGGTCGGCACGCGGCGCACCGCCCTTGCCGAAATGGGCGACCGCCTGGGCCCGTTTTACGCGCTGGTGCTGCTGTTCGTCGGCGGGCTGGCGGGCATAGTCGTCACGGGCGACCTGTTCAACCTGTTCGTGTTTCTGGAGATCACCTCCATCGCGGGCTACGCGCTGGTGTTCATGGGAGGGCGGCTCGGCATGCTGGCCGGCTTCCGCTACCTCATCCTCGGCTCCATCGGCGGCATGCTCTACCTGCTCGGTGTCGGGTTCGTCTACTACGCCACCGGCACGCTGAACATGGCCGACGCGCTGGAGCGCATTCCCGCCACGGCCAGCCCGCGCGCCGTGCAGGCCGGCGCCATCTTCATCTTCACCGGCCTCGGCCTGAAAATGGCACTGGTGCCGCTGCACTTGTGGCTGCCCGACGCCTACACGCACGCGCCGTCGTCGGTCAACACGCTCATCGCGCCCATCGGCACGAAGGTGGCGGCGTTCGCCATGCTGCGGATGCACCTGAGCGTGTTTCCGCCGGGCTACCTGCGCGACGCCGTGCCGGTCGACCAGTCGCTCATCGTGCTGGGGTCGGTGGGCATCGTCTACGGCTCGGTGCTCGCCGTCTCGCAGCGCGACATCCGCCGCGTGCTGGCCTACTCGTCCATCAGCCAAATCGCCATGGTGGCCGTGGGCATCGGCCTGGGCACGCCGCTGGGCTACGTCGCCGCGTTGCTGCACATCATGAACCACGCGGTGATGAAGGCGTCGCTGTTCATGGCCACCACCTCCATCCGCCTCGCCACGGGGCTTGGGGCCATTGCCAGCCTCGCCGGCCTGGGGCGCCGCATGCCGGCCACCATGCTCGCGTTCACGCTCGGCGCCATCGCCATGGTGGGCGTGCCGCCGGCCGCCGGCTTCTTCAGCAAGTGGACCTTGGCGCAGGCCTCGGCCGACCAGGGGTTGTGGGCCGTCGTCGCCATCGTGCTGGGCAGCAGCCTGCTCACCGCCGCCTACCTGTTCCGCGTGCTGGAGCGGGCCTATCTGGAGCCGGCCTCGCCCGACGCGCCCGCCCAAGGCGACGGCCACCACGAGGCGCGCGCCGCCGGCGCCGGGGCGACCGGCCCGGAGCACACGAAGCCGCACCAGCCGGAGCCCG
>VGZX01000072.1 GCA_016872415.1 SAR202 cluster bacterium | reverse complement strand
CGTGACGCATGGCCGGAAGTTCGCGCGAACGGCCGATGCGCGTCCGGCGGGGCGCGGGTAGCGTCGAAACCGGGGCGGCATGCGCCCAATTCGCTTGGGGAGGGAACCATGGCACAGTATGACGAGCAGAAGCGGCGCGACCTGATCGACGCGGGCCGGGAGGCGGCGCGTCGCAAGGAGGACGAGCAGCCGGCGCCGGACGACGTGGCGAACGCGGAGGCCCAGCTGGGCGCGGCGGCGCGAAACTTGGACGAGGAGACGGCGCGCGCCCAGGAAGACGCGATGCGGAGCGGCAGGATGCCGGAGGCCGACGAGCGCGAGGCCGAGGGCGACGAACAGCAGGCGGCCTAGCCGGGCGCGGGATGGAGGCGGCGATGAGCGAGCGCACCAACGAGCAAGAGCCGCAGCCGGAGCACCAGTTCACGTTCAGCGACACGGGCTTCGACGCGCCGTCGGAGGAGGCCGAGGAGGCCAACCGCGACCCGGCCTCCCACCCGGCGAAACGGCGTGGCGTGTTCCGTTCCGGGCCCGCCCGGCCCACGGCAGGGCGGGGCGCGCTCGGCATGGGCCCGCCCGGTTCACGGCGGCGCGGTCACGCCCTGCCGGCGCTCGCGACGATGGCGCACAGCACGGCGACGACGATTGCCGCGGGCGCGTTCAGCCGGCGCTCCCACGTGCCGCCCAACGCCAGGCTCGACGCGCCGCCGGCGCCCAACAGCGCGGCCAGCGCCCATGCGGCCCACGCCAGCCCGTCGGGGTCTTCCCAGTAGCCCGCCGCGCCGAGCACGACGGCGGCGCCGCCAATGAGCAGCGAGCAGGCGATGGCGCTGCCGGCGCGGAGAGGGGCGGGCAACTCCTCATGCGCGCCGCCCCAGGCCGCAGCCAAGCCGCCCGTGCCGCCGAGCGCCCAGTAGGCCTGCACGGAGGCGGCCACGAGCATCGCCACCGATGCGGCGATGGCGGCCACGCACACTAAGCCGATCACCAGTCCGCTCAACACATGAGCACCTCCGCGGCACGCGGGCATTATGCACCAGCCGCGCGGCAGCGGCGTCCGGGCCGGCGGGCGCGGAGGTCCGTGGCAAGCCCCATCGGGGCCGGCATCATCCGCCGGTGGGATGTCGGTCGCGTGACCTCCTCCACTCGATGCCGGACGATATGGCGCCCGGCCGCCGGCGTCAGACTGAGGCTCCGGCTCGAACGCGAGCCGCGAGCAACCCCCCGCGTGCCGGCACATGAGGAGGACGGACCATGAAGTCGCGCTGGACTTGGATCGCCTTGGTTGGCCTGGCGTTGGTGGCGGCCGGATAGGTGACCGCGCGGCGCCGGGCGTCCGGCAAGCCGTCGTAGGCAGACGGCGTCGCGCGTAAAGGCCGGTCGGGCAGGCCCCCGGTCCGCGTGGCCGGGGGCCTCGCCGTGCGCGCGGGCGGTCGCGCTCCGGCGGGCGAGACGCGACAGGGCGGCCTTCGTCGCGCTATCATCGACAGCCGTCGCGCCTTGCGCCACGAAGCGCCGTCCGCGACGAAATCTCGAAACGAGGGAGCCGCACGGCATGGCAACGCAAGGGCTGACCGACCAGGGCACCGGCAAGTACGCGCAGGCGGGCACGTACAAGGTCTATTACAATGACGCGGGCAAGGGCGACACGGTGGTGATGCTGCACGGCGGCGGGCCTGGCGCCAGCGGCTGGAGCAACTACTCGCGCAACATCGGCCATTTCGCCGCCAAGCGCCGCGTGATCCTGCTGGACTGCCCCGGCTTCGGACGCTCCGACACGGTGACGGACTACGACACGCCACGCGACATCATCAACGCGCAGGCGGTGAAGGACCTGATCGACCACCTGGGCATCGACAAGGTGACGCTGGTGGGCAACTCGATGGGCGGCGCCACGTCGATGCGGTTCGCGCTGGAGTGGCCGGAGCGCGTGCGGAAACTGGTGTTGATGGGCGCCGCCGGCGGTGGCGTCAGCATCTTCCAGCCGCTGCCGCTGGAGGGCATCAAGCACCTGATTGGGCTGTACCGGAACCCGACGCTGGAAGGCTTGAAGCGGATGATCGAGATTTTCGTCTACGACCCCTCGGCCGTCACCGACGACCTGATCCAAGGCCGCTTCAACGCGATGATGGCGAACAAGGCGCACCTGGAAAGCTTCGCCAAGACGGCGTCGCGGCCGGAGCGCCTCATCACCGACTTCTCGCCGCACCTGCACAGGATCGTGGCGCCGACGCTGGTGACGTGGGGCCGCGACGACCGCTTCGTGCCTTTGGACCACGGGCTGAAACTGCTGTGGCACCTGCCCGACGCGCAGCTGCACGTGTTCAACAAGTGCGGCCACTGGGCCCAGTGGGAGCACGCCGACCGCTTCAACCGCCTGGTCGACGACTTCCTCTCGCACTAGGCAGGGCAAGCGAAGGGGCCGTCGTCGCGTGTCGCGACGGCGGCCCCATTGCTCGGTCGAGCGTGACGGCTAGCGGCGGCCGCGCGGGCCGAACGAGCGGCGTCCGGGCCGGAAGCCGGGGCGCGTGGGTTGCAGCGAGCGCGCGGGCTGGCGCATCTCCATCGGCTCCACCGTGCCCTCCAGCACCGGCACGCGCTGGCCGATGAGCTTCTCGATGGAGCGCATGTCGAGCCGCTCCTCGATCGAGCAGAGGGTGATGGCCGTGCCCTCGGCGCCGGCGCGGGCGGTGCGGCCGATGCGGTGCACGTAGGCTTCCGCCTCGACCGGCACGTCGAAGTTGACGACGTGGCTGATGCCCTCGACGTCGATGCCGCGGGCGGCGATGTCGGTCGCCACCAGCACGGGGCTGCGGCCCGCGCGGAAGTTGTCGAGCGCGCGCTCGCGGGCGCCCTGCGTCTTGTTGCCGTGCAGCGCCTCCACGCGGATGGCGGCGCGTTGCAGGTGTTGGGCCAGCTTGTCGGCGCCGTGCTTGGTGCGCGTGAAGATGAGCGTGCGCGACACCGCCGCCCGCTTGAGCAGATCGAGCAGCAGGTTGAGCTTCTCACCCTTGTCGACGTAGGCGACGCGCTGGTCGATGCGCGTGGCGGCGGAGGAGACGGGCGTGACGGCGACGTTGACGGGCGAGGTGAGTAGCGACTGCGCCAGCGCCATGATTTCGCGCGGCATGGTGGCCGAGAACAGCAGCGTTTGGCGCTGCTTGGGCATGCTCCGCACGATATGGCGGATGGGCACGATGAAGCCCATGTCGAGCATCCGGTCGGCCTCGTCGAGCACGAGCACCTCGACATGGTCGAGGCGGACGTGGCCCTGCTCCATGAGGTCGAGCAGGCGGCCGGGCGTGGCGACGACGATGTCGGTGCCCTTGCGGAGGGCGTTCACCTGCGGCACCTGGCTCACGCCGCCGAAAATGGAGGCGGTGGCGTGCGGCAGGAACCGCCCGTAGGCCTTGAAGCTCTGGGCGATCTGCGCGACGAGCTCGCGCGTGGGCGCCAGCACCAGCACGCGGATGGGCCGCTGGCCGTTGGCGGCGCGCGGCGTGTTCGTGAGCCGCTGGAGAATGGGCAGCGCGAACGCGGCGGTCTTGCCGGTGCCGGTCTGCGCGCAGCCCAGCAGGTCGCGGCCCTGCAACAAGTGTGGAATGGCCTGGCGTTGAATGGGCGTCGGCGTCGTGTATTCCTCGACGCGGACGGCGCGCAGCAGCTGCGGGATGAGGCCAAGGTCGGTGAATTCGATCGGGGAGCCGGCGGACGGGACAGCGGCGGGGAATGCGGTGGCGAGACTAATGATGCGTGCCTTTCGGAGTCCCACCGCCTTGTGATGGGCGCGGGACAGCGGTTGATGTCCGGAAGGTCAGACGAGGAATGCCACGAGGGCTCGGGATAACGGGTCCCGATTGGGGTTCGGGACGAAACGTAGTCCGGCGCTAATGGAGGCGTCAAACGTTCCAGCACACCCATTCTACGGGATTCGTAAGAATAATGATAGGGGTCGCGCGCCCCGCCACCGGCCATCGCCCGCCCCTATGACCCAATGAGCCCCGGCGTGGTGGACGGCCAGCGCGTAAAGAACGACAGCCCGAACAGCAGGCCGACCGTCAGTGCGGCGATGCCCACGCCGACGAAGACGACGCGCATGCGGAACAGCGATGGCGGCTCATCCGGGTCGGGCAGGCCCTGGTCGTGGCGGCGTTGCAGCGTGGCCTGGCGGTTCGCCACGGCCAGCGCGTTGTTGCCGAACAGCGTCAGCGCGCCCACGGCAAGGAAGAACAGCATGAGCGCCGCGCGCACCCCGAACTCGAGAAGGTCCATCCTGGCGGCTACCTCGCGAGGCCATCGTCGGACCCGGCCGTGCCAGCCCAGTCATGCCAATTAGGTACGATGTCGCGCCGGCGTGGGATTCGGGAGCGAGGTGCCGGGTCATCGGCCGGCGCCATCGCGACGTCGCGCGAGCGGGGGATTCGGGGCGACACAGTCCCTCCGGACATGGCGGCACATCCTCGGAGGCGTAGCGGGGCGGCGGCGGGCACGCCGGATGATGGTTGACGGCGAAGCGGCACCCCACCGGCATTCCCGGCCTCGCCGCGAGGGAGGAACCACCGATGATTGGCTTGACCGATCCCGCGAAGGAAAGCCTGAAGGGCCTGAAGCAAACGCTCTCGCCCGGGACCGAGGAGATGCCGCGCCTGGTGAAGACGCACGGCGGCATCAGCATCACCACCGACCTGCCCACGGCCGACGACGTGGTGTTCTACGACGAGGCCTCGCCCATCGCCTGCGTGGGCAAGGCGCTGGACCGCGAGCTGGGCGACGTGGTGATCGACTACGACCATGAATCGCGGTCGTGGGTGCTCACGCCGGGCGCCGTGCCCACGGTGCGCGCCCGGGCAAAGCGCACGCGCGGCGGCGCCTAGCCCCGGTTCTTGATCGTCAGCACCTCGGCGATCTTGCCGGCGAGCTCGGCCGAGACGCCGAGGGCGTGGCGCAGGTCGCCGAGGAAGCGGCGCTCGGTGTCTTGGAGCGTGCCGTTCGCCAGCAGCAGGTCGGCCGCCACGGCATAGGCGGCCTCGCGCAGATCGGGCGCGAGGGCGCGGCGCGCCGCCTCGACGGCGGCGGTGGCCCCGTGCCGGTGCACCAGCCTCGACACGCCGTTCAGCAGCCGGCCGATCTCGTTGACGTCGTCGCCGCGGAACAGCCGCTTGCGCGCCAGGTTGCCGACGATGTGCGTGACCTCGTGGTCGGCGATGTGCGCGTCCGATGCGACGGCGAGGATCGCCATGGCCGCGAACGCCTGCCGCTGGTCGAACGTGAGCACGTCGTCGCCGTGGTTGTCGCCTGCCCGGTTGAACAGACCCATGACGCCTCCCCCGCCGGCCGGGGCGCGTGCCGGCGCGCACGGTAATATATGACAACTGTGTCATCAATGAGCAAGGGGTTGGCGCGCGGAATCGCGCGATCGCGGTGCGCCGTCAGCCGCACCTGCGTCCCCGGCAGGTAGGAGTCGCCCTCGCCGTTCGGCGGCGGGGCGACGGTCACCGCGCCGCCCGTCACCTGCACCGTGGCGCCGCCCACCGTCTGCCCGTTCACCGTGAGCGTGAAGGCCAGCGCCGCGAACCGGGCGGTCGCCGTGCGGTCGGCATCCACCACAACGTCGCACGCGACGTTGGTGGTGATGCACCCCGCCTCCCAGCCGACGAAGCGGTGCGTCGGCGACGGGACGGCGGTCAGGCGCACGGCCGCGCCCGGCGGATACGTGCCATCGGCGCCCGACGGCGGCGACACCTCCACGGCGCCACCCGCCACCGCCGCGATGGGCCCGCGCACGTCCGTCCCGTTCAGCGTCAGGCGGTAGGCCGGCGGCGCCGGCGCGAACGTGACGCTGACGGCGACGTGGTCGTGCACGGCGATAATGCACGGCTCCGTGCCGGCGCACGCGCCGCTCCAACCCAGGAACACGTAGCCGGGGTCCGGCCGGGCCGTGAGCACGGCCCCCGTGCCCTCGACCAGCTCGCCCGAAGCGCCCGGAGGCGGAGCGATCTCCACCGCGCCGCCGTCGAGCCGCACGACGGCCGAGCCCGGCGCGCGTCCGTTCAGCGTGAGGGTGAACGAGCGCGGCGCGGGGCGGAACACCGCCGTCACCGTCTCGTTGGCCTACAGCGTGCGCGCGCAGGGGCCGCTGCCCAGGCAGCCGGCGGACCACCCGGCGAACACGTAGCCCGCCGCCGGGAGGGGCGTGAGCGTCACCGTGGTGCCCTCCACGTAGCGCGCCGCCGGCGATGCCGGGCGGCGACACGCGCACCGCGCCTCCATGTTCCGGCGTCGTGGCGA
>VGZX01000071.1 GCA_016872415.1 SAR202 cluster bacterium | reverse complement strand
GACGGCCATGGCGATGCCGTACTGGTCGCAGGCGGCCACGACATCCTCGTCGCGGACGGAGCCCCCAGGCTGCGCCACGAAGGCGGCGCCGCTCATGGCCGCGCGGTCGATGTTGTCGCGAAACGGTATGAAGGCGTCGGACCCCATGGAGACGCCCTTCAGCTGCGAGAGCCAGGCCTGCCGCTCGGACAGTGTCAACCGCTTCGGCACGGTAACGAAGGCCTGCGCCCAGATGTCTTGCTCGGCGGGCGAGAGGTCGTCACGCAAGAACCCATCGATGGCGTTATCGCGCTCCGAACGGCCAAGGCCATCCTTGAACGGCAGGGAGAGGGTCGCCGGGTGCTGGCGCAGCCACCAGCGGTCGGCTTTGTCGCCGGCGAGACGGGTGCAGTGGATGCGCGACTGCTGGCCGGCGCCGACGCCGATGGCCTGGCCGTCGAGCGTCATGCACATGGAGTTGGACTGGGTGTATTTCAGCACGGTGAGGGCGACCAGCAGATCGCGCTGGGCATCGGCTGGGATCGCCTTCCGCTTGGTGACGACGTTGGCGAGCTGCTCGCGCGAGGCGATGGCGTCGTTGCGCCGCTGCTCCATCGAGACGCCGAACACCTCGCGCGTCTCCGTCGCGGGCGCTTGGTAGCCGGGGTCGATCTGGAGCATGCCATAGCGGCCGCCTTGCTTCTTGGTCAGGCGCTCCAGCGCCTCCGGCGTGAAGCCGGGAGCGATGACGCCGTCGGACACCTCGCGGCCGATGAGACGGGCCGTCGCATCATCGACGACATCGCTGAGGGCGATCCAGTCGCCGAAGGACGAGACGCGGTCGGCGCCGCGCGCGCGCGCGTAGGCGGTGGCGAGCAGGGAGAGCTGCAAGTCCTCGACGAAGTAGGCCTTCCGTTGGGCGTCGGAAAGAGGCACGGCGACGGCCGCGCCCGCCGGGCTGACGTGCTTGAACGAGGCGGCCGCCGGCAGGCCCGTCGCCAGCTGCAATTCGCGCACCAGTTGCCACGAGTTCAGCGCGTCGAGCAGGTTGATGAAGCCCGGCGCGCCGTTGACGACCTTGAACGGCAGGTCGCCGGAGGGCATGTATGCCCTCGCGGGCTTCTGGTGGGGGTTCATGCCGTAACGGAGAGGCAGCTCGGATGACACGCGGTTCTCCTCTAGTCGATGCCGGCCGATGGGGTGATCGCTTCGAGCCGCTGCTTGACGGAGCGGAGGAAGGCGGACGCCTCGGCGCCGTCGAGGACGCGATGGTCGAACGACATGCACACGTTCATCATGGAGCGCACGGCGATGGCGTCGTCGCCGACGACCACGGGGCGCTTCACGATGGCCTCGGTGGTGACGATCGCGGCTTGCGGATGGTTGACGATGGGCACCGACACGACGGAGCCCAGGGCGCCGGTGTTGTTGAGGGTCAAGGTGCCGCCCTGCACGTCGGGCAGCTTGATCGTGCCGCTGCGCGCGGCCTCGGCCAGCTGGTGGATGCGGACCGCGAGTTCCGCGACACTCAGACGGTCGGCGTCGTGGATGACCGGCACGATGAGCCCGGCGTCAGTGGCGGCGGCGATGCCGAGGTTAACCCGGCCGGCGATCGTGATGCGGTCGCCGTCCCACCGCGCATTGACGCGAGGATACTCGCGGAGGGCGCCCGCGACGGCGTTCGCGGCGAAGGCGAGGTAGGTGAGCGGCAGGCCGCGCGCCTTCTCGAAGACATCCTTGTGGGCGGCGCGCGCCTTGACGAGCCCGGTCACGTCGACCTCGACCATCGTCCAGGCCGGCGGCACTTCTCGGTGGCTGCGGGCCATGTGATCGGCGATGGTCTTGCGGAGCGGCGTGAGCGGCATGCCCTGGTCTCGCGGGGGCGGCGCGCCGGACTCGACCCCGGGGGCCTGGGAGTCGATGAAGCCCTGCTTGTCCCGCCGTTCGACGTAGGCGAGCACATCGTCCTTCGTGACGCGCCCGCCGATGCCGGTGCCTTGCACGAGGCTGACATCGACGCCGTGCTGCTCGACCAGCCGGCGCACGACCGGCGATAGGCCGGCGTCGCGCGCTTGCTGTTGGTGTTGCGCCCGTGGGTGCAAGGGCGATTCGGGCGGCGGCACGGCCTTGGCCGGTATGTCGGTGCCGGCCAGCCCCTGCCCGCCCTCGCCCGAGCCGGTGGGGCCGACGCTGCGGACGCTCTCCATGAACTCGCCAACGCGGGCGCGCTTATCCACCGCGGGCCGAGCGTCGGAGCTTCGCTCCGGCGCGTGGCTGTCGGGTGGCGCGGCCTCGGCCGGGGAGAGCACCTCCATCTCGCAGATGGGGGCGCCCATGGGCACGGTCGCGCCCTCCTCGACCAGCGTGCGGACGAGCACGCCGCTCAGCGGCGACGGGACTTCCATGTTCACCTTGTCGGTCATCACCTCGACCAAGGGCTCGTACTTGTCGACGCGTTCGCCGGGCTTCTTCAGCCACTTGCCGATGACGCCCTCGGTGACCGACTCGCCGACCTGTGGTAGCTCGATGATGGTGGGCATGGCCGTCCTCAGTACGCCAGCAGCCGGCGCAGGGCGTCGGCGATCTTGTCGACGGTGGGCATGAAGGCGGCCTCGAGCGTGGGCGCGAAGGGCATGGCCGGCACGTCGGGGCCGGCGCAGCGCATGACGGGCGCGTCGAGGTCGGCGAAGGCGTGCTCCATGATGAGCGCGCTCACCTCGCCGCCGATGCCGCCGGTGCGGTTGTCCTCGTGCACGATCAGCGCCTTGCTGGTCTTGCGGACGGACTCGACGATCGTCTCCACGTCGAGCGGGCGCACGGCGCGCAGATCCACCACCTCGATCTCGGCGCCCTCCCCCGCCAGCGTCTCGGCGGCTTGCAGGGCGTAGTGGACGGTGAGGCCGTAGGTGATGACCGTGGCATGCCGGCCCTCGCGCTTCACATCGGCCAAGCCGATGGGGATGACGTAGTCCTCGTCCGGCACCTCGCCGCGGACGGAGCGGTAGGTGCGCTTGTGCTCCAGAAAGATCACCGGGTCCTCGTCGCGGATGGCGGCCTTCAACAGGCCCTTCGTGTCGTAGGGGGTGGAGGGAACGACGACCTTGAGGCCGGGCGTGTGGGCGAAGTAGGCCTCGACGCTTTGCGAGTGGAACGGCCCGCCGCGGACGTGGCCGCCGTAGGGGCTGCGGACGACCATGGGCACGTGCACGCCGCTCTTGGTGCCATAGCGGGCACGCGCGGCCTCGCCAACGATCTGGTTCATGGCAGGCCAGATGAAATCGGCGAACTGCACCTCGGCGATGGGCCGCATGCCCGCCATCGCGGCGCCCATGGCGATGCCGGCGATGGAGGCTTCCGCCAGGGGGGTGTCGATGACGCGCGCCTCGCCGAACTCGTCGAGGAACCCCTGAGTCGCCAGGAAGACGCCGCCGCGCTTGCCCACGTCCTCGCCGAGGACGAACACGCGGGGATCGCGCCGCATCTCCTCCAGCATGGCCTGACGCACCGCCTCGATGACGGTCATCAGCGGCATGGCGACTCCCCATTCGCGGCGTCGCCGGCGCGGGAGCGGCGATGATATGGCGATGGCACGGTACGCCCCGCCCCTGCGTGGAGGCCACCCGCGGCGGCGTCACCGAGGCGCATGGACATGCTCCAACAAGTCGCCGGCATCGGGATACGGCGCGGCTTCAGCGTACTCGGTCGCCTCGTCCACCTCGCGCTTCGCCTGCCGGCGGAGGGCGGCATCGTGCTCGTCGGTGAGCACGCCGGAACGCGACAGCCACTCTTGCAGGCGCTTGAGGGGGTCGCGCAAGCGGCCGGCCTCGACCTCGGCGCGGTCACGGTAGCGGGAGTCATCGTCGTCGCTGGTGTGCGGGAGGTAGCGCTCGACATCGAACTCGACCAGCGAAGGGCCCCCGCCCTTCACGGCGCGTTGGACCGCCTCGGCCGCCGCGCCATAGACGGCCAGCACGTCGGTGCCGTCGACCGTGACGCCGGGCATGCCGTAGGCCTGCGCGCGTTGCGCGACGCGCTCGATCGCCATCTGTTTGCGGATGGGCAGGGAGATGGCGTAGCGGTTGTTCTCGACGAAGAAGACGACGGGCAGCCGTTGCACGGCCGCGAAGTTCATCGACTCGTGGACCTCGCCCTGGCTGGCGGCCCCGTCGCCGAAGAAGCAGGCGGCGACGTTCACCTGGTTCCGCAGCTTCGAGGCGAGCGCCCAGCCGACCGCGTGGGTGACGTGCGCGGCGACCACGTTGGAGAGGTTCATGACCTTGAGGCGCATTGCGGCGCCGTGCATGGGGAATTGGCGGGCGCCGCTGATGGGCTCGCCCTCCTTCGCCGTGTAGCCGAGCAGCACGTCGCGAGCGGAGAGGCCTTGGCCGACCCAGAGGGCGAGGTCGCGATAGTAGGCGAAGCAGAAGAATTCGGGCGCGTGCTTGCGGAGCGCCCATAGCGTGCCGAGCTGCGCGGCTTCGTGGCCTTGCGCGGAGGCGACGAGGGCAGCCTTGCCCTGGCGGTTGAGCATCCAAACGCGCTCGTCGATCGCGCGGCTCAACACCATCGTGCCGTAAAGGTCGAGCAGGTCTTCGTCCGTGAGCCCCGGCGGCAGCTGAATGCCGCCACGTGACTGCTGCTTGCTGTTCGCCTGGGCCACGCTGCGCTCCTGACGGTGGCGGTGCCGCCGGTGAGGCGGTGGCCGCATTCTAGCAGCGCGCGGCGGATGCGCCAACGCACGGCCGGAGGCTGGACGTGCGCTACAATCGGACAGCCGACGAGAACGCCTGAACCAGCGACGAAGGACGGCATGGAACAGCCACGCGACGTGCTCATCCGCTTTCACGAGGTGGCCCTGAAGGGGCGCAACCGCCCCATGTTCATCAACGCGCTGGTGGAGGGCGTGCGCCGGGCGACGCAGGGCCTCGGCGTCCGCCGGGTGTGGACGGGGCGGCTCATGGTGCGCTTGGAGATGGAGCCGGGCGCGGATTGGCCCGCCGTCCGGGCGCGGCTGACGACAGTGTCGGGCATCGCGAAGTTCGCACTGGCGCACCGCACGGGGGCGGAATACGACGCGATCGCCGGACTGGTGCGCGAGGTGCTGCGCGGCGAGCGGTTCGCCTCCTTCCGCATCATCACGAATCGGGCCGACAAGCGCTTCGCACTGACATCGCAGGAGATGAACGCGCGTCTTGGCGAGCAGGTGCGCGTGGAGTCGGGCGCGCGGGTGTCGCTGACGCGGCCGGAGGTGGAGGTGCGCGTCGAGATCCTGCCGCGCGAGGCGTTCGTGTACGTGAGCGAGACGCAGGGCGCGGGCGGACTGCCGACGGGCACGGGCGGGCGCGTGGCGGTGCTGATGTCGGGCGGCATCGACTCGCCGGTGGCGGCCTGGCGGATGATGCGCCGCGGCTGCCGGGCGGTGCTGATTCACTTCCACGCCTTTCCGCTGGTGGAGGGGCGCTCGCGTGAGAAGGCGCGCGAGCTGGCGGAGCTGCTGAACGCCTACCAATACGACACGCGGTTGTACCTGGTGCCGTTCGCGCCGCTGCAACAGCAGGTGCTGCTGGCGGTGCCGCCGGAGTTCCGGGTGGTGGCATATCGCCGGTTCATGGTGCGGATCGCGGAGGCGATCGCGCGGCGCGACGGGGCACGGGCGCTGGTGACGGGCGAGAGCCTGGGGCAGGTCGGCTCGCAGACGCTGACCAACATCACGACGATCGACGCCGTGGCGACGATGCCGATTCTGCGGCCGCTGATTGGAATGGACAAGCAGGAGATCGTGGCCCAGGCGCAGCGGATCGGGACGTTCGAGACGTCGATATTGCCGGACGAGGACTGCTGCACGCTGTTCACGCCCCGCTCGCCCTCGACCGCCGTGCACGTGGAGACCGCCGCGCACGTGGAGCGGTCGCTGCCCATCGAGGAGCTGGTGGCGCAGGCGGTGGCGGCGAGCGAGGTCCACGACTACGTCATGGGAACGCCGGCGCGTGCGCGGCAGCCGGCCTAGCCCGAGGCGACGGTCAGCAGCGCGTCCGCCATGTAATCGAGCTTGGCCAAGGTCATGTCCTGGCGCACCGGCAGGGTGAGCAAGCGGTGACGCAGCTGGATGGCGGCGCGGTGGGTGGCCACGTCGGCGACCACTTCGCGCGGGAGGTCGGGCCAGGTGCCGGCGGGCACGCCGCGTTGCCGCAGCCGCTTGACGAGGCCGGCGCTTCCACCGGCAACCACCAGCGGCAGCAGCCAAGGGCACGCTTCGACCGGCGGGTCGGGGAACAGCGGAGCCACGTCCTCGCAGGCCGCCAGCCTGCCGGCCAGGTAGGCGTAGTTGCCTCGGCGCCGCTCGCGCGCGTCGTCGAGGCCGCGTAGGGCCGCCGCGAGCATGCGACGCTCGATGAGGTTGGCGCCGGGCAACGCGGCCCGACTGGCGGCCACCGCCTCGGCATCGTCGGCGGATCGCACGAACGCGTGCCACGGCAGCCGTGCCGCGGCCACAACGCACTGCCCCGCCTT
>VGZX01000070.1 GCA_016872415.1 SAR202 cluster bacterium | reverse complement strand
GCGGCCGCGCGCCGCGGGCGCGCCGCCACCCGGAAAACGTAAGGAGGCGGACCGATGGCGACACCGACGATTGGGCGGGGCGGCAGCCACCACGCCCTGCTGCGCGACCTGCCGAGCGGCGGCTCGACCACGCTGGGCATCGTGCTGGCGAAGGACCGCGGCGGCAAGCTGCTGTGGCGCAAGCGCCGCTTGCAGGCCATGGCCGAGCGCCGCCTGAGCGGCCCGCTGACCTACAGCGACCTTTACCCCGGCATCGCGCTCATGCACTCGCAGAACGATTGGAGCGGCGGCGCGTTGCAGCCCGTCGCCGACCCGGCCATGCCCAACCGCTACGCCCACGCCAGCGGCGTCGACGCCGCGCGCCAGGCGGTAGTCGGCGGGGAAGCGGGTCCACGAGGGGCGCAGGCGCACCGCCTCGCGGGAATGGCCCAGCACCTCCAGCGTCTCGGTGCGGGTCAGGGGCGTCACCGTGCCGGCGCTGGCGGCGGGGGCGTTCGGTCCGGGGTTCGTCGTCGTCGTCGTCGTCCTCTACTCCTTGGTCATGCCATGCGACTTGCCCATGCGGGCGCCTGCGGAACGGTGGATCGGTGGCCGGCCGGCCGTTCGGGCGCGGTGGCCGCTATGCCGCCTCGCGCGTGAGGCGGATGGCACGCGCCAGGTGCGCATCGCGGGCGATGAGCCCGCCGTGCTCCAGTGCGTCGAGGTGGCGCTTCACCGACGAGGTGGAGCGGATGCGGCAACCCCCGAGATCTGCCGGACGGTGGGCGGGTAGCCGTGCCGCCGGATGTGCAGGGCCACGTAGTCGTAGACGCGCGCGGTGGTGATGACGTCGGGCATGCCCCTCCTCCAGGGTGGCCTTCTCCGTGCCGGATGGAGCGCCGGAATAGAATGTATGTTCTATTCCTCGTGCATCATCCCCGAACCAGCGGGCGCTGTCAACCGGCGGCGCCCGCCAAGGCGGACTAGGCGCAAGAAGGGGCGTAACTCGTTCGGAAAGCCTCTGGAACACTTGTTTGCCGTCCGGTAAAATCACCCACGAATCGTGTTTCCAGGCAGGTGAAGCATGGCACGCGCCCGAAACCCACTCCCGCGCAGTCAAGCCCTCGTCGAGTGGATTCAGGACCACTACGGGCAGGGGAAGGCCTACCCCAATCCGCGCCAGTGGTCGTTGCAGTTGGGCCGAGGCCCAAACCTGATAGCCGAGATCGAGACCCGGGGCCGCGCCGCTCCCGATACCCTCATCGAGATCGCCGACAGCGTGGGCGAAAGCCGCGCCCGCCTGCTGCAACTGGCCGGCTGGCTGAGCGCGAAGGACTTCAAGCAGACACTGAGCGACCGCGAGGCCCGCGTCGTGCAGCTTTTCCGGCAGTTGCCGCCCGCTCAGTCGGACGCGCTAGAGCAAGCAGCGCGAGCACTGCTTGGGACAGCCTCGGGTCCAGGCGCACGGAAGCGGCGAACCCCGTCGGTTCCTCGACGACGAAAGTAATGCTGATCGTCTCCTCCATCTTCGCTGCCACGTCGTCTCCTCCGGCGGTCCCTCAACGTGCAGGCCGTGCTGAAGCCACTCCCGCAATACAGAGCGTAAGTTCTAATCCTGCAAGCGGCCCCTGGCGCGTGCCCGCCTCCGCCGATTAGCCCGCGGGACTACGACTAAGGGCCGTTGTTTCCGCGTACCTCCGCACGCTGGGGTTTTTCCGCGACGGTCGTAGCATGCTAGTAGGCACTACGGAATGCTCTGCAACGCACGATATTTCGTAAGCCGATTACATATACGCCCGTGGGAGGTGCGAAATGGCAGCCAAGATATTGCTCGTGGAAGACGAGCCCGCCGCGGTCGAGCTGCTATCCGCGATTCTGGCCGGCGGCGGCTACGACCGTCCGCTCGTCGCGTTCACCGGGCCCGAGGGCGTCGACACCGCGCGCGCCGAGCTGCCGGACCTGGTGCTGCTCGACGTGATGCTGCCCGGCTTCGACGGCCTCGAGGTCTGCCGCTTGCTCAAGTCCGACCCGCGCACCGTCAACGTCCACACCTGCATGCTCACCGCGCTGGCGCAGGTGACCGACGTGCTGAAGGCGATGCGCGCTCACGCCGACGACTACATCACCAAGCCGTTCACCTCGAAGGCGATCCTCGACAAGGCCGCCCAGGTGCTCGGCCCCGTGCGCTTCGCCGCCGGCGACCCGGCGTTGCTTCCCGACCAGACCCCTGTGACCGTGGTGCGCCGCGTGTCGCTGGGCTCCACCGGGCCGGCGATGCCGGGCTACCAGATCGCCGAGCGGAGCGGCCGGCTGCGGGTCGTGCCCGCCGGCCACCTCGTTTCGCTGCGCTAGCCGCCGCCGCGCCCGGCGCCAACGTCGGCGTGCCGCCGTCGTGCCTCCTCTTCTCCCACCGGAAGCGGAACGAAAGGCGAGGGGCCGCTACCGGCCACTGTCGCGGACACCCCCTCTTCCCCACTCTTCTCCCCCTGGGAGAAGAGTGCCTGCACGCAGACGCCACCGCCATTGCCCAGGGAGCGCATTGGTCAACGAGCGCGGCAGCAAATCCGCGCCGTGGTCGCGCAGACCACCGCTGGCGCGGGCGCCCCCTCTTCTCCAGCTTTTCTCCCCGTGGGAGAAGAGGGCCTGCACGCAGACGCCGCCGCCATTGCCCACGGAGCGTGATGGTCAACGAGCGCGGCAGCATATCCGCGCCGTGGTCGCGTGGACCACCGCCGCAGTTGCGCAGACCACCGCCGCCGCGTCCCTCTCGACGCCGTGGCCGCGTGCCCGTAACCTCTAGAGGGTCGCCCCCGACCGACCACACCCCCTCAAACCCTGGAGGTTCACCATGGCCGCGATCCGCGAAGCATCCACGCACTGGGAAGGCCCGCTCATGGGCGGCAAGGGCACCGTGTCCGCCATCACCAGCGGCGTGTTCAAGTTGCTGCCCGTGTCCTGGGTCACTCGCTCCGAGCAGGCCGCCAACGGACAGACCAGCCCCGAGGAGCTGGTGGCCGCCGCCCACTCCGCCTGCTTCAGCATGGCCCTGTCGGGCGCGCTGGCCCGGGCCAACACGCCCCCCACTGCGCTCGACGTCACCGCCAAGGTCACGTTCGACCGCACCGACGCCGGGTTCCGCGTCACCTCCAGCGAGCTGACGGTGGTGGGCAAGGTGCCCGGCATCGACCAGGCCGCGTTCGAGAAGGCCGCCGAGGGCGCCAAGGACGGCTGCCCCATCTCGCAGGCGCTCAAGGGCAACGTGCGGTTGTCCGTCAAGGCCAAGCTCGCCTCGTAGCCGCCACGCGCGCCAGGGCCGGGGGCTCCGCCGTGGGGCCCCCGGCCGCCGGGACCGTCACCGCGCGACGTCATACAGCAGCCAGGCGTGGCCGTCGCGCAGCGTCTCGTGCGCGGCCAGCCGGAGGCCGGCCGGCTCCATGCGCTCGCCCATCGCCACGCCCCAGAACAACGGCCGGCCCTGCGAGCCCGCAAGCCGGGGCGCCACCACCAGGCTCAACTGGTCCACCAGGCCCAGGCGCAGCAGCGCGCGGTTCAGCCCGCCGCCGCTGTCGGTCAGGACCACGCCCTCGCCATGGCGCGCGGCGACCTGCTCCAGCCCCCGCCGCAGGTCCACCCGGCCGTCGCCGGCGGTCAGCGCCGGATAGCCCCGCTCCGCCAGGTAGGCGAGGTACGCGGCGGGCGTGGACTTCGACACCAGCACCGACACCTCGCGCACGTGCTCGTCGTTGCGGAACACGTGCAGCAGCCCGTGCAGCGCGCCGCGGCTGTCGACGATCACCCACGCGGGGCGGGTGTCGCCCGGCAGGGGCGGCCTCGGCTGGCGGTCGGCCGGCGTTTCCCTCGGCACCCGCGCCATGAACAGCTCGATGCCCGTTCTGGCCATGGCCGAGCCCACCAGCATCACGGCGGGGGCCAGCCTGCCCGCGATTTCGTAGTGCAGGCCCACGTCCACGGGAAACCCCGTCGTCGCGCCGTCCACGCTCACCGTGTTGTGCGTCACCAGCCGCAGCATGGGCACCCCCTCGTCGCCGCCGGAGCAATGGTGGACCCCCCACCGCATCCGATGGTAGGCGGCGCGCGCGCAGGCGGCGTGAGCACCCGGCGGGCCGCCGTGCAAGCCGCGTGCAAGCCGGGCGGCGCTACCGCTTGGAGGCCGGTTGGTGCGTGATGGAAGCGTGAGGGGCGTGGGCCAAGCGACGTGCCCGCGCGGGAGCGACTCATAGGAACCGGCCTCGTCATCCTGCTCGTCGTCCTGGCCGTGGTCGTGCTGCTGGCGCTGTTCCTGTTCTCGGCCTACAACCGGCTGATCACCTTGCGGCAGCGGGTGAAGGAGGCGTGGTCGGGCATCGACGTGCAGCTCAAGCGGCGGGCCAGCCTGGTGCCGAACCTGGTGGAGACGGTGAAGGGCTACGCTGCCCACGAACAAGCCGTGCTGGAGAACGTGACGCGCGCCCGCGCCATGTTGCAGTCGGCGGGCGGGCCGCAGGCGGCGGCGCAGGCCGACAATATGCTCACCGGCGCCCTGCGCTCGCTGTTCGCCGTCAGCGAGGCCTATCCGCAGCTGCGCGCCAACGATAACTTTCGCCAGCTGCAGACCGAGCTGTCGGGCCTGGAAGCGAAGATCGCCTATGCCCGGCAGTTCTACAACACCAACGTGCGGGACATGAACTCGGCCATCCAGACCTTCCCAACGGTGGTGGTCGCGCGGAACTTCGGGTTCCGCGAGGCCGAGTATTTCGAGGCGGCCGAGGCCGACCGCGCCGATGTCCAAGTCAAGTTCACCCCGTAGCACCCTCAACCCCTACGCCGCGGCCGAGTCGAACAAGCGGCGCACGGTGGTGCTGGTGGCCGGGCTGGCGCTGGTCACCGGCGTGCTCGTTGCCGTCATCGGCCTGGCGCTGGGGCTCCCCGCCGTGCCCGCGGGCGTCGTCGCGGCCGCCGCCACGGTGGCCGTGGTGCTGGCGGGCTTCTGGTCCATGCGCTCGGGCGACCGCTTCGTGCTGCGCGTCTCGGAGGCGCGGGAGGTGGCGAAGGAGGAATACCCCGACCTCTACAACGTCGTGGAGAACCTCTGCATCGGCTCCGGCCAGCCCATGCCCCGCGTCTACGTGATCGAGGAGGACGCGCCCAACGCCTTCGCCACCCGCCGCGACCCACGACACGCCTCCATCGCCGTCACCACCGGCCTGCTCCGCAAGCTGACGAAGCTGGAGCTGGAGGGCGTCGTCGCGCACGAGCTCGCGCACATCCGCGACTACGACACGCGCCTCATGGTCGTCGTGGCCGTCATGGTCGGCTCCATCGCTGTCCTGGCGGACGTGTTCCTGCGCGCCACCTGGTTCGGCGCCGTCCTGCCGCTGGCCGCTCGCGGGAGCGACCCCGGCTCCGACGACCTCACCTTCGCCTGGAGCACCGGCGCGACGCGCACCTACCGCAACGACGGCGCTAGCCCCGACCAGCCGCGCGGCGCTTCCGGAGCGTTCCCATTCATGGCGACGGACGCGGTCGAGGCCGTGTTCGCCGAGCCCGGCGCGCGGCTGCTGCTGACGCTGACCGACGGCGACGGCGGCATCGACGCCGACGTGGCCGGCGTCATCGTCACCGGCAACGCCGGCGACACGCGGAACCTGTACTGGTGGCGGCGCCGGTATGCCGGCGCCGGAGCGTCGCCGGCCGACGCGGCGGTGGCCCTGGCCTACCTGCCAATCGTCAACGCCGTTTCCAGCGTCTTCCCGAACAGCGGGACGCTCGCCACCGCCGCCGACGCGCACGTGGTGCTGTCGCCCCCCGGCCGACGATCCGCGCGCTCGGGCCCGGGCCGGGCTGCTGGCGGCGTGGCTGCACTTCGCCAGCGGCGCCGTCGCCTGGAACGCCTCCGTCCCGCTGGGCGGCGGCTGGACCATGCGCCTTCCGGACGTGATGACCCATGCCGAGACGACGATTTCGCACGCCGCCTCGACCGACGCGCAGCTGCGGTCGGTGGAGCAATTGCTGGCGAAGGCGCGGCATGCCTCGTAGCCGGCGCGTCGGCGCTAGCCCCGGTTCTTGATCGCCAGCACGTCGTCGATCTCCAGCGCCTCTTGCAGGTCGTCGAGGAAGTGCTTCTCGCGCGGCTCGATGTGGCCGCCCGCGTACAGCAGGTCGGCGACGAGCGCGAAGGCCGTCTCGCGCAGCTCGCGGGCGAGGGCGTGCTTCGCCGCGTCGATCACGTCGGCGGCGCCGTGCTGCTGCACGACCTTCGACACGCCGTTCAACAGCCGGCCCATGTCGTCGACGCGCTGCCCCCGGAACATGCGCTTGTCGGCCAGGTTGCCGACGATGCGCGCCACCTCGTCGTCGGTCACGGTGCCGTCGGCGATGGCGGCCACGATGCTGATGGCGGCCATCGCCTGCTGCGGCGTGAATGCAAGCGGTGCCTCGTCGGCGAGCAGGTCGCGTCGTCCCACGCGGTTGAACAAGATCATGCGTCGAACCCCTCCACGCGACGTAGACCCGCCGGAGGCCGTCCTAGGACAGCGGGATGCTACTCACTATTGCATACGATATTCCCACCATTCACCGGCCAACGGTACCAGCCGGAAACCGACCAAAGCCGAGCGCGTGGCGCGCTTGGCGTGACATGTCCCACATACCCTGGAACGCGGAGGAAGGCGGCGCGTTGGGTGCGCGGCCTTCGCCGCGGTGGGTGGCCGTGCCCTCGCCGGCCCCACGGAGCCGGGCGCCGGCGGCGGGCGAGGTCATGGGCAGGTCGTGGGGG
>VGZX01000069.1 GCA_016872415.1 SAR202 cluster bacterium | reverse complement strand
AGGATCATCCCGGTGGGGTTGTTCGGCGAGTTGAGCAGGACCGCCCTTGTCCGCTTGGTGATCTTCGCCGCGAGCTCATCGAGGTTGGGGTTGAACCGATTGTCGCAGCCGACCACCACGGGCACCGCCTGGTGGTTGTAGGCGTAGAACAGGTACTCGGCGAAGTAGGGCGCCAGGATGACCACCTCGTCGCCGGGGTCGCAAATGGCGTGCAGCGTGACGTTGATCGCGCCGCCCGCCCCCACCGCCATCATGATGTGTTCGGCCTTGTACGGCAGGCCCGTCTCCCTGCCCAACTCGTCGGCGATCGCCTGGCGCGTCTCGGTGTAGCCGGCGTTGGGCATGTAGCGGTGCATGCCGGCACGGGGATGCTCGGTGATGCGGCGCAGCTCGTCGAAGAACTCCTGGGGCGGCTCCATGACGGGATTGCCGAGTGAAAGGTCGAACACGTTCTCGGCGCCACGCTCCTTGCGAAGCGCGATGCCCAGCTCGAACATCCGCCGGATCCACGAGCTGTCGCGCATGTGCCGCTTGACCGACTGGGCAACCGCCATGAGTGGGCTCCTCCATTACCGTCGCCATCGTCCCGGGCGCCCGCGAGGGCCTGCCAAGCATAGGGTTGGCTGAAAGGGTGGGCAAGTGGCGGCCGCGCGTTTGCTACAATCGAGGCGATCCGGCAAGGGCGAGGTGAGCGTGTGGCGACGGCGATGGGCAAGAAGTACGTGTGCGACAGCTGCGGCTCCGAATTCATGGTGACGAAGGCGGGCACCGGCGACCTGCAATGCTGCGGCCAGCCCGCGCGGCAGAAGTAGCGGGCGATGCCGAACCAGCTGGGCAAGCGCTACGAGTGCAAGAACTGCGGCGCCACCGTGCTGGTGACGAAGGGCGGCACTGGCGAGGTGCAATGCTGCGGCACGCCGATGGAGCTGCTGGCCCCCAAGAAGTTGCCCTCGCCGACTGAGCCGCCGGCGGCCCATCCCCCCCGCGCTCGATTACTCCAGGCGCCGGATGACCGCGACGACCTTTCCGTGCACCTCGACGTTCGTGGCGGGCACCACGATGGGCTGCATTTGCACGTTCGCCGGCTGCAAGCGGATGTGGTCGCCCTCGCGATAGAGGCGCTTGAGCGTCGCCTCCTCCTCCGCGCGGAGCCACGCGGCCACCATGTCGCCGTTGCGGATGTCGGGCGTCCGCCGCAGCACGACCACGTCGCCGTCGTCGATGAGCGCGTCGATCATCGAGTAGCCCTTCACGCGCAGCGCGTAGAGGTCACTCGCCACGCGCGGCGTCAGCTCCGGTGGCAGCCCAACGGTTTCGAGCCCCTCGGACTGCAAGATGTCGCTGGTCACCACCGGCAGCGGCGCGCCTGCCGCGATGGCGCCGATGATGGGCACCGACACGACCTCGACCGCGCCGCCACGGTCGTCGTCCACCAGCTCAAGGCCGCGCGAGATGTCGGGCGAGCGCCGGATGACGCCCTCGCGCTGGAGGATGCGCAGGTTGTAATCGACCACCGACGTGGAGCTGATGTCGCACGCTATCTGAATGTCGCGCACCGAGGGCGCGTAGCCGTGCTCGCGGCGATATCCCTTGATGTAGTCGATGATGCGCTGCTGCCGGGTCGAGATCTTCGCCATGCCACTCCTCGCCACGTTGGGCGATAGAACGTTTGTTTGGAACAAACATACGGACCGCTCGCGCGGCCGTCAAGGGCCTGATGACGCGACGGAGGCGCGACCGGGCTACGATAGAAAGCGAAGGTCGTGGCCCGGGGCGGGCGCGAGGCAGGCCTCCGCCCGCTTGCCGAACCAGCGATAGCGGCGAGCGGCGACGAGCCGGTAAATCCCGTCGCGCAATGGGCGCGGCACCAAGCGCGCGAACCGCGCGAGCGACCACGGCGCCCGGAGATGGCGCGCGACGCGCACGACGGCCTCGGAATCGCGGTAGGCGTGCGTGCCGGCGATCAGCACGAGGCTCGCGGTGTAGTCGGGCAGCAGGCCGCACTGACGCAGCAGCGCGGCGCCGGCCGCCGATTGCAGGGCGGCGAAGTGGACGGTCCGGTCGCGCTCGTGGCGCAGGATGAAGCGCACCGCGCCATTGCAGAGGTTACAGATGCCGTCGAACAGCAGCACGGGCGGCGCCGTTGAAGTCGCCGTATCGGCGGTCAGGCGGGCTCCGGTTGTCATGTCGAACACTCCCAGCCCATGCTAGCGCAGGGCGGGCAATCCGACGACCCGACGGACGGGATTAGGACTTGGCCTGGGCCTTGTTCAGGGCCTTGATCAGCGCGGACTTGTGGTTGGCCGCGTTGTTGCGGTGGATGACGCCCTTCACGGCGGCGCGGTCCACCGCGCTGATCGCGGCCTTCACCGCCTCCGGCGCCTCCGGGTCACCGGCCTGCAGCGACTTCACCGCGTTTTTCACGGCCGTCCGGCTGGCGGAGCGGACGCGACGGTTGATGACCTGGCGGCGGGCTTGAACGCGGGCGGTCTTCTCTGCGGGCAACGGAGTCCTCCTCGGCTGTTACGTTCCCGGCGGAACCGGGATTCCCCACTGGCAGACCAACATTATGCCGTCGCGGGGCGCGTTTGGCTAGCGGGCTTGCCCTTCGCGGCCGCGCCTTGCAGCGGCTCCTCGCCGTGGTTGAGGCGGACGATGCTACGCACGGCGCGCACGCTTTCCACGTGCGAGAAGACGCGGCTGAGCTGCGCCATGCTCGACACCTGGATCGTGCAAAGGATGGACACGGTGCCGTCCGCCGACACCTCGGTCGTGGCGTTGAGGATGTTCGCGCCCTCGCCGGACATGGCGCCCGTGATGTCATGCAGCAAGCCGACGCGGTCCCACGCCTCGATCCGCAGCCGCACGGGGAACAGGTCCTTGGTGGAGCCCCACGACACCGGCACGAGGCGGTCGCGGTCGGAGACGTTGCGGACGTTCGAGCAGTCCTTCCGGTGGACGGTAACGCCGCGAAGGCGGGTGATGAAGCCCACGATCTCGTCGCCCGGCAGCGGGTGGCAGCATTGAGCCATGCGCGTGAGCAGGTCGCCGACGCCCAGCACGGTGATGCCGGCGGACGGCGCTTCCGGCAGGGTTTCGGGTTGCGTGTCCAGCACCGACGGCGGCGCTTCGGGCTTCGAGGAGAGGCGCGCGCTGACTTGGGTTATGCTCAACAGGCCGCTGCCCAGCGCGGCGTAGAAGTCATCCAGCGCGTCCATGCCGAACATCTTGGCGATCTCGGCATCCTCGAACGCCACGCTGAACCGGCGTGTTTCCTTCTTCAGCAGCTCGCGGCCGCGCAGGATGTTGGAGGCGCGCTCCTGGCGGCGGAACCAGCCGCGAATGGACTGCCGCGCCGTGGCCGTCCGCACGAAACCGAGGTGCGGGTTGAGCCAGTCTAGGCTCGGCCCGCGGGCGACCTTGCTCGTCAGGATCTCGACCGTGTCGCCGCTTTTCAGCTGGGTGTCGAGCGACACGAGCTTGCCGTTGACCTTCGCGCCGATGCAGCGGTGGCCCAGCTCTGTGTGGATGTGATAGGCGAAGTCGATCGGCGTCGAGCCGGCCGGCAGCTCCTTGATGTCGTTCTTTGGTGTGTAAACGAAGACCTGGTCGTTGAAGATGTCGGTCTTCACCGACTCGAGGAACTCCTCCGCGCCCGACAGGTCGCGCTGCCACTCCAACAGCTGCCGCAGCCAGGTCATCTTCTCCTCGAACTTCAGCGCCTTGCTCGTGCCCGCTCCGGCGCCCTCCTTGTAGCGCCAGTGGGCGGCCACGCCGTATTCCGCGAAGACATGCATCTGGTACGTGCGGACCTGCACCTCCAGCGGCACGCCGTTGATGGCGCGCACGCTCGTGTGCAGCGACTGATACATGTTCTCCTTCGGGCTGGCGATGTAGTCGTCGAACTGGCCCGGCACCGGGCGCCACAACGAATGCACCACGCCGAGCACGCCATAGCAGTCCTGAATGCTCGGCACCAGGATGCGGACGGCGAACAAGTCGTAGATGTCGCTGATCTCCTTGCCCTGGGCCGCGTATGCCTGCGCCTTCCGGTAGATGCTGTAGATGTGCTTGGGCCGTCCGTAGACCTCGGCCTGGAAGCCGGCGTTGGCGATCTCGCGGCGCAGCACCTCAGTCACCTGCTGCACGAACGCCTCGCGCTCCTGGCGCTTGGTGTTGAGCAGCTTCGAGATCGCGCGGTACTGGTTGGGCTGGAGGTAGCGGAACGACAGGTCCTCCAGCTGCCACTTGATCTCGCCCATGCCGAGGCGGTGGGCAAGCGGCGCGTAGATGTCGAGCGTCTCTTGCGAGATGGCGACGCGGCGCTCCGGCGGCATCACGCTCAACGTCTTCATGTTGTGCAGGCGGTCGGCCAGCTTGATGAGCACCACGCGGATGTCTTCCGCCATGGCGATGAGCATTTTGCGGATGCTCTCCGCCTGGGTGCCGTCCTTGCGGGGCGTGATGGGGGAGGACGGGTCGGTCAGCTTGTCGAGCTTGGTCAGCTTGGTGACGCCGTCGACCAGGCGGGCCACGTCGGAGCCGAAGCGGCGGCCGAGCTCCTCGACGGAGACGCCGCAGTCCTCCACCACGTCGTGGAGCAGCGCGGCCGAGATCGTGGTCGCATCGAGGTCGAGATCGGCGAGGAAGCTGGCGACGTTGACCGGATGCTCGATGTAGGGCTCGCCGGAGCGGCGGTTCTGGCCCTGATGGGCCTGCTGGGCGTATTCGAGGGCATCGCGGACGAGGGCCGCCTTTTCCGGCGGCAGGGACTTGCGAACCTTTTCCAGCAGCGCTTGCGCTACTTGCACGGTCATGTTCACCTGCACCACCGGCGCCAATTCGTACCATTATAATCGTCAACGCGGCGGCCTAGCGAATCGCAGGCCACGACCGTCATCAGCCACCTTGGAGCGACGCATGTACCAGGCCCCTCGCGGCACCGCCGACATCCTCCCTGAGCAACAGCCGTATTGGAACCATGTGTGCTCCGCGGTGCGGCGCATCGCCCACCGCTACGGTTACGAGCGCATCGACACGCCCGTGTTCGAGGACTCCGGCGTGTTCCTCCGCACGGTGGGCGAGGATACCGACATCGTCCAGAAGGAAACCTACTCCTTCAAGGACCGCGGCGGCGACGAGCTCACGCTGCGGCCCGAGAAGACGGCCGCCGTATGCCGCGCGTATCTGGAGCATGGCATGCGGAACCTACCGCAGCCGGTGCGGCTCTATTACGTCGCGCCCATGTTCCGCTACGATCGGCCGCAAGCGGGTCGCTACCGCCAGTTCCACCAGTATGGCGCGGAGGCGATCGGCGATGCCGACCCCGCCGTCGACGCCGAGATGATCCAGCTCGCGCTCGACATGATCCGCTCGATCGGTCTGCGGCGGCTCACGCTGGTGCTCAATAACATCGGCGACCCCGCCGACCGGGCGCGCTACGTCGCCGCGCTGAAGGAGCACTTCCGTCCGCACTTCGCCGAGCTGGGACACGATGGGCAACGGCGCTTCGAGCGCAATGCGCTGCGCCTGCTGGACTCGAAGGAGCTGGCCGGCAAGCCATTCTTCGAGGCCGCGCCCAAGAGCACCGACTTCCTGGGGCTCGAGGCGAAGGCCCACTGGGACAGGTTGCTCGGCTACCTCGACAACCTTGGCATCGCGTATCGCCTCGATCACCGCCTGGTGCGCGGCCTGGACTACTACACGCGCACCGTGTTCGAGATATTCCCCGAGGTGGAGGGCGCGCAGAGCGCCGCCGGCGGCGGCGGGCGTTACGACGGGCTCATGGAGCAGCTCGGCGGCAAGCCGACGCCCGCCATCGGTTTCGCAGCCGGCATCGAGCGCGCCATACTCAACCTACAGCGCGAGGGTGTCGTCCAGCTCGCGCGGCCGGCCGGGCCCATCGTCGTCGCCTACAATGGCGCCGCGCCGAAGGCGCGCGCGATGCTGCTGGTATCGGCGGTGCGCTCGAAGGGCGGCCGCGCGGTGCTGGCGCCGGAGCGAAGCCTAAAATCGCAGATGCGCTACGCGGACAGCGTGCGCGCGCCCAAGGTGCTCATCCTGGGCCCGCAAGAGCTGGAGCGCGGCATCGTCACCATGCGCGACATGGCCGCCGCCGCGCAGGTTGAGGTGCCGATCGACGAGGCGCCGGACCGGCTCGCGGCGCTCGAAGGCCCTTAGGCCAGCCATCGAGAAACAACGAAAAGGCCCTCCAGCGCTGGAGGGCCTCTTACGCATCGTCATTCGTGGCGCGGGCGCGGTCCGCCGGCGCCGCGCCGCCTAGAACGTGAGGTTGAGCGTCTTCGTCTCGCCCGGGTTATAGAGCGCGGTCTGCGCGGACTGGCTCGCCTGATACCAGAAGTCGACCGTGCCGCCGGCGTAGTTGCCGCCCGTCACGCCGATGGCGAGCACGTAGGTGCCGGGGCTGCTGGGCTGGATCACGTACGAGAACCAGAGGTCCGGCAGGCCACCCTGCCGCAAGCGCGCGTACACCCGGGTATTGGGCGCGGCGAGCGCGCCGTTGACCTTGACCGTGCCGGTGACGATCGCCGGCAGGCCCGGCGGCGAGCCGGGATCGTTGCCGCCGTTGGGCGCCGGAGGCGCGATGAAGGTGAAGCCGCCGCGCAACTGGGGCAGGATGCTAACCGACAGCGCGTCGGCAACCATGGCATGCACCTCGCCCGCGCGGCCGCCAATGGGAATCATCTGCGCTTCCGTCATGCGGAGGCCGCGCAGCTTGCCCAAGTTGTCGATGAGGGCGCCGCCCTCGGCGCCGAGCGCGGGCGGTGCCAGGAGCTGCACGTATTGGATGCCGGTGTTCAGGTCTGGCCGCAAGCCGACGACACGCACGAACTTGCGGTCGAGCTGGCTGTTGGCGAGCGCGGTGTATTGCATCGCGATCAGTTCCTGATTGACCAGCGGCGTGGACTCCGTGCTCACGTCGATCGCCGCGAAGGGGCCGGTCGTTCCGTACACCTGCAGCAGCGCGGCGTCCACCTTGTCGTCGCGGCCTACGACCCAGGCGACGCCCGACTTGCCCTCCTGCGTCGTGAAGTTCGCCAGCGGGGCGGTGCCGAGGTTCTTCGACGTGGTAAGGATGAACCCTTCCGAGGCGATCATCACGCCGGTCCAGCGGTTGGCCCCCGCGCTCAGGCTCACCATCGCCTTTTCGGCCTTCGCCAGCGCCTCTTGCAGCGTGGGCGTGGGCGTGGGTGTCGGCGTCGCGGTCGGCGTCGGTGTGGCTGTGGGCGTCGGCGTCGCGGTCGGCGTGGGCGTTGCCGCGGGCGTCGGCGTGTTGGTCGGAGTGGGCGTTGGCGGCTCCGGCGTGGGCGTGGGCGTTGGCGTGCCACACGCGGCCGCCAGCAGGGCCGCCGCCGCAAGGCAAAGTGGAGAGAACAACAAAACCGCGCGTTGTTTCATGGGTTATCCAGGGTTGTAGAGATAGAGACGACCGTGGCAGTCCACATGGCCCGTGACGACCATACGAACCGCGTCATTCTACGGATGGATTAATCAAAACGCAAACGAATAGC
>VGZX01000068.1 GCA_016872415.1 SAR202 cluster bacterium | reverse complement strand
TATGTGATGGCCGGCGACATCAAGACGCACTACGTCGACGCCGGCGATGGCGACCGGGCCGTGGTGCTGTTGCACGGCGGAGGGCCTGGCAGCGGCGGCGCCGTCGGGTTCCGGTTCCTCATCCCCGCGCTGGCGGAAGCCGGCTACCGTGTGTACGCGCCCGACCAGGTTTCCTATGGTTTGACCGACGCGCCGCCGAGCGCGTATCCGCGTCACGCGCACCAGAGCCTGGTGGACCACGTGAAGGCGTGGATGGATGCGCTGTGTCTCGACAAGGTGTTCATGGTGGGCAATTCGCAAGGCGCTTATGTCGCCGCGAAGTATGCCTGGGACGCCCCGGGCCGTGTCGAGAAGCTCGTGTTCATTGGCAGCGGGACGATCTCGCAGGCGATGGGCCTGAAGACGACCGTGACGGAAGGGCACGTCGCCCTGCGCGAGTTCGACGGCAGCGAGCGCGGCATGCGTCGCTTCTTGGAGTCCATCGTGCACGACAAGTCGACAGTGACGCCGAACCTGGTGTCGACGCGCACGCGGGCCTACAACCGCCCCGGCATTCCGGAGGCGACCAAGGCCTTCGACGCGGGGCGCGCAACGGTGCAAAACGATCAGGCGTCGCGGGCGAACTTCATGCTGACCGACAAGCTGCCGAAGATGACGCAGCCGATGCTGTTCGTGTGGGGCAACGACGATGCGTTCGCGCCGGTGACGCTGGGCCATCAGCTTAAGGAGATGCTGCCGAACATCCGGTTTCAGTTCGTGGACGGCGCGGGCCACCAAGTGCAGACGGACCAGCCCGCCCTGTTCAACAAGTCGGTGATCGACTTCTTCGGGAAGTAGGCGCGCGGTGCCGAGCCGCCCCATTGACCGTTTCCGATACGGCGTGCTAGCGTGGTTGCGAAACGCGATGACGGAGACGAGTAGGCGGGTTGTCGCCGCGTAGCGAGCCGGGGCACGGTGCAAGCCCGGCGCGGCCGGCCCTCGCCGAACATCCCTCCTGAGCGGCCAGTCGAACGTTCCGCGTGGCGGCCGATCGCCACGGGGCCAGTAGGTCTGGACGGGGGCATCCGTTACCGAAGGTGCGGGTGTGTCGGCACCCGGATGAGCGCCCTTCCGCGTGGAGGAGGGGAATCGCGGTGGTACCGCGGGCAATGAACGATCAAAGCCCGTCCGCTTAGGTGGACGGGCTTTTTGTTGTCGGCGCGATGCGATGGCATCGAGGATGCGAGAGGAAGAGCATGGCAGACGTGAAGCTGTATGACACGACCCTGCGGGATGGGACGCAGATGGAGGGGCTGAGCCTGTCGGTGGAGGACAAGCTGCGCGTGGCGGAGCGCCTCGACCGCCTGGGCATCCACTTCATCGAGGGAGGGTGGCCGGGCGCCAACCCAAAGGACGACGAGTTCTTCCGGCGCGCCAAGTCGCTGCGGTTGAGCGAGGCGCGGATCGTCGCGTTCGGCAGCACGCGTCGCGCGCGGGGGAGCGCCGAGTCCGACCCGCAGATCAAGGCGTTGTTCGATTCCGGCGCGCCGATCGTCACGCTGGTGGGCAAGGCATCGGAGATGCAGGTGCGGCGCGTGCTCGAAACGTCGCTCGAAGAGAACCTCTCGATGATCCGCGACTCGATCGAGTACCTCCGCAAGCAGGGCCGCCGAGTCATGTTCGATGCCGAGCACTTCTTCGACGGCTTCGCCGAGAACAGCGACTACGCGTTAGCGTGCGTCCGCGCCGCGGCGGAGGCGGGCGCCGAGTTCGTGGTGCTGTGCGACACCAACGGCGGCTCCATGCCGGTGGACGTGTTCAATGCCGTGCACCGCGTGGTGAGCGAGGTGAAGGCGGGTGTCGGCATCCACTGTCACAACGACGCCGAGATGGCGGTCGCGAACAGCATCGCGGCGGTGCAGGCGGGCGCGACGCAGGTGCAGGGCACCATCAACGGCTATGGCGAGCGTTGCGGGAACACGAACCTGCTCACGGTGATCGCCAACCTGAAGTTGAAGCTGCGGATCGACTGCGTGACCGACGAGCAGCTCTCGCGCCTGACCGAGGTGCACCGGTTCGTCACCGAGATCGCGAACCTGCCGCCGAACCGGTGGCAGCCCTACGTGGGCGAGAGCGCCTTCGCGCACAAGGGCGGCATCCACGCGGCGGCGATGGCGAAGGCCGAGGACAGCTACCAGCACGTCCCGCCGGAGAAGGTGGGCAACACCAAGCGCATTGTCGTATCGGAGCTGTCGGGCCGCGGCAACATCGCCATCAAGCTGCAGGAGGCCGGGCTGTCGGCGGCGCTGCCGAAGGAGGCGGTGGGGCTGTTGCTGGCGCAGATCAAGGAGAAGGAGGCGCACGGCTACCAATACGAGGGTGCCGAGGCGTCGTTCCGCTTGCTGGTTCAGCGGGCGCTCCCCAACTACCGGCCGCCGTTCGAGCTGGTGGATTTCATGGTGGTGATGGAGAAGCGCCGCCGCCCCGGCCGCGACGCGAACGACGAGCAGACGCTGTCGGAGGCGACGGTGAAGGTGCGGATCGGCGACCAGGTCTTGCACACCGTGGGCGAGGGCAACGGCCCCGTGAACGCGCTGGACAGCGCGCTGCGGAAGGGGCTGTGCCAAGCCTATCCGGAGCTGGAGCGGGTGCAGCTCACCGATTTCAAGGTGCGGGTGGTAGGCCAGGGCCCGGGCGGCACCGGCGCGGTGGTGCGCGTGCTGATCGAGTCGACCAATGGCGACCGCCGCTGGAACACGGTGGGTGCCAGCGCCAACATCATCGAGGCGTCGTGGCAGGCCCTCGCCGACAGCATGGAGTACCCGCTGATCGGCAAGTAGGCGCCGGCGCCAGCGCGAGGTTGCGCCGCCGACCCGCGACGCGTGGCTGGCGCTCGCCGTCCACGGGCCAGTCACTCGTTGAGCAGCATGTCGAGCGCGAGCGCTGACCAGCCGAAGTCCTTGGCGCCCTCGCCTTGCCCGGTCACGGGGTGGTAATACTCCCATAGCCCGTTTTGCGACACCATGTTGATGGTGCGCTCCGCCAGGTTCTTCGCCTGCTCGCGGAACCCGTGCCGGCGCAGCCCCCGCCACACGAGCCAGTTGGTGTTCACCCATGTTGGCCCGCGCCAAATGGTGCCGGCGCTGCGTGGGTTGAAGGTCGGCTCGCTGGCCGCGACGGACGGCACGGGGTAGCGCAGGCCGAACGTCTTCGGATCGAGCAGCTGCCGCTCGACGATGAGCTGGGCGACATCGCGGGGCAGCGTGGGCATGATGAGGGGCACCAGGCCACCCACCGTGAGGGGCTGCGTGCGACGCTCGTTCGCGCCGTAGAGGGTGAAGAAGGCGGCGCGGCTGCGGTCCCACATCTTTTCCAGCACCGACGCCGCGACGTGCCCGGCCTTCGTGTCGTAGAGGTTCGCGACATCGGGCTTGCCCGCGGCATTGTGGAGGCGGGCCATCGTCGCCAGCGAATCGGCGTAGAGCGCGTTCACCAGCGAGTCCTTCACGTAGAAACGCTTCTTGGCGAACAGGCTCTTGAGGTTGTATTCGGCGCGGTAGTTGTGCAGGTCCAGCAGACGGTCTCGGTAGCCAAGCCGCCAGTAGCCCGCCCTGCCCGTCAGGCCGACGGGCACATCGTAGGTGGGCGACTGGTCCATGCCGGATTCATAAGGGGACACGATGACGAGCAGGCCGTCGCGGTCGGGCGTGCGGTTCTCCTCGAGCCACGCGTGGTAGCGGTCGAGCGCGGGGAGGAACCGGGCGACGAGCCGCGGGTCGCGCGTAGTGTGCGCGACGCTCTCCACGGCCTGCGCCAGCATCGGCGGCTGTATCAATAACGTGTGGCGGAGTCGCTTGCCGACCGGCCCCTGGAGGTAGGCCAGCACGTTGCGCGGGCTGAACCAGCTGGCGCCCCAGAAGTTCATGTGCCCGATGAAGCCGTCCGGCTCTTGCATGGCGATGGTGGTGCGGAGCTCGGCGACGGCATGGGCGGGGTCGACGTGGGCGATGGCGATGGCGTGGAAGCACGAGTCCCAGAACCACTGCGAGTAATACTCGTGGGGCGACGGGCAGAGGAAGCGATAGTCGAACCGCAGGGCGTGGTCGTGGCCGGTGCGCAGGTTAAGGCGCATCACGCGGTGGACGTGCGCTCGCAGGACTTGCGCGGCTGATGACGGTTCCATGGTCACGGGCGTGCAGTATGCGGTTCGCGAACGCCCGCGAGAAGGGGGTAACGCGGCCTGGAACTCACTTCAGCGCGTCCGCCAAGTATTCCACGACATGCCGCGGGCGCTTGCTGGTGAAATGGCCGATCTGCTGCCGGCACGACACGCCGGTCATCGCGACGTCCCAGCCCCGCTTCTCCTCGGCCTCGACGGCGGGAAAGAGCTTCAGGCTGCCCATCGCCTTCGACACGTCGTAGTGCTCGCGCTCGAAGCCGAAGGTGCCGGCCATGCCGCAGCACCCGGAGTCGATCAGCTCGGCGTTGTAGCCCGGCACCATGCGTAGCGCGGCGAGCGTGAGGGCCGTGCCCGTGTCCGCTTTCTGCTGGCAATGGACGTGCACCTGAATGTCGCGGCGCAGGTCGTCGCGGAACACGCGAGCGGCATCCGGCGTCCCGCGCGCGACCTTCGCCAGGAACTCCTCCAGCGTGAACACCTGCCTCGCCAGCGCGCGGCTCGCCTCGTCGCGCAAGATGTCGGGATAGTCCTGGCGCAACGTCAGCATGCACGACGCCTCGGCGCCGACGATGGGGACGCCCCGCCGAGCGTGGGGCAGCAGCGCGGCGACCCCCTTGGGCGCGCGTTCCTTCACTTTCGCGAGCTGCCCCTTGGAGATCATGGGGTGCAGGCAGCACTCCTGCTTCTCCACCACCGTCACGGTGAAGCCCATCGCCTCCAGCACGCGCACGGTGGCGATGCCCACCTCTGGATACCAATACTCGGTGAAGGTGTCGTTGAAGTAGACCACCTCGCGGCCGGTGGCGGGCGGCGCCTTGCGGCGGCGGAACCAGGTGGTGAAGCGTTGCGGCGCGAAATGGGGCAGCGGACGGTCGCGGTGGATACCGGCGACGCGCTCGCCCAGGGCGCGCAGGGGCTTGACGCCGCCCAGCGCGTTCGCCACGGGCGCGACGCGGCTGCCAAGGCGGTTGAACCGCGCCACGTCGCCGAAAAGGCGCTCGCGCAGGGGAATGGGGCGCCCCTCGTAATACTTGGCGAGCACCTCGACTTTCAGCTTCGCCATGTCCACGTTGGAGGGGCACTCCACCTTGCACGCCTTGCACTCCACGCACAAATCCAGCGCCTGCTTCAGCCGGTCGCTCCGCAGCTGGTCCGCCGGCAGGATGCCGTGCATCACCATCCGCAGCAGGTTCGCGCGGCCTCGCGTGGAGTGCTCCTCGTCGCGCGTCACCATGAACGACGGGCACATGCCGCCTTCCGACTTGCGGCAGGCGCCCTGCCCGTTGCACGCCTCGATCGCCGCCGCGAAGCCGCCCTCCCGCGAGAAGTCCTGGTGGGTTTCGATGGGCAGGTAGCGCGTCTGGGGGCTCATGCGGAGGTTCTCGCGGATGGCGGGCGTCTCGATGATCTTGCCGGGGTTCATGACGCCCTCGGGGTCGAACGCGACCTTGAGCTCCTTGAAGGCCTCGTAGATCTGCTCGCCGAACATCTTCTTCGTGAACACGCCGCGCACGATGCCATCGCCGTGCTCGCCGGTGAGGCTGCCGCCGAACTCCAGCACAAGGTCGGAGACCTCGCGGGCGATGCCCTCCAGTTTGTCGAGGCCGGCGTCGGACTTGAGGCTGACGACGGGCCGGATGTGCATGCAGCCGGTGGAGGCGTGGCCGTAGTAGGCGGCCTGCGTGTCGTACTTGCGGACGATTTCGTCGAAGCGGGCCACGTATTGGGGCAGCTTCTCGGGGCTGACGGCGGTGTCCTCGACGTAGGGGAAGGGCTTGGCGTCGCCCTTGAGGGCCATCGCCAGGCCGAGCCCCGCCTCGCGCAGCGAGTACCACAGCCGCTGTTTCGCCGGGTCGGTGGTGTGGAGGGTGGCGTAGCCGAGGCGGCGGCGGCCGAGGTCAGCCTTCAGCGCCTGTAGCTTGCCCTCGATCTCCACCTCGGTGTCGCCGTAGAACTCGACGAAGAGTAGGTTTTCTGGCTCGCCTTCCAGATAGCTGACGAGGTGCCGGAAGCCGGGGTTGACGCGGCAGTTGTTTATGATGAGGTCGCCAACGTGCTCGACGGCCGACGGCCCATGGTCGAGGATGGCGACGGTCGCCTCCATCGCTTCGACGAGGCCGTGGAAGTGGACGACGGCGAGGCCCTTCTTGCGGGGCAACGGCACGAGGTTCAGACGCGCCTCGGTGACGGTGACCAGCGTGCCCTCGGAGCCGACGGCCAGGCGGGCCAGGTTCATCGGCGCGGTGCCGGTGAAGTCGTCGATGTTATAGCCGGCGACCCGCCGGAGGATCTTGGGGAAGCGGCGGGCGATCTCGTCGCGGTTCTCGTGGGCGATGCGGCGCACCTCGCGATAGAGCCTGCCTTCGAGCGAGGAGTCGAGCATGAGCGACTCAAGCGCGGCGCCGCCCTTCGGCGCGAAGGTCGCGCGCGAGCCGTCGGACAGGACCGCATCGACGTCGAGCACGTGGTCGAGCGTCTTGCCGTAGATAACCGAGTGGGCGCCGCACGAATTATTGCCGATGCCGCCACCGACGGTGGCGCGGTTAATGGTCGTCGGGTCGGGGCCGTAGGTGAGGCCGTGGCCGGCGACGGCGCGGTTGAGATTGCTGACGATGATGCCGGGCTGGGTGCGTACCCAGCGCTCCTCCGGTTGGACTTCGATGACCTTATTCATGTGGCGCGAGAAGTCCATGACGATGGCGTGGTTGCACGTTTGGCCGGAGAGCCCCGTGCCGCCGCCGCGGGGCAGCACGGGCACGCCATGCTCCTTCGCCGTCTTGATGATTGCCTCCACGTCGTCGGCGGACATCGGGAACGTCACGCCGACGGGCATCATCTGGTAAATCGACGCGTCGGTGCCGTAGAGCAGGCGCGTGTAGGTGTCGAACTTCACCTCGCCGGCGATGCGCTGCTTGAGCCACTCGGCGATGCCGGCGATCTCGCGCTCGCCGAGGGCGGCCGCCCGCTTCACGCTGTCGTACAAGATGGGCATGCGGCGGTCTCCTGTGCCACGGTGGGTATGACAACACTAGCGGAGACGGGCGGACAAGGAAAGGGGCAGCGAGCGAGCGACCACGCCGCGTAAGACGGGCGACGAGTCTTGTCGAATGTCCATCATTTGTTTGGGAATCCGCCAATACCCGCACCGAGACTTCGTTGACTCCCCTTACGCCGGTTACTACCCTTGCGCCACGTCACGGACAGACGGACGCCATCTCCGACATCGCGTAGGAGGCCTACGATGACTTCGATCCAAGCCAGCGCCCCTCCCCAGCTGAAGCCCTCGCGCACGGGCGGCCGCACCCTCGGCAGCCTCGAGTCTCGCCTGATGAATACCCTGTGGGACTCGTCGAGCGAGCTGACCGTGCAGGAAGTGTGCGATCGCCTTGGCGGGCGTAACTACAAGACGATCATGACCGTGCTGAACCGGCTGGTGGACAAGGGCATGCTGGTGCGCCAACTGCACGGCCGCGCGTTCCGCTATCTGCCGCGCATGAACCGCAACGCCTTTCTGCGCGGCGCCGCCGATGACATCGTGGAGAACTACGTGCAATCGTTCGGCCCGCAGGCGATCCCGCACATGACCGCCGCGCTGGCTGCCGTGGCATCGCAGCCGGGCCACCAGCCCGCCGCGGCCGAGCACCACGACAACGTGATCCCGTTCCGTCCGGCCGCCCTG
>VGZX01000067.1 GCA_016872415.1 SAR202 cluster bacterium | reverse complement strand
CGCGGTCGCCGGCCTTCACGTCCAGCGCGACGCGCTTGCCGTCGTCCGTCACCCGGCCGGGGCCGGCGGCGACGACCTTGCCCTCTTGCGGGCGCTCCTTGGCCGTGTCGGGCAGGACGAGGCCGCTCTTCGTCATCTCCTCTTGCTTGATCGGCTTGATGACGAGCCTGTCTCCGAGTGCCACCAGTTTCGTAGCCATGGGTTCCTACCTCCTGCGTCTCCGTTGTTGCCTCGCGAACCTGGCAGTCGCGTTCGGCAAGTGCTAATGCAGGGATGATTATTTAAGTAGCACTCATGCTTGTCAAGTGCTAATTGGCGAGGACGACCCAGAGCGCCTGCCTATCGGGATTCGCCGCGACGGAGCCGCTCCAGCGAGTCATTGAGCTCCCGGGCTGGGATGGCGTAGCTGGAGCCGATCTGCCGCTCGCCGGCGCTGATGACGGTGGAACGCACCATGCCGACGAGCACCCCATCCGGATCGAACACCGGCCCGCCGCTGTCGCCGTGGTCGATGGGCGCGTCGATCACGAGGTTCAGCACGTCACTGCCTGACGGCAGGCTGATGACCGTCGCGAAGCCGGACAGGATCCCGGCGTTGGCGTGCGGCAAGTCCACCGGGCTTCCGCCTCCGGGTGGCCGCTGCGCCGAGTAGCCGAGCGCCAGCACGGGCAGCGCGATCTGGGCGGCATCGACCTGCCGCCGCTCGAATGGCACCGACGGGACGGCATCGAGCAGACCGGCGTCGTAGCGCAGCAGCGCGACGTCGACGATGGCGTCCGTCGCGATCACAGTGGCCGTGAAGTGGCGCCCAGTGCCGTGCCACACGGTCACCGCCGCGTTGTCGCGCACGACGTGCTGGTTGGTCACGATCAGCCCCGGCTCCAGCAGCCAGCCCGTGCCGATCTCCTTGGGCGCCTGCACCATCACCACGGCGCCATGGCTTCGCGCGTACACCTCGCGGAAGTCGGCCATCGGCTGCGGAGTCGCCGTTGGCTGTGGTGTCGCGGTCGGCTGTGGCGTGGGCGTTGGGTTCCAGCGCGCGTTGATGCGTTCATCGACCATGCGCGCGATGTCGTTCTCGCTGGGGCCGCAGCCCGCCAGCAGCAGCGCGGCCGCTAGCACGAACACCGGCGCCAATGATCGCAAGCGCACCTCCCGAGACATGGCGGCGCCATTCTAGCGGCTGACCGGCGGTCGTTGGCGGTGCTCGGCATCGCCGATTCGCGCCGCATGAAGCGCGACGGCTCACATCGCGCGATGGTTGCGGCGGGAGGCGCGGGGAAAGCCGAGGCCCACGGTACAAGCCGTGGGCCTCGGTACTCGCTCGTCCGTTGATGGCCGCTTAGGCGTCGAAGTAGAGGTGGAACTCGTATGGGTGCGGGCGCAAGCGGACGGGGTCCACCTCGCGGGTCCGCTTGTAGTCCAGGTAGGTCTCGATCACGTCCTTGGTGAACACGCCGCCGCGCAGCATGAAGTCGTGGTCACCCTCCAGGGCGTCCAAACTCTCCTGCAGGCTGCCCGGCGCCTTGCGGACCTTCGCCGCGTCCTCGGGCGAGAGCGCGTAGATGTCCTTGTCCAGCGGGTCGCCCGGGTCGATCTTGTTCACGATGCCGTCGATGCCCGCCATCAACATGGCCGAGAAGGCCAGGTAGGGGTTAGCCGACGGATCGGGGCAGCGGAACTCCACGCGCTTGGCGTTGGCGTCCGGGTAATACATGGGAATGCGGGCGGCGGCGGAGCGGTTACGCATCGACATCGCGAGGTTCACCGGCGCCTCGTAGCCGGGCACCAGGCGGCGGTAGCTGTTCGTGGTCGGCGCGCAGAAGGCCAGCAGCGCGGGCGCGTGCTTGAGCAGCCCGCCGATGTAGTACATGCCGGTGCGCGAGATGCCGGCGTAACCCTTCGGGTCGGAGAACAGGTTTTCGCCACCCTTCCAAATCGACTGGTGGGTGTGCATGCCAGTGCCGTTGTCGCCGTACAACGGCTTCGGCATGAAGGTCGCGACTTTGCCGTGCGCCCATGCCACGTTCTTCAGGATGTATTTGTAGAGCATCACGCGGTCGGCCGTGGTCACCAGCGGGCCGAAGCGGAAGTCGATCTCGCCCTGACCGCCCGTGGCGACCTCGTGGTGGTGCTTCTCCACCGAGATGCCGAAGTGCTGCATCCGCAGCACGGCTTCCGAGCGGATGTCCTGTTGCGTGTCCACCGGCGGAAGCGGGAAATAGCCTTCCTTGTTGCGGATCTTGTTGCCGAGGTTGGGCTTGCCGTCGATCAGGGTGGCCTTGCCGGTGTTCCAGTTGCCTTCGTCGGAGTCGATGAAGTAGTAGCCGGAGTTCTGGGTCTGGTCGAAGCGGATGCTGTCGAACAGGAAGAACTCGAGCTCGGGCCCCCAGTAGCTCACGTCGGCCACGCCGGACCGCTTGAGGTACGCTTCCGCCTTCTTGGCGATGTAGCGGGGATCGCGGTTGTAGAAGCCGGGCTTGTCGCGGCCGCCGCCTTGCGGGTCCAGCACGTCGCCGATCATGTGCAGCGTGACGTCCTTGGTGAACGGGTCGATCACCGCCGTCGTCGGGTCCGGCACCAGCAGCATGTCGCTTTCATGGATGTGCTGGAAGCCGCGGATCGACGAGCCGTCGAACCCGGAGCCCTTCGTGAACAGCTTCTCATCCAACTCGCTGACGGGGATGGTGAAGTGCTGCCAGGTGCCGGGCATGTCGATGAACTTGAGGTCCACCATCTGCACGCCGTTGTCGGCGGCCATCTTGAGGACATCCTGGGCGGTGCGGCTCTCCGCCTTGGGTGCTTGCCGCCGCGATCGCGTGGTCATAGGCCTCCTGTGCCTCCGAGGTGAACGCGCCAGGCGCGGCGTCGTTTCCCTCATGGCGCCATGCCGCTCGCGCGGGCGCGCATGCATGCGCGCCAAGGTGAGAGATTACGTGATTAGTCCGCTAGCGTAAACAGCAAACAGGCCGTGAAGCCGAAAGTGCAACAAAGATTTAACAAACGGTGTCGGCCTTGGGTCCGCGCCGTGGCGCCGTGACGGCGGCCGCGAACGCGGCTATGCGAGCCCCACTTCCTCGCGGCTGCGCGTGCAGGAGTCGACGACGGCGTAGATGAGCACCTTCGCCACGCGCGCGAAATCGGGTATGTGGCCGACGCCCATGCCGCCAAGGCCGTGCAGCCACTCCGGCGGCGTGCCCGGCGCCGGGCTCGGGTGGCCGATGCGCGCGAGCGGTATGCCGAGGTTGCGGATCGCCGACGCGTCGGTTTGGCCGCTGGTGCCGGCGCGCGCGTGGTGGGTCTTCTGCTCCACGTGCTCCCAGCCGCGCATGGTCGATTGCACCACCCAGTGGTGCGGGTCGGTGCTGGCGGCGGGGTAGGCGGCGAACATCTCCCAGTCGAGCCGCACGTCGGCGTGGCGTTGCTGGATACGCCCCATGGCCTCGGCGAACTGGGCGCGCACGTCCGACGGCGTGCTGCGCGGGTTCACCCGTATGTCGAGCTGCAACACCACGTTCGCCGGCGGGAACGCGGGCTTGTGCATCCACCCGCCGTGGACGTTCGAGATCTGCCCCCAGGGTGTGACGAGACCGGAGGTGTTGCGCTTGCTGTATTCGCCGATCCACTCCTCCAGCTCCAACACGATCTTCGACGTCTCGACGATCATATTCTTGTATTCCGGCACGTCGTGGGGGCGGCCGGCATAGCCAATGTAACCGCCGCGCACGTACACCCGGAACCAGCACAGCCCCACCTCTTCCCATGCGACCGCGTAGCCGGGCTTCGAGATGATGCCGAAGTCGGCAGTGACGCCGTGGTTGATCATGTAGCTGACGCCGCTGCCGAGGCCGGCGTCGGCCGTGCGGCTCTTGGGCGGCGCCTCCACGGGCATGCCGCCTCCGGCGAATGCCGCGAGCACCCTGCCGCGCAATGGCACGTTCGCCCGCGTGATGGCGTCGAGAGCGCCCCAGATCGCCGTGACCATGCCCTTTGGGTTGTTGGCGCCGAGGCCGATGACATTGCCGTGCGCGTCGACATACGGCTTGGGCAGCATGTCCGGACGGAAGGCGGGCCCCACCCACGGAATGTCCTCCTCCTCGGCCAAGTCTAGGTGCGTGTCGGTTGGCGCGTAGAGCAGCATGGTGGGGCCGTCGGTGCCGGCGCCGTGATAGCCGTAGGCGTTCCCGGTGTTGTCGTCGATCCGCTGATAGCGCGCATCCATGCCCAACTGCCGCAACTGGTCGGCCAGCCATTCGTTGACGGCGCGCTCGAACCCGGTTGGGCTGTGGATGCTGGTGATGCCCAGGCAGAACTGCGTCATGCGCTCGATGCTGACGTTGGCGTGCACGGCCTCGATCCATGCGCGCTGCTCGCGGCTCAGCGGTACTTTCGTCACCGGCACGTCGGTTGGGGCCGCCGCCGAACTGGATGTGACCGCCATGCCCCTTCTCCTTGTTGAATGTCGCTCGACGCGCTCGTGCCGACCCGGCCCGGCGCGGCGCGCTACACGGCGGGCCGGCGCCCGATGCCCGCGCGGTTCGCTGCCCAGACGATGATCGTCCCGACAATCCACAACGCCACGCTGATGTAGACGGATGCCAGGTAGGACAGGGGGGCGATGCGTCCGGCGTGCGCCGCCATGCCCCAGAACAGCATCAGGACCCACGCGCTGAAGGCCACCAGGGCGGCGACCACGAGCGCCCGTATGATGCCATGCATTATCACGTCCCAAGCGACGATGTTGAGATACGTCATCTGACAAACCTCCTCGCCGGAATCCGTTCAACCTTGGACCGTCGCTCGATGCGTTGAGCTGCCGACGGTGGTTGACGAGGCTAAATCGGCGAAACGGAGGTGTCAATCGGGCAGGGGCAGCGCCGGAGGACTACCGCCGCTGCGATTCGGCGTGACGCTCGTTGACCTTGTGGCGCCAGCCGTACCAGCTGCCGGCAGCGATCATGACGACGCCCGCGCCCGCCAAGCCGATGGTCGCGGTGCCGAGCACAAGGTTGGCGGTGAGTTTCAGCCCTTCGCCGCCGATGAGGTAGTTGTACGAGTTCGCGATGCCCACGGGGCTCCACATCACGACCCACCAGATGAAGGCGAGCGCGAACGCGGCCAGAATGCCCAGCCAACCCCACATGAGCGCGGGTTGCTCGTACTGATCCTGCGGTTCCGGCTGCCGCTTGTTTGACTCCGCCATCATCCCACTATACAACCATCGCGGGCCCGGCGGAATCCGGCGGCGCGCTTCGTCATGCGGCGCATCGGACGGCGAGGTATGCAGTCCGGGCGCGGCGCAGCAGCCCGGCGAACGCCTCCGGCGAGATGGAGTCCATCGCTTTCCTCCCTCGTACTGGGCCGCCGACACCCGTGTTATACGCCGCGTCTGTTTCGCGCGCGTTGCGGCGCCATTACGCTCGAGTTACAGGCCACGCGGCGCCGGCCCGACATGCGGTCAGCCCTTGAAGAACGCCATCAGCAGCCCCACGAACTCGTCCGGCGCCTCCCACTGGGGGTTGTAGGCACGGTCCTTCAGCAGCACGTAGCGCGCGCCGGGAATGACCCACGGCTTCGATGACTTCCGTGGATCGCCGCCAATCTTGTCCCACTCCGCCGTCCACGTGGGGTAGGGCTCCTTGCTTTCGGGCGTGCTCCACACCGCCATGGTGGGCACCTCGATGTAGGGCAGACGCCGGTGCAGCAGGTATTGGCTGCGCGTGACGGGGTCGGCCATCTGCGCCACCAGGGGCTTCAACGCCTCGTAGGCGCCGGGCATGGCGCCGAACTCCAGCATTTGCTTCGCCAGCGCCTCGCCCATCGCGGGCGTGAGCGCGGAGCCGGGATACACGCTTTTATACCGCTCGAACACTTGGCGCTTCATCGAGTCCAAGGTGGGCGGCGTGTAGTTGTGGACGTTCGCCACGGGCTCGGCATCGAGCCCGGCGCTCGTCACCATGACGAACTTGCGGAGCCGCTGCGGGCTCTCGTATGCCAGGATGCCGCCCCACCAGCCGCCGGCACTGTGGCCGGCATAATAGGCGCTGTCGATCGACTTGCGGTCCATGAACTCGCGGATGCTGTCGACGATCACGTCGAAGGTGGCGGCGTTCTTCAGCCGGCGGCTCTTGCCGAACCCCAGCATGTCGAGCGCATATACGTGCAGCCCTGCCTCGGCGAACGGCTCGATCACCCATTGGAACGTTTCCAGCGAGGTGTTCACGCCCATGCCGTGCACGAGCAGCAGGTGGTCGCCGCCGGCGCCCGCCTCAACGTAGCGCATGGTGCCGGCGGTCAAGTCAACGTACTGCTCATACTTGCTCAGGTCGACGAGCATCGAGGGCCTCCTTTGTCGTGGGCATCGATGGAACTGGGTTGCCGGCGGATGGTGCGGCCAGGCTGTCCGCGATGCACGCCCGTTGCTTATCACGGAACCGGGCGAACGGCAATCGTGGCAGCCTGGCGACGCGCGGACGTGAAAAGCGGAAGCCCCGCATTGCGCGGGGCTTCCAGTGTCGGGCGATGTTGGCGCGGGCCTGATCTAGAAGAACACGCTCAGGTTCTTCGACATCAGCACGTTGGCGTCGAGCACGATGGTGCGCCGGGCGACCTTCCAATCGCCGTCGACCTTCCGCAGGATGTCCTCGCGGTAACCGGAGTAGAGGTCCTGGTCGGTCTCCAGGTGTGACTTGAACAGGAAGAAGGCGGTCCTGGCCTTCACCTCGCCATTCTCCAGAGGCTCGACGACGAGGTTGCCGATGATGTGCCGTGTGCGTGAGGGCGGGTCCTCGGCCCAGGCCATGCCCGTCTCCAGGCGCGCCACGCGCATCTTCATGTCTTCCTTGTTTTCCTCGTACATCGCGAGGTCGCCCACGGGCGTGATCTCGCGCTCGATGTCGCGGCGGTAGACGTTCTTGCGGCGCGGCATGAAGTAGAACAGGTCGTCGGCCAGCAGGTCCAGCCACTCGGTGTACTTGCGCTCGTCCAGCAGCCACGCTTCGTGGATGTAGAAGTGCATCAGCTCGTTCCAGAGCGCCTGCTGCTCCTTCGTCAACTTCTTCGACCCGGTTGCGGTTGCCATGTTCCCCTCGCTCGGTGTGGTGTTATCGCCAATGGGCCGGGCTAGCCGTGCAGGCCGGCGGTACCTTCGTACTTCGCCACCATCGGGTCGATGTGGATGTCGGCCCAGCTCTCCGCGTTCATGAACTCTTCCCAACGCTTGTAGAAGTTGCGCTGGTTGTTCTCGGAGATGTAGCGCTCGGACACCTCGCCGGGCCAAATGTCGTGCGTGCCGGAATGGCCCGTGCCCATGGTGAGCAGCTGCCCGGTCTTCCGGGCGATGGGGCTGCGGCTCGACATCGTCACCTGGCGCCAGTTGTCGATGTCGTCCTGCTCGAAGAGGCCGGCAGCGCCGTTGTTCTGGCCGCCGCCCACGCGCAGCGCGCGCTTCACTTCCTCGGGGGCGTCCTTCTCCACGATGGCGAAGTGCCAAAACTCGGTCATCAGCGGGCCGCGCGGCAGCGCCAGGCGGAAGCCCAGCACCGTGTTCGGGAAGAGGCTGTGGTTGCCGAGCTGCACGCGGTGGGCGCGGTAGTTGCCCAGGCGACGCTCCACCTCAGGCATGCTCTCGCCGTTCCACTTCTCGAAAATGTCTTTGTTGTATTTGGTGTAGCCGTGGCTCTGCCGGGGCTGGTCCTTGTCCAGCACGCGGAACGTCAGCGAGTGGCCGTTGACGAAGACGTGGTGGTTGATGTTCGGAATCGCCAGCTGCATCGCCATCGTCGCCATCGGCTGGCCGATGATCTTGGCCTTGACGCTGGCGCTGGAGTAGTGGCTGATGGGCACGTGGTAGTTGTCGGAGCAGTTGTCCACCGGCGTCTTCCAGTTCACCGGCTCCATCCACTTCTGCGGGCCGTAGGCGATCATGCCGTTGTCGCGC
>VGZX01000066.1 GCA_016872415.1 SAR202 cluster bacterium | reverse complement strand
CGCCAACGCCAGCGGTCTCGACACCCGCGCCGACGCCCACCGGCGCGCTGCCCACGGCCCCGTCCACGCCCGTGCCGGCGCCCACGGCGGCCGCCACGCCGACGCCGGGAGGGCCGACGCAGGTCGTGATCGAAGCGTCGCGTGACACGACGATCTTTTCCGACCTGACGGGCAACAGCAATGGCGCTGGCGCGTTCCTCTTCTCGGGCCGCACCCGGACGGGCGGGATACGCCGCGCGCTGGTCCACTTCGACCTGGCCGGCAAGGTGCCGGCCGGCGCCGAGATCGTCGGCGCGCGGCTGTCGGTCACGGTGAGCAAGTCGCCCGGCGGGGCCGACCCCATCGTCGGGTTCAGGCTGCACCGGGTCACGGCCGCCTGGGGCGAGGGGACTTCATTCGCATCCGGCGGGACGGGCGCCGCCGCGACGCCCGGCGACGCGACGTGGACGCAACGCATCTTCGGGTCGACGCCCTTGCAGCAGCCCGGCGGCGATTTCGAGGCCGCCGCCAGCGCCGAAACGGAGCTTGGCGCGAGCGGTCAGTTCGCGTGGGACTCGGAGCAGTTGCTGGCCGACGTGCGGGGGTGGCTGCAAGACCCCGCCGGCAACTATGGCTGGATCGTCATTGGAGATGAAACGACGAACCGCACTCCGCGCCAAATCAGGTCATCCGAAGCAGGGACGGCCGAGGAGCGACCGCGGTTGGTCATCGTGTATCGCGTGCCCTAATTCGGCCGCCCGAGGGCCGGGGTTGTGCGCTCGCGACAGCCTCGGCCCCATGGCGTCAGCCGGTCGACGCCGGCGCGGGCACGGCGCCCGTCAGGCCGGCTCGCGGACGTGGCGGCTTGGCGATGAACATCGTGACCATGGCGGCGACGGTGAGGCCGGCCACCATCCAGAATGCCGCATCATAGGAGCCGAGCCGGTCGAACATGAAGCCGAGGAAGGGCGGGCCGAGCCCGTTCGCGACGAGCGACGTCGGTAGTACGATGCCTCGTATCGTTCCGAGGAACGAGCGGCCGAAGTAGGCAGGCCAGATGTATTGCTGGATGACGATGCCCGTGCCCGCGCCGATGCCGAACACCGAGGCCGAGGCGAACATGGCGAGGCTGCCGTTGCCGACGATGGTGAGCACCACGCCGGTGAGCTGTATGCCGATGGCGGTGGCGGCGACGTAGCGCACGGGGAAGCGGTCGCACAGTGGGCCGGCCGTCGCCGTGCCGATGCCGAACACCGCCGCGTCGATCGAGTAGGAGAGGGCCACGAGGTGCTCGGGCAGGCCCTTGTCCACCCAGAACGGGAAGCGGTGGACGATGAACCCGCCCATTGCGAATCCGAGCAGGGCATAGGCAACCACCACCTGCCACAGCGCCGCGGTGCGTAACGCGGCCTTGGGCGTCCACACCGTTTCCCGCGCCGTTTGGGCCGCCGTGCCGCGCGCGCTCGCCGTGGGCGTGGCCTCGCCGTCCGGCCGAAGCCCCATGTCCTCGGGCGTCCGCCGTATGAACAGCAGCGCCACGGGCGCGATGATGAGGATGGCGATGACGCCGGACGCGGCCCACGCTCCGCGCCAGCCGAAGGCGTCGATGAGCCGCTGGTGGACGATCGCGAACACGGTGCCGCCGGCCGCGAGGCCCGACGTGGCGAGCGAGAACGCGAGCCCCCCGGCGCCGGATGAACCACTTGGCGATGGGCACGGAGGTGAGCACGTTGCCGGGCGCGGAGATGCCCGTGAGGCCGACGATGGTGAACAGCACGAGGAACTGCCAATAGGAGGTGATCCAGTAGAGCGCGATGAGCGCGAGGCCGGACACGAGCGCCGCGAGCGCGATGAGCACGCGCGCGCCGTGCCGGTCGACCATCTTGCCCAACGTGAAACTGGAAACGCCGCCGGCGAGCAGCCGCGCGGTCTGCGCCCACGACATCGTGCTGCGCGACACACCAAGGTCGGTGCCCATGGGCACCACGAACAGGGCGAAGCTGAAGTTGGCGGTGGCGTGGACGCCAAGGTTGACGACGAAGAGGGCCGCGACGATCACCCAGCCATGAAAGAACCGAGGTCTCATGTCGCTCCAACGCGCGACGGCGGGGCCGCGCACGATGCCGTGAGGGCGAGGCGGCGATTGTACCTGCTTCGCGGGCGGAACGCTGCGCGATGCGTCGCGGAGTTATAGATTTCGATGCAACGCCAGGAGGGCACGATGGACGACATCATCACAATGGATGACATGGCACTGGTCTACGAGGTCACGGACGAGCTCGGGATCGACCGGGAGCACCTGCGCGTCGATCTGACGAAGGAAGACCCCGGCCGCTTCGCGGTGGTGAAGGGCGGCTTCGTCGAGATGACGCTGCCGGCGTCGAAGCCGCTCGCGGCTTGGCTGCGGGAGATCCAGCCCGGTCTGCGGCAAGTGCTGCCGTCGTGAGCCGTGCCGGCGCCGGCCAGCGCGTGATACCGGACGGGTCGTGACGGCCGCCGCATGCGCGTGACAGCGTGCGCGGTGGCCCGGCGCTCAGCCGCGCCTGAACGGCGGTGTCATCGGTGTCGCGTGCTGCCATGGGCGGCTGGATGGGGCCGCCCCAGCGACGCGCGCGGTCGCCATGCGGAGCGTCACGCCCTTTCGCGGGCGTTTCACGGTGCGCGCCGCGCAGCGCCGACGGTGCGGTGGTAGGATTGCCGCAAGCGACGACGGGAGGTCAGCCCATGCGTCCCACCTTGCGGCTGCGAGAGCTGTTACGACGGCCCGGCACCCTGCTGGCGCCGTTCACCTACGACGGCTTCACCGCGCGCGTCGCGGAGGAGACGGGCTTCGAGGCGGTTTACATGTCGGGGTTCGGCACGTCGATGTCGAAGGGGTTGCCCGATGTCGGCCTGTTGACGCAGACGGAGATGACGCAGAACGCTGCCTACATCGTCTCGGCCGTCTCGGTGCCGGTCATCGCGGATGCCGACACCGGCTACGGCAACGCCATCAACGTCCGCCGGACGGTGCGGGAATATGAGCGCGCGGGCGTGGCCGCCATCCACATCGAGGACCAAGTATCGCCCAAGAAGTGCGGCTTCTTCGACGGCAAGCAGGTGATCGACGCCGCCGAGGCCGCGCAGAAGATACGCGCCGCGATCGAGGCGCGCTCCGATCCCGATTTCGTGGTCATCGCCCGGTGCGACGCATTGACCGTCGCGGGCTGGGACGAAACCGAGCGCCGCTGCCGGATGTATCGCGCGGCGGGCGCCGACCTCGTGTTCGTCGACGGCATCCGCTCGCTCGCCGACTTGGAGGAGTACGCGCGGCGGCTCCACGACATTCCCCGCCTCTACAACGGCGAGCTGCCGCCGGCCGATGCCCAGCGTTTGGGCTTCAGGCTGCAAATCCACCGTGGGCCCGTGTTCGCGCTGTACCCCATCATCGGCCGCATGATGCGCGAGCTCCGCGAGTCGGGCCGCATCGGCGAGCTGGAGCGGTACGGCGGCGGCGGCGAGCTCCGCATCGCCATCGCCAACGCGCTCGGCTTGCGGAGCATCACCGAGCTGGAGCAACGCTACGCGGCCGGCGAGACAGCGGAATCTCGGTAGACGTTCGGAAGGAGCCGTCCATGAGCCTGCACTTCCTCGACCCAGACCCGGACGTTCCCTATATCGGCGAGGCGGTCAAGAAGTACCAGCATGCCTTCCGCACCGGGCAGCTCTATCGCAAGGGCATGCGTCCTGGCATCGTCGTCGTCGACGTGCAGAAGGGGTTCACCTCGCCCGACTGTCCGCTGGGCACCCAAAACGCCACGCCCGCCGTCCGTGAACTGGCGGAACGCGGCGTGCAAAGCCTGCGACGGCTCATCGAGGTGGGCCGCGAGTTGGGCGTGCCGATCATCTACACGGGCACGCGATACCGCGTCGACGGCTCCGACTGCGGCATCCGGCGCGAGAAGATGCCGACGCTGATGGAGTATTTCCGCGACGGCCTGCCCTGGGCCGACATCGACGAGCGCATCGCGCCGCTGCCCAGCGAGCCGGTGGTGTGGAAGAAGGTCGCCTCGCCGTTCTTCGGCACCAACCTCGCGATGCTGCTGATGGACCGCCGCGTCGATACCGTGGTTCTGGGCGGGACGTCGACCAGCGGCTGCGTGCGCGCCGCGGCCCTCGACGCGATCTCATGGAACTTCCGCACGGTCGTTGCCGAGGAGTGCTGCTTCGACCGCAGTCTGCCGGTGCACAAGGCCAACCTGTTCGACATCTACGGCAAGATCGCCGATGTGGCGCCACTGGCCGAGGTGACCGACTGGCTGCGCGCGACCGTGCGCGGGGGCGTGACCGCCGGATAGGAGCGTCGTGTCTCCATCCGATGCGGGGCCCGGCGCTCGCGGCCGCTGGCCGGCCTCCATGGCCCGGCTTTGGGAGTTGCTGTTCGTCGCGACGCGCCTTGGGCTCACCTCCTTCGGCGGCCCCATCGCTCATCTTGGCTACTTTCGCGCGGAGTACGTTCATCGGCGCAAGTGGCTCGACGAGGCGGCCTACGCCGACGTCGTCGCGCTGTGCCAGTTCCTGCCCGGCCCGGCCAGCAGCCAGGTGGGCATCGCCATTGGCATGATGCGGGCGGGGCTGCCTGGCGGTTTTGTCGCCTGGCTCGGCTTCACGCTGCCGTCGGCCGTCGCGCTGGCGCTGTTCGCCTATGGCGTCGCCAGCGTCGGCGACATCGCCGATGTCGGCTGGCTGCGCGGCCTGAAGATCGCCGCCGTCGCCGTGGTCGCGCTGGCGGTGTGGGGCATGGCGCGCTCCCTCACGCCCGGCCGCCCGCGCGTCACCATCGCCATTGGCGCCGCCATCGCGCTGCTGTTTGGCCGTGGCGCCGTCGACCAGATCGGCGTCATCGTCGTCGGGGGCCTGCTCGGCTGGTTCTTCCTGCGCGTCGCGCCCGTCGCATCGCCGCCCACGCGGGAAATACCCGTCCCACGCGCCGTCGCGGTCGGAGCCCTCGCCATCTTCGCCGGCCTGCTCGCGGCGTTGCCGTGGCTGCGCGCCGCGACCGGCAGTCAGGCGGTGGCCGTGTTCGACAGCTTTTACCGGGCCGGAGCGCTCGTGTTTGGTGGCGGTCATGCCGTGCTGCCACTGTTGCAGGCCGAGGTCGTGCCGCCGGGCTGGCTGACCAACGAACAGTTCATCGCCGGCTATGGCGCGGCGCAAGCGGTGCCGGGACCCCTGTTCACGGTGTCGGCCTATCTCGGCACTGCCATGCACCTGTCATCCACCCCGCTGTGGTGGCTCGGTGGACTCCTGGCCCTCGGCGCCATCTTCCTGCCGTCCTTCCTGCTCGTGGCCGGGGCGCTCCCATTCTGGAACAGCCTTCGCGCCATGCACGGCGCCCGCCGGACCATGGCCGGCATCAACGCCGCCGTCGTTGGCTTGCTGCTCGCCGCCCTCTACGATCCGGTCTGGACCAGCGCAATCGAGGGGCCGAGCGATGTCGCGCTCGCGCTTGCCGCGTTCCTTGGCCTCGCGTTCTGGAAGCTGCCGCCGTGGCTCGTCGTTGTGCTCGCGGCGGTCGGCGGCGCGGTTCTCGGCTAACGCGCGCCCCGGCCACCGGCACCGCCGTTGGACGTTCCCTCCACGTCGCCGCCCGCCTATGGTAGGCTCGCCGGGCAACAACACCAGGAGGCTCATGGATGGCTAGCATCACGCTCGACGAGGCTCTCGCGGCGATCAATGCGGCGGTTCGGAAGGCAAGGGAGCTCAACGCCCCAGTCGGCATCTCTGTCGTTGACGACCGGGGCGACGTGATCGCGTCGGTGCAGATGGACGGTGTGCGGTTCGGGTTCTTGCCCGACATCTCGCGCGGCAAGGCATTCGCCACGGTCATCTGGGGCGGCCAGCCCAGCGGCGCGCTCGCCGAACGCGCCGGCAACCCCGTGTTCTCGTGGGTGCAGGACTACTACCACGGCAAGGCCGTGTACGCGAAGGGTGCCGTGCCCGTGAAGCGCGGCGACAAGCTCATTGGCGCCGTCGGGGCCGGCGGCTCGTCGCAGGAGAATGACGAGGCCATCGCCCAGGCCGGCGCCGACGCCATCAGGTGAGCCGGCGGCGAACGAGCGGTGGCCGGCGGCCTGCTCCCAATATCGATTCGAGGAGTATGGGATGCCCAGCATTACGTTGGCGGACGCGCGGAAGGCGATCGACGCCGCGCTGAAGAAGGCCGAGGAGTTCGGCGCGCACATGGCGATCGTGGTCGTCGACGACCACGCCGATCTCGTGGCGTCGGTGAAGATGGACGGTTGCCCGTTCCCTTTCGCGCCCGATGTCACGCGCGGCAAGGCAATGGCGACCGTGCTGTGGCGCGGCCAGCCCAGCAGCGCGCTGGTGGAGCGGGCGAACGCGCCGGTGATGGCGATGGTGCGCGAGCTTTACAACCACAAGGTCGTTTACGCGGCCGGCGCCGTGCCGATCAAGCGGAACGGCGTCGTCATTGGCGCGATCGCCGGCGGTGGCGGCACCAGCGAGCAGGATGAGCAGGTGGCGCTGGCCGGCGCCGCGGCAATCGGCGGCTAGGGGTTGCTCGGCCTCCGTGCGAGGAGGGGGCGGGCTCCAGAGCCGGTCCCTTCCTCGGGCGAGGCGCCGACGGACTGTGCTCCCTAGGCGCGCTGGCCCTTGAGGTAGGTGGCGAGTTGGCCGATGCGGGCCGTGTCGGGCGCCGACGGGTTGCTGTCGAGGTAGGCTTCCAGGTCCGCCAGCGCCTGGTCGATCGCGCCGAGCTTGTAGCGCATCAGCCCCCGGTCGCGCCGGTGAGCGGGCTGGTCGGGCTGCAGCATCACCAGCAGGTCGAGCGTCACCTCGGCGCGGGGCACGTCGTCGCGCTGCACCCGGATGCCCGTCAGGTTACGCAGCACGCGCGCGAGGATGGCGCGGTTGTCGATGGGGTCCAGAAAGCGCTTGTCCCACCGGCTGTCCGGCGACGCATTCCGCAGTAGCGCCGCGCACTCGGCCTCGGTCAGCAGCACGCCGCCGTGGAAGGTATCGACGAACAGCTTCGGCTCGTCCGCGTGCCGCACGAGGAAGTGCGCGGGCATGCCGACGCCGACGAGCGGGATGCTCAGCCGCCGGCCGACCTCCATGTAGACGATCGACAGCGAGATGGGAATGCCGACGCGGCGCTGCACGACCTCGCATAGCAGGCTGTTGCGCGGGTCGTAATAGTCCTTCTCCGCGCCGCGGAACCCGATGTGGTCGAAGAGGTGCTCGCTGAGCAGGTTGAGCGAGCTGAGCGGCGAATCGCCGGCCGATATCCGGTCGCGCAGCGATGTCGCGATGCCCTCCAGCGCGCGCCACACGTAGGGCACGTCCGCCGTGGGCTCGATCACCTCGTTGACGAGGAGCGAGCCGGTGTCCAGCGGCAGGTCGTTCGTCTGCTGGGCCGCGAAGGCGGCGAACCGCTGCTTGGCTTCCTCGCGCTCTGCTGACATGCGGCTATTATAAGTGCGGGCCGCACGCCGGCACCTACGTTCGCATGGAGCAAACGATGACTTCGCCGGACGATGCCGCCGCCCAACGCGTCATCCAGCTCACGGAGGCGGCCGTCGCGTTCGTCGAGGATGACGCGGCGCGCGAGCAGATAGTGGACCGCGTGCTGTTTCAGTACGTGCCGGCCGCCCTCAATGCCAAGACGGACGAGCAGACCGCGCGCGCGTGGGATGCGCTGCGCTACTACCTCACCACGCGCCCCACGCCCCGCAAGCCATGGCAATTGTCCGCCGCTGACGCGGAGCGGATCGTGGCCGGGCTGCAAGGTGTCGTCCGCGAGTTCAACGACCCCGGCGCCGGTGACGTGACGCCCGCGCCCTGAAGCAAGGCGGCTCGCCGACCTTCGCCCCGGATGCTTGGAGGCGGCAGCCTCGGCGCGCCACCGGAGGCCGACGGGACACGACAGGCCCCTCCTCGGTCGAGGAGGGGCCTGTCGTCGCTCCTGTCCAACGAGCAGTCGCGTGCGTTAGAACTCGTCGTGCATGTGGGTGCCGGCGCCCGCTGCCGCAGAGCCATTCTTCTTCTCGGGCAGGTCGGCGACGAGGGACTCGGTGGTGAGCACCATGGCCGCGACCGATGCGGCGTTCTCCAGCGCCGCCCGGGTCACCTTCGCCGGGTCCACGATGCCGCGC
>VGZX01000065.1 GCA_016872415.1 SAR202 cluster bacterium | reverse complement strand
GCGCGGCTGGCGCGGCGCCTCGGCGGCGGGCTTCGCCGACGCGGCCGCCACGGGCTTGGCCTCGGCATCCGAGCCCGCCTTCGCCCGGGCCGGCGCGCGCGCGGGGCGCTCCGCCTTGGCGGCGGCCTGCTCCGGCGCCGCGGGCTCCTTGGCTTCGGCGGGCTCGCGCTTGCGCGCGCCGGCCCGGGCGGACGGCGCCTTCCCGGCGCCCTCGCCCTCGGCCTTCTTCGGTTGTTTCAGTTCATCATTCCCTGGCATCGCTTGCACACACGCGCCTTCGTCCCATCATCGAGTTGTTTCACATTGATCCGCGTCGGCTTGCCGCACGACGGGCAGACGGGCATGACCTTCGACATATCCATCGGCATCTCCTTGCTGACGATGCCGCCCTGGCGGCCGGCCGCGGGGTTGCCCCTCGTGTGCCGCTTCACCAGATTGATCCCTTCCACCACCACCTTGCCCTCGCTGGGCAGCACCCGCAGCACCTTGCCTTGGTTGCCTGCGTCCTTGCCCCGGAGCACGAACACCCTGTCGTCCCGCTTCACGCGCGCCGCCATGGCTACAGTACCTCCGGCGCCAGCGACACGATCCGCATGAAGTTGCGGTCGCGCAGCTCGCGCGCCACGGGGCCGAAGATGCGCGTGCCGCGCGGTGTTTCCTTGTCGTTCAGCAGCACCGCCGCGTTGTCGTCGAAGCGGATGGACGACCCATCGGCCCGCTTCGTCACGCCACGGGTCCGCACCACCACGGCGCGCACCACCTCGCCCTGCTTCACGCCGCTGTTCGGCTGGGCCACCTTCACCGTCGCGACGATGATATCGCCGATCGACGCGTAGCGGTGCCGCGAGCCGCGCGGAATGTTGAAGCACATGATCTCTTTCGCGCCGGAGTTGTCGGCGACGGTGAGGCGCGTATAGGTCTGTATCACGACTTCGCCTCCTCGGCCGCTGGCGTCACGTCGGCGGCGGCCGCCGCGGCGACTTGCTCGGCCTGCGGCGCCTCGGTGCGCTGCACCAGGGCCGACACGCGCCACCGCTTGTCCTTCGACAGCGGCTTCGTCTCCTCGATCCGCACCAGGTCGCCCACGCGGTACTGGTTCTGCTCGCTGTGCGCCTTGAAGCGCGACACGCGGCGGACCGACTTGCCGTAGATGGGGTGGGCGGCCTGCCGCGCCACCTCCACCACCACGGTCTTGTTCATCTTGTCGCTGACGACGCGGCCAATCTGCACCTTGCGTCGCCCGGGTGCCCCTGCCATCACTTGCCTCCCGCGAGCTGCCGCTCGCGCGCCACGGTCTTGATCTGCGCCAGCTTCCGCCGCGTCTTCGCCAGCTCGTTCGGGTTGGCGAGCTGCCGCGTCGACAGCTTGATCCGCAGGTTCAGCAGCTCTTGCTGCGTGTTCTGCTCTTCCTCGCGCAGCTTCGCGTCGTCCAGCGCGCGCACCGTGTCAACCTTCGACCGCATGACTGTCCCGCCTATGCCGCCACGATTTCATCGCGGCCAATGGTCTTCGTCAGAATCGGCAGCTTCTGCGCGGCGCGGGCCAGCGCCAGCTTCGCCACCGGCTCGGGCACGCCGCCAATCTCGAACATCACGCGCCCCGGCTTGATCACCGCCACCCACGCGTCGATCGGCCCCTTGCCGCCGCCCTGCCGCACTTCCAGCGGCTTCTTGGTGATGGGCTTGTGCGGGAACACGCGGATCCACACCTGGCCGCCGCGGCGCAGGTGGCGCGTGATGGCGCGACGGGCCGCCTCGATCTGCCGGGCGGTGAGCCAGGCATTGCCGAGCGCCTTCAATCCGTACTCGCCGAACTCCACCGTGTTGCCCTTGTAGGACAGGCCCTTGCGGCGTCCCCGGTGGACCATTCGGAACTTGGTCCGCTTAGGTTGTAGCATGCTGGTCTTCTCCCTGCCGCGGCGAGGCGGAGGCGGTAGCCGGCGTCTCCTGGCCTTGGCGCCGGCGCAGCACGTCGCCGCGGAACACCCACGCCTTCACGCCGATGCGCCCCATGGTGGTGTGCGCCTCGGCGATGGCGAAGTCGATGTCGGCCCGCAAGGTGTGCAGCGGCACGCGGCCCTCCATAACCTTCTCGCGGCGGGCGATCTCGGCGCCGCCCAGCCGGCCGGCGATGACGATTTTCACGCCCTGCGCGCCGGACTGCATCGTGCGGGTGGCCGTCTGCTTCAGCGCGCGCCGGAACGCCACGCGGCGCTCCAGCTGGTCGGCGACATTGCGGGCGACGAGGAAGGCGTCGAGCTCCGGGGCGCGGATCTCAAGGATGTTCAGGCGCACGCGCTTGCCGCCGGCCGCCGTCTCCAGCGCCTTCCGCAGCTCGTCAACGCGCTGTCCGCCACGGCCGATGACGATGCCGGGGCGGGCCGTATGCACGTTCACGATCAGGTCTTGGGCGCTGCGCTCGATCTCGACCTTGGAGATGCCCGCCTCCGCGTATTGCGACGTCACCACCTTGCGGATGGCGATGTCCTCCAGCACGTGCTTGGCGTAGTCCTTCCCCCGGCCGGCGAACCAGTGCGCGTTCCAGTCGCGCACGACGCCGGTGGCGCCTGCCTTCACGCCGAGACGGAACCCGACGGGATGTGTCTTGTGTCCCACGCTTACGCCCCTTCCTGTTCGTCCACCACGATCGTCAAATGGCTCAGCCGTCGCTTCACGCGCCCCACGCGGCCGCGCGAGCGCGCCCGCGACCGGGGCAGGAAGAACGAGCCGTCCACATAGGCCGCCACCACCACCAGCCGCTCCGGGTTCTGGTTCGCGTTGTTCTCGGCGTTCGCCGCCGCGGATTTCAGCGCCTCGGCCACCTTCGCCGCCGTCGGCCCCGGCACGAACCGCAGCGCCTCCAGCGCCTCCTGCACGCGCTTGCCCTTCAAGGTGCCCACCAGCGGCATGAATCGCTTGGTGGAGATGCCGACATTGCGCACGACTGCTTTGCTCGGCATGGCTACGCCTTCTTCGGGGCGACGGTCGTCGCCTTCTCGGTCTTGCCCGCGTGGCCCCGGAACGTCCGGGTCGGCGCGAACTCGCCCAGGCGGTGGCCCACCATGTTCTCCGTCACGAAGACGGGAATGTGGCGGCGGCCATCGTGCACGGCGATGGTCAGGCCGACCATCTCCGGCATAATGGTGGACGCGCGGGCCCAAGTCTTGATGACGACCTTGGCCTGGCTGCGCTGCGCGCGTTCCACGCGCTTCGCCAGCTTCGGCTCGACGTACGGCCCCTTCTTAACTGAGCGAGACATGCTACTTAGCCCTCCGGTCACGTACGCGGAACACGTCGGTGTGCTGGCGGCGCCGCGTCTTCACGCCGCGGGCCGGCCTGCCCCAAGGCGTCTTCGGGTATTTCATGCCGACGCCCGCGCGGCCCTCGCCTCCGCCGTGCGGGTGGTCGCGGGGAGTCATCGCGGAGCCTCGCACGGCGGGACGCTTGCCCAGGTGGCGCGAGCGGCCGGCCTTCGAGGCGATAGTGTTCTTGTGCTCGGGGAAGCCCACCGCGCCGATGGTGGCGAAGCACGCGCTGATGACCTGGCGGACCTCGCCCGACGGCATCCGCAGCAGGGCGAAGTGGTCATCGCGCGCCAGCAGTTGCGCCGACGTTCCGGCGCTGCGGCACATCTTGCCGCCCATGCCGGGTTGCAGCTCGATGTTGTGGACGGTGGTGCCCGTGGGAATGTTGACCAGCGGCAGCGCGTTGCCCATGCGGATCTCCGCCGTCGGGCCCGACATCAACGTGTCGCCCACCTTCAGCCCATCGGGCGCGAGGTGGTAGCGCCGCTCGCCGTCCTTGTAGAGCACCAAGGCGATGCGGCATGAGCGGTTGGGGTCGTATTCGATCGACTCCACCTGGCCCGGCACGCCGACCTTGTCGCGCTTGAAGTCGACCTTGCGCCACAGCTGCTTGTGCCCGCCGCCCTGATGGCGCATCGTCACCTTGCCGCGCACGTTGCGCCCGCCGGTGCGGTGCTTGCCCTCCGTCAGCGGCTTGTGCGGCTCGGTGCGCGTCACCTCGGCGAAGTCCGGGCGCAGCGCCTGACGGACGCCCTTGCTGGTTGGCCGCAGTTTCTTCAGCGGCATCGCTAGGCCCCCTCGAAGATCTGGATGGTGTCGCCCTGCTTCAGCGTCACCACCGCCTTTTTCTTCCCGCTAATGTAGGCCTTCCGGCCATTCGCGAACCGCCGCTGCTCGCCCGCGCTCCGCGTTATGTTCACGGCCGTCACATTCACATTGAACGCGCGCTCCACCGCCTCGCGGACCTGCGACTTATTCGCGCGGGGGTGCACCTCGAACACGTACTTGTGCTGCTCTTGCATCAGCGTCGACTTCTCGGTCACCACCGGTTTTCGCAGCGTCTGCAACACGTTCATGGTCTACGCCTCCCGCCCGGCGGCGGCCTTGCCCCGCGGCACGTCGAGGCGCGACCAGAGCTCCTCCGCCCGCTTCACCGCGTCCACCGTCATCACCACCGCGTCGTAACGCAGCAGGTCCAGCACGTTCAGCAGGTCGGCGGCCAGCGTCTTGGTCCTCGGCAGGTTCCGCACCGTGTGGACCACGCCCATGTTCGGCTCGCGCAGGATGACCAGGGCCGACGAGGTGACGCCGAGCGCGCCGAGCGCGCTCGCCATCGCCTTGGTCTTCGCCTCCAGCGCGTCGAAACTGTCGACCACGATCAAGCGTCCGGTCGCTGCCTTGCCGGAAAGGGCCGCGCGAATCGCGCCGCGGCGCATGCGCTTCGGCAGGTGCGTGCGGTAGCTGCGCGGGTGCGGGCCGAACACGATGCCGCCGTGCCGCCACTGGGGCGAGCGAATGCTGCCCTGGCGCGCGCGGCCGGTGTGCTTCTGGGGGTACGGCTTCTTGCCGCCGCCCGAAACCTCGTCGCGCGTCAGCGTGTTGGAGGTGCCCAACCGCTGGTTCGCCGAGTGGAATACGAGCGCTTGGTGGAGCAAATCGTTGTTCAGCGGCGCGCCGAACACGGCATCGCTCACCTGCAGCTTGCTGACTTCCTCGCCTTTGATGTTACGGACCGGCAGTTCCACCGCTTACTCCTTCGCCGCCGCCGACGCCTTGGGCGCCCGCTTCGCGTGCCGCACGGATACCAGGCCGCCGTTCGCGCCGGCCACGCCGCCGCCCACGAACAGCAAGTTGCGCTCCGCGTCGACCTTCACCACGCGCAAGTTGCGGCTGGTGGTTTGGTCCATGCCGGTGTGGCCGGCCATGCGCTTGCCCTTGATGACGCGGCCCATGAAGGTCGTCGAGCCGATGGAGCCGGGCGCGCGGTGGCGGTCGCTCTGGCCGTGCGTCTTTGGGCCGCCGCGGAAGTTATAACGCTTCACGCCGCCCTGGAAGCCGCGGCCCTTCGACACGCCGGTCACATCGACGTACTGGCCCTCGGCGAACTCGCTCACCAGCAGCTTCTGGCCCACCCGCAGCTCGGAAACCTGCGTGGCCGGGAACTCCTTCAGGTGCTTCACCCGCTCGCTACCGGCGGCCTTCAGGTGGCCCAACGCCGGCTTGGTGAGGGACTTGGCCGCGCCGAAGCCGATCTGCACCGCCTCGTAGCCGTCCGTCGCCCCGTTGCGGACTTGCGTCACCACGCACGGGCCGACCTCCAGCACGGTGACAGGCACCATCTGCTCCCCGATGAACAGGTGCGTCATGCCGACTTTTTTACCGAGCAATCCACCGATGCCCATGATCGCCAGCCTACAGCTTGATGGAGATGTCGACGCCCGCCGGCATCTGCAGCCGGGTCAGCGCGTCGATCGTCTTCGAATTGGGTTCCACGATATCTAGCAGACGCTTGTGCGTCCGCAGCTCGAAATGCTCGCGCGAGTCCTTGTCGGTGTGCGGCGAGCGCAGCACGCAGAAGCGCTTGATGCGCGTCGGCATGGGCACGGGGCCCACGACGCCGGCGCCGGTGCGCTCCGCGGCCTCGACGATCTGACTGGTCGACTGGTCCAACAGGCGGTGGTCGAAACCCTTGAGAACGATGCGGATGCGCTCGTTCGCGCCGCCACGGGCCCGGGGAGTCGTAGTTGCTTGCACCATGCTTTTTCTACCTGCTGCCTATGCTGTCCGCTTCGTCACGGTCTGGGCCAAAGCCGCCGAAACCTGTTCGTAGCGGCCGAATTCCATCGTGTACGTCGCCCGGCCCTGCGTCTTCGAGCGCAGGTCCGTGGCGTAGCCGAACATCTCCACCAGCGGCACATCGGCCTCCACCACCTGGGTGTCGCCTTGGCCTTCCATGCTGCGGATGCGCCCGCGCCGGGAGCTCAGGTCGCCCAGCACGTCGCCCAGGTACTGACCCGGCGTGATGACCTGCAACACCATGACCGGCTCGAGCAGGATGGGCGCCGCCTGCTGCATCGCGGCCTTCAGACCCATGGAGCCCGCGATCTTGAACGCCATTTCGTTCGAGTCCACCGGGTGAAACGAGCCGTCGACGAGCGTGACCTTGATGTCGACCACCGGGTAGCCGGCGACGACGCCCGTCTGCAACGCCTCCTCGACACCCTTCTGGGTGGGGTTCACGAACTCTTTCGGCACGCTGCCGCCCACCGTCTTGTTCTCGAAGGTGAAGCCCTTGCCCGGCTCGTTGGGCTCGATCTCCAGCACGACATGGCCGTACTGGCCGCGCCCGCCGGTCTGCCGCACGAAGCGCCCCTCGGCGCGCGCCTTGCGCGTGATCGCCTCGCGGTACGACACCTGCGGCTTGCCAACCTTCGCCTCGACGCCGAACTCGCGCTTGATGCGGTCGACGATGATCTCCAGGTGCAGCTCGCCCATGCCCGCGATGATCGTCTCGCCCGTCTCCTGGTCGTGACGCACGCGGAACGTCGGGTCTTCCTCGGCCAGCTTGATGAGCGCGTCGGTCAGCTTGTCCTGCTCCGACCGCGTGGCGGGCTCGACGGCGACGGAGATGACGGGCTCGGCGAACTTGATCGTCTCGAGGATCACCGGCTGCTTCTCGTCGCAGATCGTCTCGCCGGTGAAGGTGTTCTTCAGGCCGATGGCCGCGGCGATCTCGCCGGCGCCCACCTGCTGGGCTTCCTCGCGGTGGTTGGCGTGCATCAGCACGATGCGGCCCACCCGTTCGCGCACGCCCTTCGAGGTGTTGTAGACGGCCGTGCCCGCCGTGAGCGTGCCGGAGTAGACGCGGAAGTAGACCAGCCGCCCGACGTAGGGGTCGGTGACGATCTTGAACGCCAGCGCGGCCAGCGGCTCCTCGCGGCCCGGCTTGCGCGCGATCTGCTCGCCGGTCGCCGGGTCGGTGCCCTGCACCGCCTCGACGTCCAACGGCGACGGCAGGAAGGCCGTGACCGCGTCCAGCATCAGCTGAATGCCCATGCTCTGCAGGGCCGCGCCGCACACCACCGGCACCACCTTGTTGCCCAAGGTCGCGCGTCGCAGGCCGTGCCGCAGCTCGTCGACCGTCAGCGGCTCGCCGCCGAGGTACTTCTCGATCAGCTGGTCGTCGTTCTCGGCGACGCGCTCCACCATCTCGTCGCGGGCCTGCGCGGCCTGGTCCGCGTATTCGGCGGGAATGGGGCCGTCGCGCATGGCGCCGGGCTCCTTGACGCCGCGCTCGAAGAAGTAGGCCTTCTGCTCGATCAGATCGATGACGCCCTTGAACTGGTCCTCGGCGCCCATCGGCAGCTGAATCGGAATCGGCTTTGCCCGCAGCCGGTGGCGGATGCTGTCCACCGCGCGCTCGAAGTTGGCTTGCAGGCGGTCCATCTTGTTGATGAAGCAGATGCGCGGCACCTTGTATTTGTCGGCCTGGCGCCACACCGTCTCGGACTGGGGCTGGACGCCGGCGACCGCGTCGAACACGACGACGCCGCCGTCGAGCACGCGCAGGCTGCGCTCCACCTCGGCGGTGAAGTCGACGTGGCCGGGCGTGTCGATAATGTTGATCGTGTGGTCTTTCCAGCTGGCGCGGGTGGCGGCGGAGGTGATCGTGATGCCGCGCTCGCGCTCTTGCGGCATCCAGTCCATCACCGCGGTGCCCTCGTGCACCTCGCCCACCTTATAGGTGCGGCCGGTGAAAAAGAGCACGCGCTCGCTCACCGTCGTCTTGCCGGCGTCGATGTGCGCGATAAATCCGATGTTGCGGACCTTTCCAAGATCGAGGGCCGCTGCGGTTTCGGAGGGCATGACTAGTTTCCGTGCTCCTGAGCTACTACCACCGGTAATGGACGAACGCGCGGTTCGCCTCCGCCATGCGGTGCACTTCCTCGCGGCGCTTCACGGCGTTGCCCTGCCCGCGCGAGGCGTCCAGCAGCTCGGCCGCCAGCTTCTCCCGCATGGGGCGCCCGCCGCGGGCGCGCGCCGCGTCGATCAGCCAACCCATCGCCAGCGCCTGCCGGCGGCCGGTCGGCACCTCGATCGGCACCTGATAGGTCGCGCCGCCAACGCGCCGCGGTTTCACTTCCAGCGTCGGGCCGACGTTGCGCAACGCCTGGTCGAAGACCTCCAAGCCGGGGCGGTGGGCTTCCGCCTCGACCCGCTCCAACGCCTGATACACTACGCGTTGCGCCACGGACTTCTTGCCGCGCTCCATCACGCGGTTGATGAACCGCGAAAGGTCGGCGCTGTTGTAGTGCGGGTCAGGGATGGTGGGCCGTATATCGGCCCGGCGTCGCCGTGACATCGGTGTCCGCTCGCTCCTTCGAAAATTCCCTGCTTCCATCAACGTCTGCCGCGCTCGCGCGACGACAAACCGCATGTACCTGCGTCAATGCTCCCGATCGCCGGAGCGACGCCGCCCGACACGCCATCCGCATGGCGTCACGCGGCCACGTTTTGGGGAGTGACTAGCGCACGTTACTTCTTGGCGCCCGCGGCGCCGCCCCCACGCTTCGCGCCGTACTTGCTGCGGCCCTGCTTGCGCCCATTCACGCCGGTTGAATCCAGCGCTCCCCGAATGATGTGATAGCGCACGCCCGGCAGGTCCTTCACACGGCCGCCGCGCACCAGCACGACGGAGTGCTCCTGCAGGGTGTGTCCCTCGCCCGGAATGTAGGCTGTGACCTCCATCCCGTTGGTCAAGCGGACACGCGCGATCTTGCGCAGGGCCGAGTTCGGCTTCTTGGGCGTCATCGTCCGCACCTGCAGGCAAACGCCCAGCTTCTGCGGGCTACCGTTGCCACGGTAGAAGCGGTTCTTCAACGTGTTACGCACGAATCCAAGCGCGGGTGCCTTCGTCTTCTTGGTCACCTGCGACCGGCCGCGCCGGACTAACTGGTTCACCGTCGGCATAATTACGTTTCCGCCTCTCGCAGACAAAACAGAAGCCGTCCCTTTTGGGGCGACAGTAGGAGAATGCTACCAGCGGCCCCGCTGGGTGTCAACACGCAATGAAGCCGCGCCTGGCAGATGATACCCTGCTTGCCGGCCTCTCGCACCGCGCCGTCCTATAATTCACCCCATCCGGCCTCGCGCCGGCCAGGAGCCACCATGCGCATCTACACGAAGCAAGGCGATGACGGCCACACGAACCTCCTCTACGGAGGCCGCGTTTCGAAAGCCGACCCCCGCTGCGAGGCCTACGGCACCGTGGACGAGGCGATCTCTGCCCA
>VGZX01000064.1 GCA_016872415.1 SAR202 cluster bacterium | reverse complement strand
ATCGGCCAGCGCGCGCAACGTCTCGCACGCACGCCTCCGGCGCTGGCGCTGGTGGCATTGCGCGGGGGGCCAACCGCGCGCGGCCGCTCGCCCTGGCCCCGGCCCGACGGCGGCGAAATGGGGCACTTGCGGACCGTGGAAGTGTATGGTATGCTTGCCGCATTCCACACTTTGGCACTGAACCATCCGTTTCCGCGCCCAGGTCACCGGGAGCGACCTCGGTGTTTGCGCCAAGATTCGTGGTCTAACGTCTTGCGCGCACGCGCATGAGGAGTAGCACATGAGGATTTTCGTCGGCAATTTGGCTTGGAGCGTGGACAACCAGACCTTGGAAAGCATCTTCGCGCCGTTCGGCGAGGTGGCGTCCGCCACGGTGCTGATGGACCGCGACACGGGACGCTCGAAGGGCTTCGGCTTCGTCGAGATGCCCGATGAGACGGAGGCGCGCCGCGCGATCGCCAGCCTGAGCGGCTCGCAGCACGGCGGCCGCCCGTTGACCGTCAACGAGGCCCGCCCGCGCGAGGAGCGCAGCGGCGGCGGTGGTGGCGGCGGCTACGGCGGCGGTCGTGGTGGTGGTGGTGGCGGCGGCGGCGGTGGCGGCTATGGCGGCGGCCGCGGCCGTTACTAGGCCACGCGGAGCAGGATGAGAACACGAGGGCCCCGGAACGTTCCGGGGCCCTCCGCCATCCTGGGGACGGGCTCGGCGGCGGACCGCGCTACGGCAGCGTGCTCCGCATCACCTGCTTCATCTCGTCCCGCACGTGGCTCAGTTCCAGCTGCAGCGCGTGCATCGGCTCCAGCTGCTTCTCCAGCGACTGCATCGTCTCCCACAGGTTCTCCAACTGCCGCTGCAGTTCGCGGTAGGGCGTCAGTGCGTTCTCCAGCGTCCGCACCTGCTCCCAGAGCGGCGCCAGCTGCCGTTCCAGCACCCGCATCTCCGTCACTTCGCGGTCCATCCTCTTCATCGCGGCCAAGCCGTCCTCGAGGATGCGGACCGCCTCCTTCCTCATCGTCTGCTGCTCGACCAACGGTTCCCTCCTACGCTGTGCGTTGCTGCGCGCGCAATTGTCGGCGGCGCGGGCGCGCCCGTCGATACGACAGCGATGCGCGTTTCCATGAACAAACGAGGCGCGGGCCCCGTCGCGAGCGCGCGCGGAACCGCACCAAAGTCCGTTGTCGTCCGCCCGCGCGACGCTCTAATTTCGAATCGATGGCAACCCGCGCATCGGAGAAAGGGAGGCGCACCCCCATGCTGGCTAAAATCGCCGCGCTCGCGTCCGGCATCGGGCGGCGCATCGTCGCGTGGTGGTGGCGGCGCACGCGCGGCGCCTGGGCCGAGGCGTGGCGGGAGCCGTTCATCGCCGTCCGCGCGCTGGGGCTCGTGTGCGGCCTCGCGATCTGGGCAACGCTGGTGCGCTAGCTGCTGCGCGACGGCGAGCTGGCGCTGCTGTTCTCCTACGTGGCCGGCTCGTTCATGGCGATGTCGAACGCCATGTTCTTCCGGGTGGCGCGCGTGCAGCGCGTGAGCTACATTCCGCTGGGGCTGGTGGCGCCCATCGCCATCTACCTGGGGGTGCTGGGCTCGCGCGCGGCACGCCCGCTGCTGGGCGACGCCGCCGATTCGGCCCGCGCGGGCGACTTCATGGCCGCCGGCGTCACGCTGGCGGTGTTCCTCGCGCTATCGCTGGTGCTGGGCAAGTGGAAGGGCGGCCAGGCCTACGGCATTGCCAAGACAGGCGAGCGCGGCCGCGACGAGTCCGCCAGGGCGCGCGCCGCCTAACGCCGGGGGTGGCCGGCGCTCGCCGCCGGGATACCGCCGTGCATCTCGACGCTGCCCTCGCTCATGCGGTCGATGACGACGAGCGAGCAGAGGTCGATCCCCTGCTCCCGCAGCTGGCGGCCGGCCTCTTGAAACCCCTTTTCCACGACGATGCCGACGCCCACCACCTCCGCGCCGGCACGCGACGTGATCTCCAGCAGCCCGCGCACGGTGCTGCCGAACGCCAGGAAGTCGTCGATGATCAGCACCTTGTCGCTCGGGCCCAGGAAGCTGGCCGAGACGGTGATGTCGAAGACGCGGCCCTTGGTGAACGACTGCACCTCGGCGGCGTAGTGGCCGGCGTCCATCGTTGACGGCTTGGACTTGCGGGCGTAGAGCAGCGGCTTGCGGAGCGCGCGCGCGGTGAAGATGGCGGGCGCGATGCCCGATGCCTCCACCGTCAGCACCTTCGTGATCTCCTTGCGCCGAAAGTAGCGGGCGAACTCCTCCCCGATAACCTCCATCAGGTCCACGTCGACCTGGTGGTTGAGGAACGAGTCGATCTTGAGGATGTCCTTGCCGATCACGCGGCCGTCGGCGCGGATCCGGTCCATCAGGCGTTCCACGGCATTCCTCCTACGACGACCGGCCGGAGCCGATCACGGCGATGGCGTCCACTTCCACGAGGCATGCGGGATCGGCAAGGCCGGCGACCACGATGAGGGTGCTGGCGGGCGGCGGCTTCGGCACGATGCGCCGGCGCACGTCGCGCACGGCGGCGACGTGCCGCTGGCCGACGATGTAGGTGGTGGTGCGGACGAGGTCGCTCACGGTGGCGCCGGCGGCGCCCAGCGCCAGCGTTAGGTTGCGCCACGCCTGCTCGTATTGCGCCTCGACGTCCTCGCCTCCCACCGGCTTACCCTCCTCGTCGTAGGGTAACAGGCCGGAGACGTAGAGCGTGCGGCCGACCGCGACGACATGGGTATACATGCCGGGAGGGGGCGCGTAGACGCCGGGCGGGTTGATGTGCCGCTGCTGCATGCTCGCCGCCGCTGACCGAGGTGGCCGGTAGCATAGCAGGCGCCCGCCCGCTGTCCAGAGCGAGTGCCGCGCTAGACGGTGATGACGATTTTCCCCAGCGCCCGCCCCTGCTCCATGTAGTGGATGGCCTCGGGCACCTCGCGCAGCGGGAACGTCCGGTCGACGACCGGCCTGACCTTGCCGGCCTCGATCAGCTCCCGCAGCGTCGCCAGCGGCGCTCCCGCGGGCGCCGCACGCCGCGGCACCATCCGCTGGCTGACAAACGGCGCCACCGCGAGCACGCGCAGAAAGCGCGACACGCCGCCGATCCACCGGTTGCCCGAGCGCCCGAAGCCGTCGTGGCCCACCAGCACATACGTTCCCTTGGGCTCGAGCGCGCGCCGGCAGTCCGCCAGCGACCGGTTGCCGGGAATGTCGAGCAGCACGTCATGACGGTCGCCGCTCTGGGTGAAGTCCTCGCGGGCATGGTCGATGACACGGTCGGCGCCGATCGACCGCAGCATCTCCAGCTTCTCCGCGCGGTCGACGGCGGTGACGGTGGCCCCCAGCGCCTTGGCGATCTGCACGGCGAAGGTGCCGACGCCGCCGCCCGCGCCGTTGATGAGCACGCGCTGGCCCGCCCGCAATCCACCCTCGTCGCGCAGCGACCGCAGCGCGATCAGCCCGGAGGTGGGCACGGCGGCGGCCTCCTCGAACGTGAGCCCGGCCGGCTTCGGCTCCAGCGCGGCCTCGCGCACGGCCACGAACTCGGCGTAGGCGCCGCCGTTGTGCCATTGGTGGCCGCGCACGCACTCGCCGAACACCGCGTCGCCCGGCCGGAACCGCGTCACGCGCTTGCCCACCTCCTCCACGATGCCCGCGACGTCGGTGCCGGGCACCCGGTTCGCCGGCCTGCGCAGCCCCGCCCCCATGAGGCGCAGCAGGTAGGGCCGCCCGCGGAGGACGTGCCACACGTCGGGGTGCATGGACGCCGCGCGCACGCGGACGAGCACGTCGCCCCCGCCGACGGCCGCCCGGTCGATCTCGTCCAGCCGCAGCACGTCGGTCGAGCCGTAACGGTCCTGCACGATCGCCTTCATCGCATGCCCTCGCGCGCCCGGTGGATTCGCGAGGCCACTGTATCACCCGTCCGCCGGCGGGCCGACGACGTGGGCCCCCGCGAGCCGCCGATTCCCGCTAGAATCACGCCGCCGCGAGTCGTTCCGGAGGCGTGCGCCCATGCAGTTCGTCCACCCCCCGTTTCCGCGTCCCGATGTCGATTGGCAGGCGTTCGCCCGCGAGCTGGGCGGCGTGCCGTCGTCGCGCGAGGCTGGGCTGCTGCGGCGCCGCTCGCAGGACATGAACTGGTTCAGCCCGGTGCTGAAGCCGCTGTTCGCCGGCCTGCGCGCCGACATCGTCGTGACGCCGCGCGACGAGGCCGACGTGATGGCCGTCGCCCGCGCGTGCGTGCGCCACCGGGTGCCGCTCACGGTGCGCGGCGCGGGCACCGGCAACTACGGCCAGGCGGTGCCGCTGCACGGCGGGGTCGTGCTGGACACGTCGAGCATGACGGCGGTGCGGTGGCTGCGCGACGGCGCCGCGCGCTGCGAGCCGGGCATCAAGATGTCGGCGCTGGAGGAGACGACGCGCAAGGCCGGCTGGGAGCTGCGGCTGTTCCCGTCCACGAAGCGCACGGCCACCATCGGCGGCTTCCTGGCCGGCGGCAGCTCCGGCGTCGGCGCCATCCGCTTCGGCTTCCTGCGCGACCTGGGCAACATCCTCGGCATCCGCGTCGTGACGATGGAGGAGGAGCCGCGCGTCATCGAGCTGCGCGGACCCGACGTGAACAGGGCGGCGCACGCCTTCGGCACCAACGGCATCATCACCGAGGTCGAGATCGGCCTGGCGCCCGCCGAAAGCTGGGTCGACGTCATCGTCGCGTTCGACGACCTGCTCGCCGCCACGCGCTTCGGCCAAGCCCTGAGCGACGCCGACGGCTTGGTGAAGAACGAGGTCGCCATCTTCGACGCGGCGATCGCGCCGTATTTCCCCACGGTGCACGGCCACATCGGCCCGGGCAAGCACACGGCCTTCCTGATGGTGGCCGAGCAGTCGATGGAGGGGCTCGGTTACCTGGCCCGCGACCACGGGGGCGCCATCGTCTACAAGAAGCCGGACCCGGAGTCGGGGCGCACGCGGCCGCTCTATGAATACACCTGGAACCACACGACGCTGCACGCGCTGAACGCCGACCCCGGCATCACCTACCTCCAGAGCTTCCTGCCGCACGGCCGGGTGGCGGAGCTGGTGGAGCACCTGCGGGGCAAGTTCGGCGACGAGCTGCCGTTCCACCTGGAGTGGGTGCGCTGGGAGGGCGAGACAGCGTGCGACGGGCTGCAGCTGGTGCGCTACACGACCGAGGAGCGGCTGCGCGAGGTCATCGCCTACCACGAAAGCATCGGGGTGACGGTGTTCGACCCGCACACCTACGTGCTGGAGGACGGCGGCATGAAGGTGGTGGACCCGGCGCAGCTGGAGTTCAAGCGCGACGTGGACCCGCACGGGCTGCTGAACCCGGGCAAGATGCGCGGCTGGTGGGAACGGAAGGCCGTGGCCGGCCGCGACCGCGCCATCTTCCGGTAGCGTGGCCTCGCGGCGCCGGCCTCGTCACGCGGCGGCGCCCGCCCCCGGCCCGCCCCGCTCGGCCGCCGCCTTCACGTTCGCCAGCGTGCCGCGCATGCCCTTGCGGATGGCGCCCTCCCGCCTCGTGACGAGCTAGAACGCCTTCATCAGCAGCCCGCCGGATTTCGGCTCGACGACGCGGAACGCATGCTCCAGCGTCGTGCCCGCGACGTCGGGCGCCAGGCGGTACCACCACGTCACGTCGGCCACCGAGTTAGGGTTGCCGGCCTTGATGGGCGGCGGATACGACTTCCAGGCGAGCTCGCGCGGCGGGTCGAACACGGTGCACTCCGAGCGCGCGGTGAACGCGCCGGCAGCGCGCACGCGCTCGTCGGCCTCCCACGTCGAGCCCTTGGCGATGGGCCCGCTCACGCGCAGTGCCCCGATCTCGCCGCTGCCGGTGAGCTGGGCATGCCGCGACACGTCGCTCACGATGGCCCACACGCGCTCCGGCGGCGCCGCGATGGCGATTCGCTCAGTCCGCTGCCACATGACGTTCGCTCTTTTCCAGCAGGCGTTGGAACAGCTGCTTGTCCGGCGCGGCATGCACGTCCGGCCAGCGCGACACCTCCTCCTCCGCCCACGCCGCCCACTCGTGGATGCCGTCGTCGATCCGCGTCAGGAAGCTCACCATCAGCGCGATGATGCCCAGCCGCCCGGGGAACGGGCCGCCCGTGGTCGCGTATTCGCGCAGGAACGCCTGGCCGCGCAGCTGCTCCGCCTCGGCCCACGCCCTGATGTGTCGTATCTGCGCCAGCAGGTCGTCCTTCGTGCCCTGGTCGGCCAGAAACACCTTTAGGATGGCCTCGTACTCCAGCGCGGGCGGCGCGCCCGGCCGCCGCAGCCACTCGCGCAGCGCCTCGCGCCCCGCCGGCGTGATCGCGTAGACCGTGCGGGGGCGGCGGCCCACCTGCTCGCGCCGGGCCACGGCCAGGCCGTGCGCCACCAGGTGCTTCGGCTCCTCATACAGCTTGCTCCGCGCCCGGGGCCAGAAGTTCCGCAGGCTGCGCTCCATCTGCTGGGCCAGCTCGTAGGTCGTCCATGGGCGCAGGGCAAGCAGCCCCAGCATCGCCAACGAGGTCGTCGTCAGGTCTTTCCGTTTCGCCATGACAGGCTTAGCGATATTCCCATTGGGAGGATAATGCAAACACTCCCCAAGGGAGCATCGAACGATGCGTCAGGAGGAAGGGGTCATGCGCGCGAAGACAGTGCCCGCCATCATCAATCGGCCCGGGGCCGGCTCGCCGGAGAGGCTCACCATCATCGCGTTCCTCGTCATCGTGGTCGTGCTGGGGCTCAACTTCGTGGCGGTCCGCTACAGCAACCGCGAGCTGCCGCCGTTCTGGGGGGCCTCCCTGCGCTTCGCCATCGCCTCGGCGGTGCTGGCCGGCCTGGTCGCCCACCGCCGCATACCCCTTCCCCGCGGCAAGGCCCTGGTCGGTGCCCTGCTCTATGGCGCGCTCGCCGTCGGCGCTCTCTACGCGCTGCTCTACTGGGCGCTGGTGCGCGTGCCCGCCAACATGACGTCGGTGCTCATCGCCACCGTCCCGCTGGTGACGCTGCTGGTGGCGAGCGCCATCGGCCAGGAGCGGCTGCATTGGCGGGGGTTGCTCGGCACCGTGGGCGCGCTGGCGGGCATCGGCATCGCGTTCGCGGAGCAGGTCAGCACCGACGTGCCCATCGCGGCGCTGCTCGCCATCCTGGCCGGCGCGTTCTTCGCCGCGCTCTCCGGCATCGTCGTCAAGGGGTTCCTGCGGAGCCACCCGCTCGCCACGAACACGATCGCGATGGCGATGGGCGCGGCGCTGCCGCGAAAGGCCGCCTCCTGACGCGCTGGCCCGCGCCGGCGGGCCCGGCGCCCGATCGGGATAGCGGTGAATGTCCCACTTCGCCAACGAAAAGGAGGCCGGTGACATGAACCTGACGATGCAATGGGACGCGGCCGGCGCCGGCGAGCCGCTGGTGTTGGTGCCGGGCGGCCTCATCGGCTGGCTCAGCTGGGCGTCCATCGCGCACAGGCTGGCGGCGCGGCGGCGCGTTATCCGCGTGCAACTCTCAGTGTGCAATACGGCCTCGACGACCGCCCGCTGCCCGACGGCTACACGTTGCGCGCCGAGACCGGCGCCTCGGCCGCCGCGCTGGACGAGGCCGGCGTCACCGGGCCGGCCGACATCGCCGCCTGGTCGTACGGCGGCGGAATCGCGCTCGACTTCGCCCTTTCGCGCCCGGAACGGGTCCGCACGCTCACGCTCATCGAGCCGGCGGCGGCGTGGGTGCTCCAAGGCGAGCACGATGCCGAGGCTGCCCGCGCGTTCGAGGCCCAGCAGGTGATGAGCGGCGACATCACCGAAAACGAGCTGGAGACGTTTCTGCGCGAGGTGGGCCTGGCGCCGCCGGGCGAGTCGCCGCGCGATTTGCCTCAGTGGCCGGTGTGGATGCGCCACCGCCGCTCGCTGCGGGCGAGCCGCGCCGAGATCGAGCATCGCGACGACCTGGCGCGCCCGCGGGCGTTCGACCGGCCCAGTGTGGCTGCTGAAGGGCACGGGCTCGGCGCCGCTACTGCACCGCATGGCCGACGTCCTGGCCGCCAACCTGCCGCGGGCGCGCGTGTCCGAGATGCCCACCGGCCATGGCCCGCACCTCGTCTCGACCGACCGCTTCCTCGACGAGCTGGCGCGCTTCCAGGCCGAGGCGGGCGGCGCCGGGGTGCGGCCCGGCGAGCAGTGAGCGCGGCTGGGGTCTGGTAGCATGGTCGGCGCCCACCGCGAGGAGGCTGCCATGACCATGCGACGGACCGAGCCGCGGATCCCACGCCGGCGCTGGCAGGAGATGACCGTCGACGAGGTGCGGCGCCTGGACGCGGCGCGCGTGGTCGCGGTGCTGCCCGTCGCCGCCGTCGAGCAGCACGGCCCGCACCTGCCGCTGGGCACCGACGCGCTCATCAACCAGGGCACACTCGACCGCGCGCTCGCGCTGCTGCCCGCCGACGCGCCGGTGACGGTGCTGCCCATGATGTCGGTCGGCAAGAGCAACGAGCACCTCGCCTTCCCCGGCACGCTCACGCACACCACCGAGACGCTCTACAAGGCGTGGATGGAGATTGCCGACGGCCTCGCGGCGGCGGGCGTCCGCCGGCTCGTCATTTACAACAGCCACGGCGGCCAATCCAGCCTGGGCGACATCGTCATCCGCGACCTGCGCGTGCGGCACGGCATGATCGCCGTGATGGTGGACTGCTTCCGCATGGCCGACGCGGCCGACCTGTTCGGCGCCGACGAGCTGCGGAACGGCATTCACGCCGGCGCGGCGGAAACGTCGTGGCTGCTGGCGCTGCGGCCGGAGCTCGTGCGGATGGACTTGGCGCCCCGCGCGACGCCGGCCTCGGCCGAGGTGGCGAAGCGCCATGCGCGACTGCGCGTGGTGGGCTCCGCCGTCCGCATGGGCTGGCAGGCGCAAGACCTGCACGAGTCGGGCGTGGCGGGCGACGCCACCGCCGCCGACGCCGCCAAGGGCCGCGCGCTGCTGGAGCGCACCGCCCAAATGACCGCCGAGCTGCTGGTGGAAGTGGCGTCGCTGCCGGCCACCACGTTGCGCCCCGGCCCGCCGCGCTGACGCCGCGCGCGACTCACGAACTTTTCCAAAATGTTCGCATTGTGCCCCGCTTCTTCCACTGGCTATGGCGCCGCGAAGGCCTTACTGTGTCATCCGCTGGCAACGTGTCTCGCGCGGCGGGTGGACGTGTCGTGGCGTTGGGCGCGGTCACCGTCGGGCGCGCGCCGGCATCCGTCCGCCGATTGCGGCGGGCCTGAGCATAGGCGAGCACCGGGCTGATGCCGAAGCCCGTGAAGGCAGACAGGAGAGGCCACGATGAAGAGCTACCAGAGCCCCGAGCTGAAGACCCTCGGCAGCGTGTTCGTGTTGACCCAGTCGGTGGTCAAGTCCCTTGGCGCCGGCGACGGCGTCATTTTCGACCCGGACGGCGAGGACGGGCCCATCCCCGGAATCCCGATCGGCGGCTCCGCCATCTAGCGACCGCATGGGACGGCCCACGGAACCGGAGCTCGCATCGCTCCGGGTGTCACCGGGCCGCCCCATATGGTCCGCCCCCGTGTCACGGTGGGCACGGCCTCCGCAGCCGCGCCGCGCGAGCGCGGCCCGTGAACGCGCCTCGCCACCCCCTGCCCCACGCCCCCAACCCGCCCCGCGACTTCGCCCTGGCAAGCCCATCATCCCGCTTGGCCCACGCCGAAACGCCTCCAACGCCCGCGCGAGTAGCGCCGGCGGCGCGGCGGGTGGCCTGTTGAACGCGGGCGACCCGC
>VGZX01000063.1 GCA_016872415.1 SAR202 cluster bacterium | reverse complement strand
GCCGAACGGGTATGGCGGCAATCCCGCGCCCGCGCCGCCGCGCGCGGCGGGCAGCGGCATTCACATGGACGAGCAGGTGGCGGCTGGGTGGCCGACGCTGTTGCGGTCGATCGCGAAGCTGCCGAAAAAACGCTTCGACGTGGCCGCGCTGCTCCGCAGCTCGTCGGACCGGCGGATCGTGGGCGAGGCGCTGGTGGTGAAGTTCCCGCACCGCTCGCACGGCGAACGGCTGCAGGGCGAGCTGGACGATCCACGGATCCGCATCGCCGTGGACGAGGCGATCAAGCAAGCGTATCCGGGCGTGTCGGGGCTGCGGGTCGAGCTGGACGGCGGCGCGGCGGCGCCCACGAACCGGAGCGCGGGGCCCGCATCGCACCTCGTCCGTGCCGCCATAAATCTGGGCGGGCAGATGACGGGCGAGTACACTGAGGACGAGGGCCCAGACCCCTGGGAGGAGAACGGGCGATGAACAAGCAGTTCTTGAAGCAAGCGCAGCAGATTCAAGCCCAGCTGGCGAGGGCACAGCAAGAGCTGGAGACGGCCACCGTGGAAGGCTCGGCGGGCGGCGGGGCGGTGAAGGCGGTCGCGACGGGAAAGCAGACGATTCAGTCGATCACGATCGACAAGTCGGCGGTGGACCCGGAAGACGTCGCGATGCTGCAGGACCTGGTGCTCGCGGCGGTGAACGATGCGTTGAACAAGTCGCAGGAGATGGCCTCGAAGCGATTGGGTGCGCTGACGGGTGGCATGCGCATCCCCGGCATGTAGGGTGGTGGATGTGGTTGAGCATACGTCGCTTGCTGGACCCGTGGCCCGACTCATCGAGCAGTTCCATAAGTTGCCCGGCATTGGCCCCAAGACGGCGCAACGGCTGACCTATTACATGATCCGCATGCCGATCGACGAGGCGCGCGCGTTGGCCGAGGCGATCGTCGCGGTGAAGGACCTGACGCGCTTCTGCTCGCGCTGTCAGAACATCACCGACCGTGACCCGTGCGGCATCTGCGCGAGCGGGTCGCGCGACCAGTCCCGAATCTGCGTGGTGCAAGAGCCGCCGGACGTGCTGGCGCTGGAGCGCACCGGCGTTTACAAGGGGCTTTACCATGTGCTTCACGGCACCATCGACCCGATGAACAACGTCGGGCCGGATGACCTCCGGATCCGCGACCTGTTGGGGCGGCTGCGCGGCGGCGGCGTGCGCGAGTTGGTGATCGCGACCAACCCGAACGTGGAGGGCGAGGCGACCGCGATGTACCTGCACCAGATCGTGTCGCCGCTGGGCATCGCCATCACGCGCCTGGCGCGCGGCCTGCCCGTGGGCGGCGACTTGGAGTATGCCGACGACCTGACGCTGACCCGCGCGTTCGAGGGGCGTCAGGCCTTCTAGCACGATACCGCCACGCCGGAGGGCGCGATGACTGACGGCCCCGTTGGGCGAGGCTCGGCACCGAGGCAGCGAACCGATCAAGGACAGCGGGACGTCCGTGTGTTCACGCGCCTCGCCGATTTCAGGTGGCGGTGCGTGAGTTGGGCATGCTCCAGGACTTCGGCACGCTGCTGTACCTAAACACGAACTTCATGGAGGGCGGCGAGGGCCGCCTCGTGCTCAGCTTCCGCTACTTCGACCCCACCGACCCCATCGTGATCCTGTTTTTCACGCCAACGGAGATCCTTCTCTACGCCGAGCGCGCGCCAGACGCCGAGGCGCTGCGGGCACCCGACGCGCTGGCGGGCCGGCCCTACGGCAAGAGCACGGCGCTGGCGTTGTGGGCGGCGCGAAAGGCGATCGGGAACTACCGGGGCCGCCTGGAAGACCTGATCAACGAGCTGCAGGACTTGGAGAGGCAGTTCGACCACCCGCGCTACCGCCAGCTGGTGCTGGAGTTCAGCCGCGTGTTCGACCGCCTGGAGGACCTGCGCGACGTGCTGCTGACGCTGGAGGAAACGACGGTCGCGGAGGTGGAAACCCGCTACGTGTCGTTCGATTGGAAGGTGCTGCTGGCCGAGAACAGCAACCTGGTGGACCGTTGCCAGCACCGCATCAACATGCTGCGGGACATTGCCCACGACCACGAGATACAGACCACGTCGGAGCTGAACCGGCGCATCGAGCGGCTGAACGACGTGGTGCGGCGGCTCACCGCGATCACGCTCATCCTGATGATCCCCACGCTCATCACGAGCCATTTCGGGATGAACTTCACGCGGATGCCGGAACTGGGCGCGCCGTGGGGCTATCCGGCGGTGATCGCGGCCGAGGTGACGCTGCTGGTCGCGGGAGCGATCGCCTTCCGGCGCATTGGCTGGCTGTAGAAGGCGCGCGTGCGGTGGGAGAAGCAGGCGCTGGGCGACGGGGCACGCCGCGGGAGTGGGTAACCGGGACGCACGCGGCGGCGAAGCCGCCGGCCACGACGGCCAGCCGGCGGGCCGAAGGGCTAGGCAGGCTGCCCGCGCTCGCGCAGCAGGCGCATGAGCAGCAGCATGGCGAGCGCCACCACGGCGAAGGCGTAGATGCCCCACGCCAGTTCGCCGGTGCCTTGGCGCACGGCACCTAGGAACAGCGGACCGCTGAACCCGCCCACCTCGGCCGCGGCGAAGAAGAGGCCGGCGGCGGCACCCATGCGCGCTGAGCCGACCCCCTTTGTTTCCATGAGCACGAGGGTGAGCACGGCCATGGTGGGCGTGCGGACGATGTTGGAGACGAACATGGTGGCAATGAGCCAGCCGCCGTCGAAGGCGGCGAGTCCGACGGTCGTGAGCGTGGTGCCGGCGAGCATGAGGGCGAGCACACGGACGCGGTGGGCGCGACGCGCGAGCGAAGGGAACAACAGGATGCCGCCGGTGCTGACTAGGGTGGCAGTGGCGACCCAAGTTCCGGCGGAGCCGAGCGAGAAGCCGCGCTCGCGCAGCAAGGTGGGCAGCCAGTTGTTAAGGCCGTGGTTGAGCAGGAAGGTGCCGAACGCCAGCAGCAGCACGACGCGCACGGTGTGGTTGCCCAGCAGCTCGCGGAACGAGCTTCGCACCCGCTCGCCGGGCTTCGCGGTGGGCGCCGCCTCCGATCCCGGCGGAGCGTCGCGGGCGAGCAGCCACCACGCCAGCAGAATGGCGGCCATGATGACGCCGTAGAACACGGAGATGCCGCGCCAGCCGCCGAACAGCGGCTCGACCACGTTGGCGGCGGTGAAGAAGGCGAAGGCGTTGCCGGTGACGGGCGCCGTGGCGTAGACGCCGGCCGCGACGCCGCGCTGGTTGCCGGAGAACCACTGCGAGACGACCTTCGGCGCGCCGATGGAGATGACCGGGCCGCCGACGCCGAAGAGGGCGACGACGAGGAAAAGCACGGGGAAGTTGGGCGAGAGGCCGCGCAGGACGAGCGATAGCCAGCCGATGAGCATGCCGATGCCGATGGCGCGGCGCGGCCCCAGACGGTCGACGAGCGCGCCGAGGGGCGAGGCGCTGGCGATGTAGACGAGCTGCCATGCGCCGAGCACGAGGCCCATTTGCGAGCTGGTCATCCGCAGGTCGTCGAGCACGGGCTCGACGAGTGGGGCGAGCGAGCCGGTGGTGAAGCCGAACGACGCGTAGACGAGCCACACGAGCGTGAGCATCCGCCAACGTCCGGGGTGGACGGCGGGCGTGGAGGGGGTCGAGGTCGAGGCCAGGAGGTCGTCCCCGGGGAAGCGCTGGCCTCTATGGTAGACGGTAAGCCGCCGCGGCGCACGCTACCCACCGCCGGCGAAAGGCGGTACGCTGGCTGGGTGCGCCAACACGGCGCCGAAGCGAGGTAATTCCGTGTTCGATTCGCTAACCGACAAGCTCACTGCGGTGTTCAGCCGCCTGGGCAACAAGGGCCGCCTGACGGAGGCCGACGTCGACGAGGCGCTGCGCGAGGTGCGGCTGGCGCTGCTTGAAGCCGACGTGAACTTCAAGGTGGCGCGGGAGTTCGTGGCGGCCGTTCGCGCGAAGGCCGTAGGCGAGGACGTGCTGAAGGGCATCACCGCCGGCCAGCAGGTGGTGAAGATCGTCCACGACCAGTTGGTGGAGCTGCTGGGGGGCGGCAACCAGGCGCTGCAGCCGAAGCCGCAAGCGCCCAGCGTGCTGATGCTGGTGGGCCTGCAGGGGTCCGGCAAGACGACCACGGCGGCGAAGCTGGCGCTGCAGATGAAGCGGCGCGGCCAGCGCGCGCTGCTGATCGCCGCCGACTTGCGCCGGCCAGCGGCCATGGACCAGCTGGAGTCGCTGGCAAAGCAGCTAGACGTGCCGGTGTACCGCGAGAACGCGGGGCCGAACGACGCGCCGAAGGTGGTGGCGAATGGCCTGCGGAAGGCCCGGGAGCTGGGCGTGCTGTGGGCGATTGTCGACACGGGCGGCCGCCTGCACGTGGACGACGAGCTGATGGACGAGTTGCGGGAGATGAAGCAGCGGCTGGACCCCGCCGAGGTGCTGCTGGTGATCGACGCGATGACCGGCCAAGACGCGGTGCACGCGGCGCAGGCCTTTCACGAGAAAGTTGGGCTGACGGGACTGGTGTTGAGCAAGCTGGACGGCGACGCGCGCGGCGGCGCGGCGCTGACGGTGCGGCATATTACCGGGGTACCGGTGAAGTTCGTAGGCGTCGGCGAGAAGGCCGACGCGCTGGAGCCATTCCACCCAGACCGCATGGCGTCGCGCATTCTGGGCATGGGCGACGTGCTGACGCTGGTGGAGAAGGCGCAGGAGCAGATCAGCGAGGAGCAGGCGAAGGAGCTGGAGCGCAAGCTGCGGAAGTCGCAGTTCGACCTGGAGGACTTCCTGCAACAGCTGCGTCAACTCCAGAAGATGGGGCCGCTGAGCAGCATTCTGGAGATGCTGCCGGGGGCGGGCTTCATGAAGCAGCGCATGCCGACCGTCGACGAGAAGCGTATGAAACGGGTCGAGGCGATGATCCTGTCGATGACCACGTGGGAGCGGTCGCACCCGGACCTCATCAACGGCAGCCGACGGAAGCGGATCGCGCTGGGCAGCGGCACCAACCTGTCGGAGCTGAACCAGATGCTCAACCAGTTCCGGCAAACGCAGAAGATGATGAAGCAGCTGGCGTCCGGCAAGAAGGGCATGCGGGCGTTGCAGTCGATGATGCAGGGCACCGGGGCGGGACGGCGCTAGCGCGGCGGCGCCTCACTCCACGCTGAAGGGCAGGTTCTTCACCAGCATGCCGTCGACGCCGACGCGCACGACATACGTCCCCTTCTTGACGATGGCCGGCAACGACGTTTCGGCGGCGCCGCGCGCCAGCGTCGGCGTCTCGTCGAACACGATTTGGCCGCCGCCGCGCCGCTCTTGCACGCACAGCCTGGTGGCCGTGTCGGCGAGCGCCTCGACGGCAATGCGGGGCGCGTCGTTCATCGCGAACGCCGGCCCCTCCGCGCCGGGCGCGCCGTTGGCGAACGCCATGCCGGCGAAGTGGTTGGCGAACGCGGCCTGGTCGGCCGAGCCGGTGCCGAAGCCACAGTCTCGTGGTGCGGATAACGGCCCGACGCCACCGCTGCCGCACCCAGCGGCGATGAGGGCAATGCAACCCAGGATGCCGGCGGTGACGAGTGAGCGCATGAAGATGACCTCCTGTGATGCTCGGTCGCCGGTCAGACGGCCGCCTCGGGCGCGGGCTTTCCGGCGGTGCGAGACGCCTTCCTGGGCGCGACGGCCGCCGATGCGGCCCGCTCCACCTCGGCGGCGATGCGGCGCTGGCGCAGATGGGCGAACAGATAGATGGTGACGAGTCCCCGGTAGGGGCTCCAGCGCTCGAGGGCAAACGCCGCCAGCTGCTTTTCCGTGATGTCGTCGCCGTTGAAGTACAACTCCGAAACGACCTTCCGCAGCGCGAGGTCGCCGGCCGGCAGCACGTCGGGGCGGCCCAGCGCGCGCAGGAGCATCCATTCGGCGGTCCACCTGCCGATGCCACGAATGGCGCACAGCTCCTCGATGACAGCTTCGTCCTCCATGCCGGCGAGCCGCTCGGGGCCGAGGCGTCCGTTCAGCGTGTGCGCGCAGATGTCTTGGATGTATTCGACCTTGCGGTTGCTGAGCTTGAGCGCGCGCAGGCCATCGAAGCCACCGGCCAGGAGCGATTGCGGCGTGGGGAAGGCGTACAGCGCGCGGCCGTCCGGCGCCTCGACCGCCGTGCCATAGGCGGCGACCATGCGGTCGCGGATCATGCGGGCGATGACGGACGAGATTTGCTGCGCGATGACGGCCATCACCAGCGCCTCGAACACCGTCTCGGTGCGCGGAGGGCGCAGGCCGGTGAGCGAGCCCGTCGCTTTCGCAAGCTCCTTGTCGAGACGCATCGCCTTGTAGAAGCCGTCGAGGTCGATGCCAGCGCCGAGCATCCGCGCCATGGCGTCGGCCGCGAAGGCCAATTCCGCGTCCGTAGCGCCGTCCGGCAGCGAGACTTCGGCACCACCGGGGGCCGCCGTCGCCGAGGCGACCAGCACCTTGTCGCCGAGCGGCGGCATGCGGAGGGCGCGGAAGTAGACGCCATCGGCGTACACGTCGGAACCGGCGGTGCCGCGGTAGTAGGTCTGGTTGCTGACCGTGAGGTGAAAGTCGAACGGCTGGGAAATGGGCACGCGAATGGATGGCACGATGTCCTCAGTTCTTCAGCAGCGAGCCGGGCTGACAGTGGCGGCAATAGGAGGTGATGCGCTGGTTGGGCGTCAGCTCCGAGATGGGGTGGCCGCAGCGGGGGCATGGTTCGCCGCCCTTGCGGTGCACCTTCAGGAAGTCGCGCACCTTGACGTGGATGTCGGGCACCATGCGCTCGCGCAACACGTCGATCGCCTCGTTCAGGACCTTCGGTATCGCGGCGTGGATGCTGCGGAGGTCGTCCTCGGTGAGCGCCTTGCGTCGCTTGAAGGGCGACACGCGAGCCTCCCACAGTATCTCGTCGACGTAGGCGTTGCCGATGCCCGCGATGAACTCGCCCCGCGTGAGGATGCCCTTGATCTCGCCCTGGTAGGGCTTCAGCCGCGCGACGAGCTGTTCGTAGGTAAGGCCCGCGTCGAGCGCGTCGGGGCCTTGGTCGTCGTAGCGCGGCACGAGGCTCAGCTGCTCCGGACGGACATAGTAAACCAAGCCCATCTGCTTCTCGTCGATGTAGCGCAGGTCGAAGCCCTCGCCGCCGAGGTAGAAGAAGGCGCGCTTGGCGACCTTGGCCGTCGGGTCGCAGTATTGGAACGCGCCGGTGAGCATGGGGTGGACGACCAGCAGGCGTCCCGGCTCCAAGGGCAGGGTGAGCATCTTGCCGCGCCGCGTGAGCGTGCCGAAGCGCCGGCCGATGACATCCGCCGCGAAGTCCTCGCCGGCGAGGCTGCGGACCATGGCGGGGCGCAACTCCGCCGCGCGCGTGATCTCCTTGCCGAGGAGACGCTCGTTGAGGAACCGGCGTATCACTTCAAGGTCGGGTATCTCGGGCATACGGCGGGGAGTATAGCGTTTCGCGGGCGCGGCGAGCGGGGCGGGAGTGAGGAGGGGGCGGATACGTCGTTATCCGCCCCCGTTGGTCATCCGGTCGATTGGCGGCGGCTTTATTCCAGAAAGTCGCGCAGCTTGCGCGACCGGCTGGGGTGGCGCAGCTTGCGGAGGGCCTTGGCCTCTATCTGGCGTATGCGCTCGCGCGTGACGCCGAAGTCGCGGCCGACTTCTTCCAGCGTGCGGCTGCGGCCGTCTTCCAGGCCGAAGCGGAGCTGAAGCACGCGGCGCTCACGGTCGCTCAGGGTCGCCAGCACCTCCTCCACCTGCTCGCGCAGCAGCTGGAAGGTGGCGGCATCGGCGGGCGCGGGGGCGCTGCGGTCCTCGATGAAGTCGCCGAGGTGGGAGTCCTCCTCCTCGCCGATGGGGGTTTCGAGCGACACCGGCTCCTGCGAGACCTTGAGGATTTCGCGGACGCGCTCAGGTGGCACTTCCATGCCGAGGGAGATCTCGGAGGTGGTGGGCTCGCGGCCGTACTCCTGCACCAGCCGGCGGCTGACGCGCATGAGCTTGTTGATGGTTTCGACCATGTGGACCGGGATGCGGATGGTGCGGGCTTGGTCGGCGATGGCGCGGGTGATGGCCTGACGGATCCACCACGTCGCGTAGGTCGAGAACTTGTAGCCCTTGCGGTAGTCGAACTTCTCGACGGCGCGGATGAGGCCGATGTTGCCCTCTTGGATGAGGTCGAGCAGCGACATGCCGCGGCCGATGTATTTCTTGGCGACGCTGACGACGAGGCGGAGGTTGGCTTCCGCGAGGTGGCGCTCGGCGCGGTCGCCGATGCGCTTGAGCTCGCTGAGGTGATGGCGGAACACGAGCTCGTTGGAGTCGAGCCGGACGCTCACGTCGGCGTCTTCCAGCACCTCGCGTATCTCGGAGAGGCGCGTCTCCTCGCCGGCGACCTCCAGCGCCTCGGGGGGCAGCAGGCGGCTGTCGAGCGACATGGCGATGACCTGCTGCTGCACCTCGGCGACGTCGGACTTGTTGAGGCGCTTGGCGAGGAACTCAAGCATCTCCAGGCTCAACTCGGCGTCGATGGCCGCGCGGATCTTCGGATCGCGCACGAGCGTGCCGAGGATCATCTTGCCGGGGATGCCGAGGAAGTCGGCGAGGCCTTCGATGAGCGGAATGTGGCCGTAGGTGCGGGCGAGGAGGGCGCGGATGGCATCGGCCGAGCGAGCGGGCCGCTCGGACTTGTCCTCGAGCTCCTCCTCTAGCTTCTCGATGTGCTTGCCGGCGGCGATCTGCTGGGCCAGGCGGCGTTCGTCGGCGGCGGTGAGCAGCGTCACGCGGCCGATCTCGCGCAGGTACATGCGTACCGGGTCGTCGATCAGCTCGGAGCCTTCCGGGTCTTCCGGCTCGGCCTCCGGCTCGGCGGCCTCCTCGGCCTTCAACTCCACCTTGGGCGCGTCATCGATGGCATTGAGGTTAGTCGCGGAGACGACTTCGACGACCGGCGCCGGCTCGGCCTCGGGTGCCGCGGCGGGAGGGGCGGCACCGGCCGCTGCCTTCTTCGACGGCTTCTTCTCGGCCTTGGCCGGGCCATCGGCCGGCGCGGCGACCGGAGCCTCGGCGGCGGCGATCGCGGGCTCGGCGGTCTTGCCCTTCTTCTTGCGCTCGGGCGCGGCCACTTCCGGCTCGGCGGCCATCACGGGAACGGGGGCGGCCGACGGGATCTTCTTCGCGGGGCGCTCGGCGGTCACCGCCTCGGCCTTCGTCCTCGCCGGGGCGGTCTTGGCTGCTTCCAGCTTGGGGGCCGGCTTCGGGGCCTGCGCCTTGGCCGGCGCGACCGTCCGCCGGGTGGCCTTGTCGCTCTTACCGGTGTCTTGTACGCGCAGCATCACCTTCGATTGCTTCGTGCTCGTCTTCGGCAATTCGCGGACGCCATGGCCGTTCTTGCCGTTCCTCGGTTGCGGCTTGGTCCGCGGCACGTGGGAGGCGGCGGGCCTGGCGGGCGTCGTCTTCGCGAACTTCGTGGGCTTCGGGGCGGGCCTTGGCGCCTTCGCGACCGCGCGCTGGGCCTTGGCGCGGGCCGGTGGCTTCGCGACCACGCGAGCGGCGGACCTGGCGGCGGGCTTCACCGCCACGGCTTTCGCGGCGACGGGCGAGCGCTTCTCCGCGCGCGGCAAGACGGTGACGCGAGGCTTGGACTGCTGCTTGGTAGTGGCCTGTGGTTTCTTGGCTGCCATTGCAATCCTACTGAGGGGTACGCCGTGTAAACGACGCATTGCTGCCGCTGACGAAGAGTTCGCGGAGACGTTCGTTCGTGGCGAGAGACTGGCGCCTGACGGCCTCAAGATGGTCGGCGTGGGAAGGGTCGCCGTCCTGGGATGCCGCCGCTAGCGCCACCTCCTCCTGCGCCTTCAGTTCCCGAAGGAACCGCTCCTCCAACCGCCGTATGCAGATATCCAAGTCGTCCGCGCGTGTCTTGCGGTCGGCGGGAGGAATGTCCCTGGTCGCGAGCTGTTGCAGGTGCTCGCCGAGGTGGCCGTCTAGCCGCGCGGAAGTGGTTTCAATACTACCAGTTTCCTTCACCAGACTCAACAATTCGCGATTTTCGGGCCGGTGGAAGTAGTCGGCGCGCAGGGCGTCCAGCCGCTCGACCAGCTCGGGCGTGCGAAAGATCAGTGCGAGCGTGTAGTCTTCCAGCGGGTCGCCGGCGGCGCGGCGGAACACGGCGGCCGTGGCCGCGCCAGTGTCGCGCGGCGGGGCGGCCTTGCGCTGG
>VGZX01000062.1 GCA_016872415.1 SAR202 cluster bacterium | reverse complement strand
CCCCCGTTCGAGGCCGCAGCGTGAAGTCGAACGCGGCCGACGCCGGAGCCCAGGGCCGCGGCGACGGCGGCTGGCCCGGCGGCGCGCTCGGCAGCAACGACCGCGCGTCGGCGATCGGGAACGCGGCCAGCAGCGTCTCGCGCACGGTGCGCTGCACGCTTGAGAAAGCGTCGCCCTCGCGCGCGAACCGCACCTCGCGCTTGTGCGGGTGCACGTTGACGTCGAGCTCGTTCGTCGGCACGTCCACGAACACCACGGCCACGGGGAACCGCCCCTCCATGAGCAGCCCCGCATAGGCCTCCTCGACCGCCGTCACCAGCGCCCGGTGCTGTATCCATCGCCGGTTGACGAACAGGCCGATGTCATTGCGGTTCGACCGGCTCACGCTGGGTGGACTCACCAGGCCGTGCACGCGGTAGGTCGCGCGCGGCGACGGCGCCAGATCGACGAGCGCCTCGGCGATGGCCGCGCCGTGAATGGCCGCCACCGCGTCCCGCAGGTTGCCGCTGCCCGGCGTTTGCGTCATTGTCTTGCCGTCCGCCCGCAGCGTGAACCGCACGCGCGGGTGCGCCAGCGCCAGATGGTCGATGGCCTGGTGCACGCGGCCCGTCTCGGTGGCGGCGCTGCGGAGGAACTTGAGCCTCGCCGGGATGCTCGAGAACAACGCCTCCACCAGCACGGTCGTTCCCGGCGCCGCGCTCTCCCTGCCGTGGCGCGTCAGCCGCCCGCCGTCGAACTCGACGAATGCCGCGCTGTCGCTATCGGCCGGCCGGCTCGTCATCCGCACGTGGGCCGACGCGACGATCGACGGCAATGCCTCGCCCCGGAAGCCCATGGTCGCGATGCGCTCCAGATCGTCGAGCGTGGCGAGCTTGCTCGTCGCGTGCCGCTCGAAGGCCAGCTCCAACTCGTCCGCCGGAATGCCGTGCCCGTCGTCCGCCACGCGGATCGATGTCATCCCGCCCTGGCGTATCTCCACGGCGATGGCGGTGGCTCCGGCGTCGAGCGCGTTCTCGACCAACTCCTTCACCACCGACGCCGGGCGTTCGATGACCTCGCCGGCGGCGATGGAGGCGGCGACATTTGGCGGCAACACGCGGATGGACACGGCGGACACCTCGGCGACGGGCGCTGGTTAGACTATGCGCTGGAGCACCTGCGCGGTGGCTCCCGCTACCAGTTTACCGTCCACGGCCAACAATGGGCGCTTCAGATAGCGCGGCTCCGACGCCAGCAGGTCCAACAACTGCTCGTCGCTCAAGGATGCCGCGTCGAGGCCGGACGCCTTGAACGTGCGCGAGGCGAAATTGAACACGGTGCGCGCCGACTCCCCGCCCAGCAGCTCGCACCACTCCGTCTTGCTCAACGGTTGCTTGAAGAAGTCGCGCTCCTCGAACGAGGCGTTCCGCTCCATCAGGTACGCCCGCGACACGCGGCACGTGCCGCATCCGGGCCACCAGTAAAGCGTCATCGCGCGCGGCATCGCTCGTCCTCCGCATCGCCGGTTCGCGGGCCGCTGGATTGTACGTGCCGGGTCGGCGGCGTTCAACGTTGGCGCGGGCGGCCGCGATGGGCTAGCATCGCGTCAGCCTCCTCCCGGTCGTGAGATGCGTCTTGGCCGACACCCTGCTCCTCGTCATCCGCTGGCTGCACGCCATCGCGGCGGTCGCGTGGGTCGGCGGCGGCATCTTCTACTGGATCGTCCTGCGCCCCGCCCAACGCGCCGGCATGGTGCCGGCGCCGCTCGCGCGCTTCGCCGGCATAGAGTTCTCCTCGCTGGTGGCGCTCTGCATCGGCGTCCTCGCGCTCACCGGCGCCATCCTTGGCGTGCAGCGCCTATCCGAGGCCGTGGCCGGCGTCCCCTACTTCGTCACGCTGGCCGTCAAGGTCGCGCTGTCGGCCTGGATGTTCTTCCTCGTCGTCGCCCGGCGTGGCCGCGGCGGGCCGAAACCCGCCGGCCGCTCCCGCCTGCAAGGCATGATCGACGGGCTCGGCCATGTCAACATGACCGTCGTGCTCGGCGCGGTGATATTCTTGATCTCCGACGTGCTGCGCTACCTCGTCGAGCGCGCGCTCGCCGGATGACCAACGGGGAGGGACCATGAAGCGCGACCTGATGGAGATTCTCGCGTGTCCGGAGTGCCGTGGCGAGCTCCGCTTGGCGGAAACCAAGAGCGAGGGCGATGAAGTCGTCGCCGGCACCCTCACCTGCGTCAAGTGCGGCGCCACGTTCCCCATCGAGGACTCCATCCCCAATCTGCTCCCGTTGAGCATGCGCTCCTAGCGCGCGCCGTCGCGCACCCCCGCCTCGGACCGCAGCTGCGGTATGTCGTGAACCGTCACGATGCCGACGGGCTGCCGCCCCAGCGAGCCGTCCTCGGTGATGATCACCGCCGTGATGTCGCGTCCCTTTCGCGCCGCGCCCTGGAACAGCTCCAGCGCGTAGTGGACGCTCGCCTTCTTGCCGACGATGGCATAGCGCTCGCGGTCGCGCGCCTCGGCAAGCACGCGCTCCACCGACATCGCCGGGTCGATCGGCCGCTCGCTCAACACATGCGTTGCGAACCAACTGGTGATCGCCTGCGCGGTCAACACGCCAAGCACCCCACGGTCGCCGGTCACCGGCAGCGTCGAGTAACCCTCCTCGCGCATCGCCCGCAACGCCTGCCGCAGCGACCAGTCCGGCGTCGCGCACACCACCGGCTTCACGGCCACGTCGAACAGCCGGCGCGGCGTCAACAGCTGGTCGCGTATCGCCTCCATTTGCGCCACCGTCTCCTCATGCGGCTCGGCGATGGGCGTTCCATTGCGGTACTCGTGCACGATGGCGTTCCGCAGCTCCGCCATCTCCTCCAAGTCCTCCGCGAACGACCGCACCGTCTGCGAGGTGCGCGACGCCCGCCGCAGCGCCCCCACGAACGACTCGTGCCGGACGGAATGCGCCAGCCGCTTCAGGTGCCGCTCCACGTCGGTGAACGCTGACAGGAAACGATCGGACAAACGTTCGTCGGCCACGCGTCGCTCCTCGAATGGGATTGGCGGATTATAGGCGGGCGGCGCGCCGCGCCGGACCGCCGGTCGCCACCTCCGCGTCGCCGCCGCATCCCAAACGACCGCGACCGCATCTCATGTCACATGCGTCACTTGCGGGCCGAGCGCGAGATGGCGCACACTTCCACGCCGGGCGATGACCGTCGGGTACCGCTGCGAGTAGGATGCGACGATGAGTGTCGGTTCCAAGCCCGGCGTCGCCGAACGCCTCCGGATCGATGTCTACCTCACGCCCGACGAGCTGCGGGCCGCCATGGCCGAGGACGTCCGCCGTGGCCTCACGGCGCCTCGCAAATTCCTCCCGCCGAAGTATTTCTATGACGACGATGGCTCGGACCTCTTCGAGCGCATCACCGAGCAGCCCGAGTATTACCCGACCCGCGCCGAGCGCGCGTTGCTCAACGCCATCGCTCCCGCCTTGATGGCCGAGGTTCAGCCGGAGGAGATCGTCGAGCTCGGCTCCGGCTCCTCCAGCAAGACGCGCGTGTGCCTCGATGCCGCGGTCTCCTCCGGCCGCCTGCGCCGCTACGTGCCGGTCGACGTGAGCGAGGGCATGCTGCGCGCGACCGCCCGCGACCTGCTCGCCGAATACCCATCGCTCACCGTCCATGGCGTCGTCGCCGACTTCGAGCGCCACCTGCGCCTGCTGCCGCCGCCCGTGGGCAAGCGGCACGTCCTGTTCCTAGGCGGCACCATCGGCAACCTCGACCCGGACGATCGCGCCGCGTTCTTCCGGCGCGTGTGCGGCCTGCTGGCCCCCGGCGACCGCTTCCTCATGGGCATGGACATGGTCAAGAAGGCCTCCATCATCGAATCGGCGTACAACGACGCGGCCGGCGTCACCGCCGCCTTCAACCGCAACGTGCTCTCGGCCATCAACGGCGCGCTCGGGGCCGACTTCGACCCCACGGCCTTCCGCCACCACGCCTTCTTCGACCGGTCGCGCTCCCGCATCGAGATGCATCTGGTGTCCGAGCGCGAACAGGTCGCGCGCATCCCCACCATCGGCCTCGCCGTCCGCTTTCGCGAGGGCGAGGGCATCCACACCGAGAACTCGTACAAGTTCACCAAGAAGGCCATGACCGCCGAGCTGCGGGCGGCCGGCCTGCGCGTGCGCCGCTGGTACACCAACGGCGACCGCCGCGAACTCTTCGGCATGGTGCTCGCCGGACCGGCATAGCCTCGCCGCGCCGCCGCGGCCCATCGCCCTCCAAGCGCGCCTCCCCCTACCCATCGCCGTTCCGCTTGCCTTGTCTGGACTACACCTATTGATCGTGCATATACTCTTAATAGTAGTGCATTTTGTTCCAAAGGGGGCCCACCGTGCGAGAAACCAGCGACCGCCCGCGCGCTGACGCTCCAGCCGCTCGGCCCGCGCCAGCCTACGATCCCACGACGCCCACCACGGCCGACTGGATGGTCGCGGTGCTGCGCCGTGGCGCCGAGCTTGCCCTCCAGCTCGTCCCGCTCGCCGCGCCCAATCCCGACGGCACCCCCGCCTACGCTCCCTGCGACCCCAACGCGGCCAACCGCGCCGCCTATCTCATCGGCCGTCACCTCGGCATGTTCGCGCCGGCCCGCGCCACGCCGGCGTCCGCCGGGCCGCCCGTGCCCGTTCCGGTGGCGTCAGCCCCGCCCGGCCCTGCACCGGCGCCATCCTCTCCTCCCATGGCCGCCAACCGGCCACCGCAGGCCCCGCCACATGCCCAGCCGCGCGCCGCCATACCCCCGGCAACGCCGCGCACGCCCACGGTCGCCGCGCGCGACCTCACCAGCATCCTCGCGGCCCTCATTCGTGACGAGCCGTCGAACCGTCAGGCGCCTCGATCGGCCCCGGTCCTTCCGCGGTCAACGCAAGGCGAGATCGCCGGCGGCCTGCTCGACACCCACGACGTCTGGACGGGCACGAGGCGACCGGGGCATGCGGCGGAGCCCCACGGCGACTTCCGGCTTTCGTCGTGAAAACGCCCTACCTCAACAGCCCGCGCGCCGCGTCGTTGAATGGGTAATACTTGCCCGGCGACACGTCCTCGCCGGCGAGACGGGCCTTCACGGCGGCTTCCAGCGCGTCATACTCGCGCGCCTTCGCGATCGCCTCTTCGATTAGCTGCCCCGGCACCACCACGCACCCGCCGTCGTCAGCGGTGATGTAATCGCCGGGCATCACCAGCACGCCGCCGCATTGGACCGCCGCCTGCGTGTCCCAGGGCAGCATGTGCGATGGCATCGTCGCGTTGGTCTCCCGCGCCGCGAACAGGCCGATGCCATACGTTTTCAGCGTCGCCAGGTCGCGCAGGCCGCCATCCGTCACCACGCCGGCCGCGCCGCGCTGCTTCAGGCGCCACAGCTTGATGTCGCCCGCCGACGACGGCCACCCCATCCGCATCGCGTCCATCACCAGCACGTCGCCCGGGCCGCACAGCTCCATCGCGCGGTATTCCGCGCTCTCCGTCCCGCCGATCACTCGGGCGCGCAGGTCGGGGCGGCTCGGCACGAAGCGCATCGTCACCGCCCGCCCCACCAGCTTCTGGCCCGGCACCAGCGACCGCACGCCGCGCATCTGCACGTTCGTGTAGCCCTTCCCGTCCAACACATCGAGCAAGGTGGACGACGGAATCTCGGCAAGCGCCTTCAATATCGACGCGGGCGGCGGTGCCATGGTTGCTCCCCCTGACGGTTGATTTGGCCGCCCCAGTGTGCGACGGCCGTCCACCGAAATGAAGAGGCCCCGGAGTTCCGGGGCCTCGTGCCGCTAGTCGCCGTTTGCCTATCCGGCCGCGACGGCGCTCTGCTCGACGAGGTGCGTCAGCTCCGGGCGGCGCTTCGACACGCCGGCCCAGTCCGCCGTCTTGCGGCTCACCTTGCCGTTCTTGAAGAACTCGATGAACACCTGGTTGAACATCTCCGGCTGGTCGGTCTGACCCTGGTGGCCGCACTGGTCGGGGTAGAAGACCTGGATGTTCGGCAGCTGTCCCTCCTGCAAATACCCGTTCTCCACCGGCACCAACACGTCCTGGCGCCCGAACAGGTAAATGCCGGGGATGGTGAGCTTGTCCAACCGGCCCTTCAGGTTGAACAGGTGCGCGTAGTTCGGGTCCTTCGGCGCCTCGGTATTGAACTTCAGCGCGGCGTTGTAGGCGTCCATCTGGTTGTTGGCGGCGCGCGTCCGCATCTCGAGCAGGGCGTCGTCGATCGCCTCCTTGCGGAAGATGATCGGCTCCATCAGCGCCTTCATCGATGCCGGCGTGCCGTCGAACTTGCCGCTGCCCATGCCCTGCTTCACCTTCGACTGGTCGACGCCCAGCACGAAGGGCTGCGTGAACAGCGCCGTCGCGATCAACGCGAAGCGCTCGATGCGTTGCGGGTGATTCACCACGTAGTAGGCCGTGCAGGCCGCGCCCTGCGAGTTGCCCGCCAGGAAGAACTTGTCGAGGCCCACCGCGTCCGCGAACTGGTCCACGAACTCCACCCAGCTGAAATACCCCATCTTCGGCCAATAGCGCTCGCGCGTGTCGGCCAGGCCAAAACCCGGCCGGTCGGGACAGTAGACCCGGAAGCCCGCCTCGGCCAGCGCCGTCGCCATGAACCGCCAGCCCGCCGCGCCCGACGAGCCGACGATGCCGCCGTGCAGCAGAATGATGCTGGGGCCCGAGTCGCCCGCGGTCATGTAGTGCGCCATGGCGCCATTGCCCAGCCGCACCCACCGGCTCATCAAGCCGGGGATGTTCACGATTCCCTCGCTCGTCAATGCCATCGGATTCCTCCATCTCGCCGTTCCGTTTGGTGGTGACAAGATATGCGTATTCGCCGAGAGCGACAAGCGGAGGCCGGACTATCCGGGCTCTCGGTCGCGCCGAACCGGTGCAGCCATGCCGCCGCCCCCTCGGCCCCGGCGATCATGTCGAGGAGTGGGCCGTCAGCCGAGCACCTGCAAGCCCAGCGAGCGCGCGCCAAAGTTATTGACGGGCGACCGGTCGCCGTGCTTGGCGGTCGAGGGCAGCACCTTGAAGTTCCCGTCGGCATCCATGTCCACGTTCATGAACACATTGAAGCAGTCGCCCAAGCCGTCCGCCGGAACATGGAACGGCGCCAACGCCTCGACGAGGTTCTCCTGGCACGTCCGCCGTTTCGCGCCGCCGTCGCGCAGTTCCAACAGGCGGGGCGTGCAGCGCCCGCCCATGTTGCCGAAGTGACGCCGCACCGTGTCGTCGACGACGGTGAGCAGCACATTCTCGTGCGGTGGGTTGGAGTAGAAGTGCTGGAACGCCCGCGCGTTTCCCGTGCCGAGGAACACGTTGATGGCCCAAGTCTGCCCAACGTGAAAGTGCTCGCGGGGGTTGGCCGCGTTGAGAAACACGCGATCCCCCACCTGCTGCTGCTCGGTCTGGTGGATCCGCAGCACCTGACCCTTCCGCACCAGCACCGCACGGCCGTGGCGCGCCGGAATGACGACTCCCTCTTGGACGCGGAGTGCCATCGTTTGCCTCCTTGCGCGGCGATGGCGCCACGATATGCCGCCGCGGGCGCGGCGGCAAGCGGCCGGCGCGTCACTCCCAGCGGAAGGTGCGCCAGGCGACGAGCAGGCTCGCCACGAGCATGCCCGCGACGATGAGCGAGGCCTTCACGTCCCAGCCGAAACCAAGCCACGGCCCCTGGAGGGTGAGGATGACGTAACGCAGCAGCGTGAGGTCGCCGGCGGTCCGCAACGTGGAGGTCACCACCTCGCGGGGAGGCCCAGCGCCCGCGATCATCAGCATGATGAAGAAGAGCAGCAGGCCCAGGCCCTGCGCCGCCCGCGCCGTGGGCGTGAGCGCGCCGAGCAGGATGCCGATGCCCCCGAACCCCAGGACGGCGAGCAGGAAGGCGGGGACCGTGAGCACCGGCGATTCGGGCAAGGCGGCATCGTACGCCAGCAGGCCTGTCGCCATCAGCAGCGCCGAGCCGACGAGGGCGATGAGGAGCGTGACCAGCAGGTGAGCGACGGCCAGGTGCACCGGCAGGCTGATGAGCCCCAGCGCCGAGGCCACCAAGCCCATGTAGGCGGGAATGTAATAGTCGGTCGCGCCGACGCCACGGAATACCTCGCCCTCGGGATCGGGCGTGTTGCCGAAAACGCCGCCCAGCACGACCAGGAACATGATCGGCAGCGCCAGCGTGAAGAACATCGTGAACGGCTCGCGCAGGAACAGCTTCACCTCCACCGCGGTCAGCTTGGCGATGGTCCGCACGGCGTTACTGCTTCCCCGCGTGGCGCGTGATCTTCAAGAGCACGTCCTCCAACGTCGCGCGATCGGCGCGGAGGTCATCGGGCACGATGCCGTCCGCAACCCGAACCCGGCGACGATCCGCAAGCGGCTGGAGTGGCTGATGGCGAAGCCCGACCGCGTGAACGACGAGATGGTGGACATTCGCCTGAAGCTCTACAGCGACCCCGAGGTGCAGCGGTCGATGGTGAACGTCTACACCAACGCATTCATCGACAAGGTGTTGTTCACCAAGTATTTCGTGGACGAAGAGGTGTGCGCCAAACTGAAGAACCCCTCGATGGTGTTCTGGACGGAGTTCAACCCCGGCGAGGGCCCCGCCGTGGGCGAGCGGTTCCACTCGCTCATCCCCGGCTCCAAGTACTACTGCATGGACGACGCGGCCCACTGGCCGCAGTGGGAGAAGCCGGAAGAGCACGACCAGGCGATCATCGACTTCATCGCCGGCAAGATGTAACCGGCGCCATCGCGACGCACGATAGCAAAGGGGCCCGGCAGCCGCCGGGCCCCCGCTCGTTTCGCGCGATCTCGCCGGCCGCGCCTACTGCGCCCAGTCACCCTTCAGGAAGTTCAAGACATGCGCCGTGTATTCGGCGGGGCGCTCGAACGGCACCCAATGGCCGGTGTCGCGCAGCACGATGAGGCGCGACTTGGGCATGAGGTTGAGCGCGTTGATGCCGATTTCGAAAGTGCAGGTGCGGTCGTTGCGGCCCCATACCACCAGCGTCGGCGCCTTGACATTCATCATGTCGCGGCTGTGGTCGTACGGCGTGCTCTTGGACTTGGCGCGCGCGTCGGCCAGGTCCTTCCGGCCCGTGTGCATCTTGATGAGGTAGTTGACGAGGTCGTCGGTGATGAGCGACTCGTCGACGATGTGCAGCCGCAGGTAGCGGCGGAAGTTCTCGACGGTGGGGTTCTCGGCGGCCTCGCGGGAGGCGCGGATGCCCTCCTCGGACTTGTTGGAGATGAGGTATTCGTTCGGGTAGCCACCGCTGGTGCCGATGTGCCCGGCGCCCCACACCAGCTTGTTGATCCGGTCAGGGTAGTGGTAGGCGAACGACATCGACGTTTGGCCGCCCTGCGAGTTGCCGACGATGTGCGCCTTCTTGATGTTCAGCGCGTCCATCAGCGCCAGCGCGGTCTTCGCCTGGAGGTTGTGCACCGGCTCCTCGTAGATCACGGGGCCCGTCTTGGCGAAGTTCGGCAGGTCCATGGCGATGCAGCGGAAGTGCTTGGAGAACTCGGGCAGGATCTTGTGCCAGGTGATCCAGGCGGTGGTGCCCGGCCCGTAGGAGTGCAGGAAGACGATGGGGTCGCCTTGGCCCACCTCATGATAATGGATGGTCGTGCCCATCGCCTGCACCGTCTTGCTGGTCCCTCGTTCCGTGAACTGCGCGGTCGTAGTCATGCCTCGCTCCTTTGTTGGCGGTGCCGCCAGTGTAGCAGGCGCCGGAGCGCGTGGCGCACCGTCAGCGCGACAAGGCGGCTACGCGGCATGACGCCGCGCGGGCTCTTTTTCGGCATGCTGGTCGCCAGGGGCTCCGGGGCGAGGCTCATAGCGCACCTGCACGAGCGGCCCGTGCCATCGCAAGACCTCCGCTGGGGGCTGCTCCGGTGGCTGGGCAACCGGGCAGACGCCGTGATCGCGGTGTCGGAATTCATACGCGACCGCGTCGTCGCCGGGGGCGTGCAGGCAGGCAAGGTAAGCGCCGTGCTCAACACGGTGGACGTGCGACGGTTCCACCCCGGCGTGGACGGCTCGGGCATACGCCGCGACTACGGCATCCCGCCCGATGACGTGCTCGTCGTCTGCCTTGGACGGTTCCTGACCGGCAAGGGGCAGCTGTTCCTGGCGCGGGCCATGCGCCACGTGGCCGCCTCGGCGCCGCAAGCCCGCGCGCTGATGATCGGCTGGGACGACCGCCGATACACCGTGGGGAACCGCAGCTACCGCGAGCAGGTGGCCGCCTATGTCGCCGAGCAGGGGCTGGGCGGCGTCGTCATGCTCGGCGAGCCGAGGCCGGAAGCGCCGGAGATCATGGCGGCGGCCGACATCGTGGCGCAGCCGGCCATCGGCGACCCCTGCCCGCTCACGGTGCTGGAGGCGATGGCGAGCGGGAAGCCCATCGTCGCGTTCCGGTCCGGCGGCATTCCGGAGGAGGTCGGCTCCGATGGCCGCGCGCTGCTGGTGGAGCCCGGCGATGAGATGGCGCTGGCGGAGGCGATTGGCTGGTTGGCACGGCACCCCGAATCGCGGCGGGCGATGGGCCGCGCCAACCGTGAGCGCGCGGTGCGCCAGTTCTACCCGGAGCGGCTCGCCGAGGAGGTGAGCGCGGTCTACGAGCGGTTGCTGAACGCGCCGGCGTAGGAGCCGCCTACCCCCCCCCCCCCGCCCCGCTTCCGGGC
>VGZX01000061.1 GCA_016872415.1 SAR202 cluster bacterium | reverse complement strand
TCGTGGCGCAGGTGGTGCTGGCGGACGAGATCAACCGAGCCTCGCCGAAGACGCAGGCGGCGCTGCTGGAGTGCATGGAGGAGCGGCAGGTGACGGTGGACGGCGTCACCCATCCCATGCCCGACCTATTCGTGGTGCTGGCGACGCAGAACCCCATCGAATACGAGGGGACGTTTCCCCTGCCGGAAACGGAGCTGGACCGCTTCATGGTCCGCATCCACCTCGGCTATCCCTCGCCGGAGCACGAGCTGAACGTGCTGGCGTCGCAGCAGTTCCGCCACCCCATCGAGCAGTTGTCGCAGGTGATCGACGACCGCGAGATGCGGGTGCTCCACGAGAGCGTGCGTGAGGTGCGCGTGGGGCAAGATGTGCAGGAATACATCGTGGCGCTGGCGAATGCCACGCGGAAGCATCCCAATCTGTACCTGGGCGCGTCGCCGCGCGGATCGCTCGCGCTATTCAGGCTCGCGCAAGCGCGGGCATTGCTCGACGGGCGCGACTATGCCCTGCCCGACGACGTGAAGGAGCTGGCGTATCCTGCGCTGGGTCACCGCGTCATTCTGAGCTCGGCGGCGCGCATTCAGGGAGTGAGCCCGCAAGACACGATCGCCGAAGTGCTGGACTCGGTGCCGGTGCCGGGCGCGGCGCCACGATAGGTAGCGGCTGCCAGGATATCGCCGGAGGTGGGGTGTGAAGGGTCGCATCGCCTGGGGCTTGGCGGTCTTCGTATTGCTGGTCGTGGCGTTGCTCACCACCTCGTCGGCCGTCTATCGGCTACTGTACGTGTTCATCGGCATACCGGCGTTCGGCTACGTGGGCAGCGTGCTGTCGGCGCGGCGCACGCACGGCCAGGTGCGGCTGCTGACGCCGTACCTGCAAGTCGGCGAGCAGATCGAGCAGCAGCTGACGGTTTGGAGCAACCATTGGTGGCCCAAGCTGTTGCTCGAGGTGCGCCACCGCACGTCGCCCATCGAACACCCCGGTCAGGTCGTGAACCTCTGGCCCTATGGCAGGGCGTCATGGACGATCCACACGCGAGCGGACCGCCGCGGCGTGTTCACGCATGGCGTGCTGGAGGTCACCAGTCGCGACCCGCTCGGCCTGTTCGCGCGCACCGTGCGCGTGGGGCAGGAGGGCAAGGCGCTGATCTACCCCGCGACGGTCGAGCTGCCCGGCTTCTACGTGCCATCGGGGCAGGGTTGGAGCGAGGGCGTGGTGCGCGGCCGCACCTTCACGCCGAGCCCCATCGCCGGCAGCATTCGCGATCATGTCGCCGGCGATAGTTCGGCGCACATCCACTGGCCGTCGACGCTTCGCATGCGGAAGCTGATGGTGAAGGAGTACGACCGCGAGCCATCGGGCCCGTCGGACGCCATTTGGATCGTGCTCGACCTGTCGCAGACCGCCCAGGCGGGGGTGGGCACGGAGGGCACCGTGGAGTATGGCGTCACCATCGCCGCCTCCATCGCCAAGCGTTTCTTGGATGCCGGCCGCACGGTCGGCGTGGTCGTCGGCGGCGACAAGCAAACGGTGGTCAAGGCCGGGGCGGGACCAGGACAGATGGGGCGCGTGCTGCACGAGCTCGCGCTGGTGCAACCAGGCGCGGCGTTATTGTCGCGTGGGTTGGCGACCGTCGCGCAAGAGGCGGCGGCTCGCGCCGTCGTGGTGATTATTTCGCCCGCGCCCGCCACGGAGGTGGCCGAGGCCGCCGCCGCGCTCATCAACCGCGGGGTGGCCGTCGTGCCGGTGTTGCTGGACGCCGCGAGCTTCGACGGCCGCGCGCCCGGCGCCGGGCTGGCGGCGCGGCTGCCGGGCACGAATGTCGACGCGTACGTCATCCACAAGGGAGACGAGATACAACGTCGCCTCGATCACCGGATGCAGGTCCACTCGTCGGTCACGCCGAACATCGAGCAGGCGGTACGGCGATGAGCACGGCATCGCGGGCGCGCCGGGCGGCCTTGGAGCGTGCTTCCGCATTCGAGGCGCCGGGCCTGGCCCTCCTCCAAGGTTTGCTGATGGGCCGGCCGCTCACCGTGGTGCTCGCGGGCCTCGTGATCCTCGCCGCCGGTTGGCCCATCGCGGACGCCGACTGGGTTGCCAACATGCCGCCCGTCGCCGTGCCGGGCCTCATCGGCCTCTCATTCGCGGCCATCGGCCACGCGGTGGGCTGGCCGGGGTGGCGCGTTCGCCTCGTGAGCCTCCCCATCGGCGCGATGCTGGTCGTTTCCATCGGCGCCGGCATGGTGGTGGGCGACGGCATCGGCGGCCAGCTGGCGGCGCTCGTCACCGAGTTGCGGGACTGGCTCGCGGCGATCAATGGGACCGAGCTGCGCTCCGGCCAAATCGAATTCGCCCTGTTCCTCATGACCCTTTTCTACCTCATGGGTTACGTCGGCGGGCACTTGGCCGTGCGACGCCGGTTCGGGTGGTTCCTCGTCGGCCTCGCCGGCATCGTCGTCATCGTCACGTTGAGCAACATCGCGGGCGCGCGCGGCCCATTCATCGTGGCCCTGCTCGCCACCTCCACGCTGCTCATCCTGCACCTCAGCACCGCGCGGCGGCACGCCGGCTGGCAGCGGCGACGGATGCGAGCGGTCCCGGGCGTGGCGCTGTCGTATGTCGGTTTCGTCTTCGGGTTTGGCCTTGTCATCGTCATGATCGCGGGCGCACTGCCGACGCCGGGTTCCACGCCGTTCTCCGGAGCGCAATCATGGCTTGGCCGGCATGTCGTCGAGGCGCAGGACGAGTTCGGGAGGTTGTTCAGCGGATTGCCGTCGCGAGCCTCCTTCAAGACATTGGTGTATGGCGAGCAGGTGAGTTTCGGCGGCAACCCCAACCTCACCGCCGACCGCCTCTTCACCGTGCAGGGCTCGGCGAACCACTATTGGCAGGCGCGCACCTACACCACCTATACCGGAGGCGGCTGGAATACCCAAGGGGCCCGATTCGTGGCGATGAAGGACGAGGTGCCAAACCCCGACCGGCGGCGCATCGAAACGGTTTCGGCCTTTCGTGTCGACGCCGCGACGGATTCGCTCTTCTCGTCCGGCGAGCCGGTAGGCTTCAATCTGCCCGCCGAGAAGCTCGTGTATCCGAGTGCCGCGAGCGAAGTGCTGCAGGTGCGGTTTTCCGATGGCCGCGAGTTTTTCCCTACGCGTCGCAACATGCGCTACGTCTCGCGCGGCAGCGTCTCCATCGCCACGCCGGAGGAGCTCGCCAGGGCCGGCACGGCGTACCCCCGGTGGGTCCGAGAGGGCTACTTGCAGTTGCCGGCAAGCACCCCGGACCGCGTCCGCGCTCTCGCGGCCGGCATCGTTCGGGGCCAGCCGACGCAGTACGACCGAGCCCTTGCCATCCAGACCTATCTGAGTCAGATCCCGTATGAGCTCAACATCCCCGCGCCCCCGCCCGGGGCCGACGGTGTCGATTGGTTCCTCTTCTCGCTGAAGAAGGGCTATTGCGACTACTACGCTTCGGCGATGGTGGTGATGCTGCGGTCCATCGGCATTCCGGCGCGCTTCGTCGTCGGCTACACGCAAGGCGAGTACGACCCCGCCACCGGCACGTACCTGGTGCGCGAGCGCAATTACCACGCCTGGCCCGAGGCCTACTTCCCCGGGTACGGCTGGGTGCCGTTCGAACCGACGCCGGGGAACGCCGTGGAATTCGAGGGCACGCCGCGGGAAACCGAGGTGAGCCCATTGCCGCCCAGCAATGGCGAGATCCTCGACGAGGACCTGTTCAGCGAGGGCGACGAGGTCGTGCCGGTCGCGTCGCCGCCGGCGTCGCCATTCCAACTGGCTCTCGCCGCGCTTGCCTTCAGCGCCGTCGCGGGCTTGATCCTCGTCTGGTACCGCTCGTGGTATCGGCTCTCGCGCCTGGGCCGTCCGGCCGAGATCTATGCCAAGACGCGCCTGCTGGCGACCATCGTTGGATTCCCGCCCAAGCCGAGCCAGACCCCGCACGAATACGGACGCTTCCTCGCCTCGCGGATGCCGCGCGATGCGGCGGCGGTGCTCGCCATCAGCAACGCGTACGCGGCGGCCCGCTATGGGGCTGGCATTGGCTCGATGGCGGCGACGAAGGAAGCCGAGCGCGCGTGGCGGTCGCTGCGGTGGGGGCTGCTCATGCGGCTGCTGCGGTCGTGGCGGGCGGAGAAGCCGGCGGAGCGCGCCGCCGCCGGACAGGCATGAAAAGAGGCTCCGGCATGCCGGAGCCTCGCGTGTCGGTCAAGTCGGAAGCGCACGGGCGCTAACCCTGCCGCGCCTTGAGGCGGGGGTTCTTCTTGTTCACGATGAAGATTTTCCCATGGCGGCGGATCACCTGGGAGTTCTTGTCGCGGCCCTTCCAACTCTTCAGCGAAGCGCGGACCTTCATTGCGGACCGTCCTTCTAGGCGCGGGGCGCCGAATGCAACCCTCATATGATAACGGCGCGCGGCAAGGCCATCAAGAGGTGCCACGGACGGCGCCCGCTCCAACCCAACATGGTGCCGAGGGCGAGGGTCGAACTCGCACGCCACTCCCGTGGCAGCGGATTTTAAGTCCGCGGCGTCTGCCATTCCGCCACCTCGGCACGAGGGCGACGCCGTCACGCGGACATGACTCGATTATAGCAACGGCGGGTTACCGTCTCAGTGGATGGGCGAGGTGCGATGGGTTGATTCGCGGAACGCTTGGCACCCCAATGGCGGCGAGTATCCGACAAGGTCGCCGGTCGCTGCGTTGTCGGCGCCGTGACCGCTCTCGGTGGCCTTGACCATCGGAATCCCGCGACCATAGAATGTAGATTCGTGGTGTCGCCAGCCGCCCTCGCGTTTGGTTTCGCCGAGCGGCGACATCTCCGGTTTCGGTGCACCGCGATATGCTTGGCCCGGTAGCTCAATGGCAGAGCAGCTGACTCTTAATCAGCGGGTTGTGGGTTCAAATCCCTCCCGGGTCACCAGTTTTCTTCTCGCGGTTCCGTCATTCACCGATATCGGTTAGCGTGGTGGGCCGTCATGGCCGTCATCGCCGCCGCCAAGCCGCGTCGCTGCTTGCCGCGCGTGGATGACGCCGCGCGACGCGATGCCTACCGGTGCCGCTCCGGCTTCACGGGGACAGGGCGCGGCGTCGGCTTCGGCCTCGCCGGCACCTCGGTGGGCACCCTGTCTGGAGGAGCCGGCGGCGTGGCGGGCCGTGGGCGTGGCGATCGTGGAGAAGCCATTGTTCGTCCTCCAGTGCGGGTTCGCTTCACCATCGCACCTCGCCCCGCCGCTGTCACGCCGGCCTCCGCTGCCCGCCATGCATCACGGGCGTTGGAACCGTGCCGGCATCGCGTCGCTCCGGGCGCTCCCAGGCCGGCCGGCAAACGGATAAAATCACCAGATGCCCGCGAGGATTGGGGCGATGGCCCCGGCTTGCGCGGCGAGTGCATGGGGAAGTGGCGGAACGGCAGACGCGTATGACTTAGGATCATATGCCGCAAGGCGTGAGAGTTCGATTCTCTCCTTCCCCACCATTGGCTCCACGCGCACGATGTCCGCGCCGACGAGGTCTTCCAGCGCAGTGCCGCGAGTGACCTGGGTGACGTGAAACACGTCGTTGATGTCGGCGGTCAGCCGGGGCGGTCCGGCGGTCATGGCGCACCTCCACGGGCGGTTGTGGTTTAGAGTATCACTGGCGGCGCAATAATCGGGATGCCGCGCGCCATTGCCGCCGGTATGCTCGCCGCGCGTGACGAGTTGGCCGCCCTTAGCGATGCCGCATATCGGGCGCCAGTGGAGGCCACCGGCCGCGGGAAAGGACGAGGTATGTTCGAGGCATGCTCCACCACGGGGATCGTTTGCCGCCCTAACTGTCCGCCGGGACGTCGAATGAAACCCGAGCACCGGGTGTCGTTTCCTTCGCTCCAAGCCGCGCGCGAGGCCGGCTATCGCCCTTGCCGGGTGTGCCTGCCCGACGTTGGCGAGCCGGGCCCCTGGGCTCCACGGAGCCGACGCGCGGCGCGTTGAGCCGTCAACGGCTCGGCACCGCCTGGCGGCCCGGCCGTTGCGCGCCCGTGACGCCGGTGCTACCGTGCGCCTCGTGGGAAACTCAATTCGCGAGGTTGTCTAGCTATGGGCTCCACATGGGCGAACATCTATGTTGCCGGAAAGAACATGCCAGCGTATGTGTCCATGCCTGCTGGTTCGGGCCCGTACCCGGCGGTGGTGGTGATCCAGCATGGGCCGGGAGTCGACGGGTTCGTGACCGGCGTGTGCGACCGGCTAGCCGCCGAGGGCTACGTCGCGGTTGCTCCGAGCCTTTATTACCGGCAGGCGAGCAACCCGGAGCTGGAGATGCCGTCGCCGTCCGACCCGAACTTCCGTGACCGCATGTTCGCGAAGATAGGGCAGCTCAAGGACAAGGGAATCGTCATCGACGTGAATGCGACGACGAGTTACCTGGAGAGCCTGCCGAACGTGAACCGCGCGGCCATCGGCATCACCGGGTTCTGCATGGGCGGCCGCTTGACGTACTTGATGGCCGCGTCCAATCCGATCTTCAAGGCCGCGGCGCCCTTCTACGGGGGCAACATCATGGGCAGCTGGGGTGGCGGCCCCACGCCGTTCGAGCTCTCGAAGAACATCCGCTGCCCCATCCTGTTCTTCTTCGGCAACGATGACCAGAACCCGTCGCCGGCCGACCGGCAAAAGCTGGACGCCGAGCTGACGGCGCTCAACAAGCCCCACACGTTCGTGGCATATGATGGAGCGGGGCATGGCTTCATGGCGCCTGGGCCGAACCATCGCGAACATGCGGCGAAGGATGCCTGGCCGAAACTGGTGGAGTTCTTCAACCAGTACCTCAAGGGCAAGGTGCCCGCCCGCGCATAAAGCCCGGAGCGTACCGTGACCACGATCGTTGGCTCTTTTCGAGACGAGGCGACAGCGGAGCAGGCCCGGAGTCTGCTCCGCTGCTTCTCCCGTGGCGGCGCGCGGGTCACGCTGCACGCGCCGACGAGGCCCGGCTTGATGGGGCCTCCAGAGCCTCGGCTGCTGGGTAGGGAAGAGTCGATCCTCCGCGCCGCCGTGCGATGGGGCCTCTGGGGGTCGGTGCTCGTCGAGCTGCCATCGCTGGTCGCCATCTTGCTTCTGTCGGTCGACGTGAACGTGAAGGTACTGCTGGCCGCCACCGTATGGAAGTTCGGCGCGGGGTTCGGCGCGTGGTTAGGCGCCATGGCCGGCGCGCAGCGTGGCGTGGGGGGCGAGGTGGCCGCCGCCTACCAGGCACAGCTTGACGCGGGGCAGTGGCTCGTCGCGGTGTCGGCTCCGAGCCAAGGCGTGCGCCACGCCCGAGGCGCGCTGTTGGAAAGCGGCGCGCTCGAGGCCCGCGACATCGAAGGCACGTTCGAGGCGCGGCAGCCTCGCAGGCAGCCGACCACTCCCCGGGCGTGACCGGCGGCATGCGCCTCCTTCAACTTGGCAACTGGCGGGCGTGGGTCATTGGCCTTGGCGCTTGGCAGCTCGGCGCGACGAGCTGGGGCTGGCCGCGCAACGGCGGGCAGGCGCTGGCCGACGCCATCGTCGGGGTGTCGATCGCCCGCGGCGTGTCAAAACTGCTGCTGGGTCATGCCCTTCGTGGCCGTCGCGCGCATGCGATTGTCGCGACCAAGGTGTTTCCGACGCACGCGCTGCGCCACCAGGTGCTCCGCGCGGCCGACGCCAGCCGGTCGCGGCTCGGCATCGACACGATCGACCTCTACCAGGTGCATTGGCCCAACCCGATCGTGCCGGTCGCGCGCACCATGGCCGGCATGCGGCGGTTGGTGGAGGCGGGCAGGGTGGCCCGTGTCGGCGTCAGCAACTTCAGCCTGCGCCGCTGGCAGCGTGCCGAGGCCGCGTTCGGCTCCACCGTCATCTCGAACCAGGTGCCGTACCACCTGCTGGCGCGCGGCGCCGAGCGTGAGCTGTTGCCCTTCGCGCAGGCAAACGACCGCGCGATCATCGCTTACAGCCCGCTGGCGCAGGGACTGCTCTCCCGGCGCTACGGGGCCGGGACCGGCCCGCGCGGCGTTCGGCTCGCGAACCCGCTGTTCACGCCGGACAACATGCACCGGGCGGCGCTGGTGATCGACGCCTTGCGGGATGTCGCGCGGGCCCACGGCGCGACGCCGGCGCAAATCGCGCTCGCCTGGCTCGTGCGCCACCCGAACGTGGTCGCAATACCGGGAGCGAAAAGCGAGGCACGGGCGGCGGAGAACGCCGAGGCGGCCGACATCGTCCTTGGTGACGCTGAGTTCGCCCACCTCGACGCAGTGTCCGATGCCTTCAAACCGGCACTCCGCATCCGAGGTGCCGGTCAACTGCTGCGACGGCTCGTCGGTGTGTAGGCGCGTGGCGCCTCGCTAGGCCAGGCCCCGCTCCGTCACGTGCGTCGGCTCGATGACAAGCTTCACGCGCACCTCGCCCGCGCGGTAGTTGTAGTCCTTGCCGGTGTACTTGCGGGAGAGCTCGTTGATGTGCTCCTCGGCGCCCCTCGTCGTGATCTCCTTCACCCTGCCGCGCACCCACAGGCACTTGTACGGCGACTCCATGCCCATGATCGACATCGCCACGCGGCCGTCGCGGTGCAGGTTGCGCGTCTTCACGCGGCCCTCGGCCGTGTTGATGACCACGTTGCTGCCGTCCGTCTCGACCCAGACCGGCGTGACCTGAGGAGAGCCGTCCTTCATCAGCGTGGCGATGTGCGCCCACACCTTGCCGTGGATGAAGTCCTGGGCCTGATTGCTCAATTGCGCCATGTTGCCTCCAGTTGTCGCGGGTTTGAGTACCTTACTATAAGCGCTGGGTCGCGATGTGCTCCGGCGCGATGAACATGCGGACGCGCCGGTCGGCCGACGGCGGTGGGCCCTTGCCCGTGTAGCGGAGCCACAGCGCCCCGTTGTGGGCGGAGGCCCCGTCCGTCGTGACCGCCTCCACCCGCCCGCGGACCCACAGGCAGGTGCCGGAGTCGTCGACCGGGCTGACGGAGAGCGCGACACGGGGATCGCGGGCGACGTTCCGTGCCTTGACGTAGTGCGCCGCGGTGTTGATGACGATGTAACCGCCATGCGTGTCGGTCCATACGGGCGTGCAATGCGGCGAGCCGTCGGGCATGAGGGTCGCGAGGTGGGCGAGCACGGGGCGGCGCAGGAACCCGGCCACGGCGGGCGGCAGCGCGGCCATGCCGGCCAATCGCTTCACCATCCCAATGTGCAGGATGCCGGCCTCGATGAATTCGTCCCCATCCGGCACATAGCCGCGGTGGGCGTAGAAGCCTTCGACGTGGCGTTGGGCGTGCAACTCCACGCGCGGCAGCCCAGCGGCGACGGCGGCCCGCTCCAGCGCGTCCATGATGCGGGCGCCCAGGCCGCGCCCGCGGTACGCCGGCAGCACCGCGACCCGTCCAATGCGTCCTCGGTCGGCCTGGGGAACCACCCGCCCGGTCGCAACGACTTGTCCATGCGCCACGGCCACCGCATGCGTGGCGGTCGCGTCGTGCTCGTCGCGCTCGATGGCCGGATCGACGTGCTGCTCCACGATGAACGCGACGCGCCGCACTTCCAGGGCGCCGTCAATGTCGGCGCTCGACGAGGCGATGTGAATATCGGCATCCATGGGCGTCACTTGCGGTAGTTCGCCGGGTCCGCGCCATCGAGGATGTCGCGGACGTGGGCGGCCAGCGGATGGCGGAGACGCGGTCCCATCGTAGTAATGATGAGCGCGGAGGCGAACGATCCCAATTTCCCGGCCTGCGCGACGCTCATGCCATGGGTGAGGCCGTAGAGGACGCCGGCGGCATAGACGTCGCCGGCGCCCGTGGTGTCGACGACCCTGACCTTGTACGGCGCGACGCGCTCGATGCGGCCGCCGTCGTAAACGAGCGAGCCGTCGCCGCCGCACGTCATGAATACTTGCTTCGCCTCGCCACCGATCCGGCGCAAGACGTGCTCGCGGGAGCCCCCGCCGCCCGTGTAGAAGCGGGCTTCCTGCTCGTTACAGAAAACGATGTCGACCAGCGACTTGGCGACGCGCCGGAACTCGTCGCCGAATGCCTCGACCATGCCGGGGTCGGACAGGCTGAGGGCGACCGTCACGCCGTTGCGCTTGGCTAGCTCCATCGCGTGCTCGGCCGCCGCGCGGGTGCCCGGCGAGCCCCACAGATAGCCTTCGACGTAGACGACCTTGCTCGCGGCGATCTTGTCCGGCTGAACGTCGCGCGCGGTCAACCCGGCGGACGCGCCGAGGCTCGTTTGCATGGTGCGCTCGCCGTCGGGCGTCACGAGGATGAGGCAGGTGCCGGTCGCGGCGCCATCGGAGGCCTCGACATCGAACTCGACGCAGGCCTCGGCCATGCTCTCGCGGTAGAGCGCGCCGGTCATGTCGGCCCCCACCTTGCCGGTGTAGAAGGCGCGCCCGCCGAACTGCGCGACCCCCACCATGGTGTTGGCGGCGGAGCCGCCGGCCGCGCGGCTCGCTTGGAACTCGCCCAGGCCGCGCAGCAGGCCGTCCTGATGGTCATGGGTAACCAAGGTCATGAAGCCCTTGCGGAGCCCGTGCGTCGATAGCACGCCGTCTCCCACCTGCATTTCGGTGTCGACCAAGGCGTTGCCGACGCCGTACACGTCATAGCGGGCTTGCACGCTGGTAATCCTCTGGGCCAGTGTCGGCCATCGAAACTACACGCCGCCCGCGCCGCCGTCAACGCACGGGACAGCCGAAGCCGCGCCTTGCCGCGTGGGATGGAGCGCATTAGCATGCGGCTGCGCGCGCACGCGCCCGGCCGCGCCACATCCAACGAGCATGGAGGCTCCGATGCCTGGACGTCACACCGAGAAACAGCCGGTTTACGCCTCGCGCGCCGTGGTCGCGGGCAACCAACCCGCCGCCTCGGCCGCCGGCGCGTCGATCCTCGCCGCCGGCGGTAACGTGGCCGACGCCGCCGTCGCCGCGATCTTCGCCTCGTCGGTCGTCGA
>VGZX01000060.1 GCA_016872415.1 SAR202 cluster bacterium | reverse complement strand
AGGCGCCAGCCGCCCGGGGCCGCCGCCATCGGCTCGCGCGCGACCAACTCGCGGGTGAGCACGCCATAGCGGCGCAGCAGCTGGGCCGCGCGCGCCTCGGCCAACTCCTCGTCGCCGGATACCAACGCCTCGTCGGAGCGCAGCAGCGCCCACCGGCTCGACGGCACCCGCGCGCGCGGCCGCCGCTGGAACCGCGACGTCTGCCGCACCTTCCTCGCGAGCCCCGTGATGAGGCCGCGCAACGCTCCGAAGCCATCGGCGGTCACGAGGCCGGCCGCGACCAGCTGCCACAGCGCGTCCTCGACCTCCGACGGCATGCGCTTGGTGCCGCTCGCGATGTCGGGCTGGAACGATGCGCCGTTTCGCCGCAGGTACTCCACCACCTCTTGGGCCGCGCCGGTCAGCGGCGCCTGGCCCTCGCCCTCGGGCGCCGGATCGAGCAACCATTCGACATCATCGCGGAGCGCGATGCCGATAGGCCCGTTGCGCGATAGGCCGGCCGCGACCGTGACGCCTGGCGCCCGGCGCGCGAACCGACCCCACACCGCCTCGCCACCAAAGCACAGGCTGTCGAGCATGGCCGGCGCATAGTCCTTCACGCGGCTGGGCAAGATGGCCTGCTCCCATGCCGCCGCGGCGGCCTCGAAGCCCTGCAACTGCTCCAACGTCTCCAGCAGCCCGGCGTCGCCCGCCAGCCGCGTGGCCGGCGTCGCGTGCTGCCATTCGAGGAGGAATCGGATGAACGAAGCCGGTGGCACCGGCTCGATCTCCCGGCGCAGGCCGGCGAGCGTGGCCCGGTGGATGCGCGCCAGGATGCGCCGATCGCAAAACTCGGTCTCACCCGTCGTGAGACTCGCCGCGCGGAACTGGCCGCGCAGCACGAGGCCCTGCGTTTCCAACTGGATCACGGCCTGCTGGACGGCGCTCTCCGGCAACGCCAGCAGTCGGGCGAATTCGGCGATGGTGAACGGTCCCGCCACCTCGACACGCCCGCGCACGATCTCCAACACCGCTTGCTCCGGCTCCGTCGCCGACGTGACCGCGACCGCGGGCGGCTCGGGCGAAAGGTCGCCGCCCGGGTACGCCGCGCACGCCACGCCGGCCCGCTCCGCCGCGACCCAAAACCGGCGGTCGCTGGAGCGGAGCGTCAGTGCGCGGTCGTTGGCGGCAAGCGCGTCGAACCACGGCCGGTATGCCGCGCCTTCGGCTTCGGGCAGCACCACCAACGACAGCAACGCATCGTGCAGCTCGTCGGCGTCGCGCACCGGCGGCCAGGCGTTCGCGGCCTCGGCCAAGATGGCGTCCTGGTTCAGGGTGCCGAGGTCTTGCGCGTGCTCGGGCAGCGCGCGGCGCAACGTGACGGCACGCGCGCGGCGCTCCTCCAGGGGCGCGTCATCGAGGAAGGCGTAGGGCATGGCGTTGAGGAGCTGATGACAGAACACCGACGGCTGGACGGTATCCTTGCCGTAGGTTTCGATCGCACCGCTCTCAATGCCGGCGAGCAGCGACTTCAGGCCATCGAAGTCCATCGCCTCGGTGAGGCAGTCGCGCAGCGCCTCGAAGACGATGGGGTGGTCCGGCGGCTCGATCTTGCCGCCGGGGGGCCGGTTGTCTTGGCACGCCGCCGCATGGGGGAAGACGGCCGCCAAGAGGTCGTCGGAGCGCATGCGCTGGATGAACGTCGGCACGCGCTTGCCGCCCGAGAAGCGCAGCAGCGCGAGCGAGCGCGTCGCGTCCCACCGCCAGCGCGTGCCGAAGAGCGGCGCTTGCAGTACCGCCTGCAACAGTACCTCCTCGACTGTCGCGATCTTCAGGTAGCGGAAAACCTCAGCGACCGGGAACGAGTGCTGCGGGCCGAGCGAGATGTTGATGCCCTCCTCGGTGGCCGCCGCCTGGAGCTCGAAGTTGAAGCCCTGACAGAAACGCTTCCGCAGCGCAAGGCCCCACGCGCGGTTGATGCGGCTGCCCCACGGCGAGTGGATGACGAGCTGCATGCCACCCGCTTCGTCAAAGAAGCGCTCGGCCACCAGTTTCTCCGCCGTCGGCACGATGCCGAGCACGCGCTTGCCCTCGGCCACGTACGACACGACCTGCGATGCCACGTCACGGTCGACGCCCTCGCCCACGAGCCAGTCGACCGCCGCGCGCTCGTCCGGGAGCCAGCGGTCGATGCCGGCCCGCAGCGCGGAGACCTCCATCGACAGCTCGACGGTGCGGCCCGGCGCCTCGCCCAGCCAGAATGGGATGGTCGGCGCCTGACCGTGCGCGGCCTCCACACGCACCGTCCCCGCCTCGACACGGCGTATCTTCCACGGCGTGTTGCCGAGCAGGAAGATGTCGCCAGCGACGCTCTCCACCGCGAAGTCCTCGTTGACGCTGCCGACGAACGAGCCCTCCGGCTCGGCGATGACCGCGTAATCGCCGGTGTCGGGGATGGCGCCGCCGCTCGTGACGGCGACGATGCGCGCGCCGCGCCGCGCTTTCACCTTGCGGTGCACGCCGTCGCGGTGCAGATAGGCCGTGCCGCGCCCCCAGCGTGTCGCGACGCCCTCCGACAGCATGGCGATGACCTGGTCGAACCGCTCGCGCGTGAGCGCCGCGTATGGGTAGGCACGCGTCACGGTCGCGAACAGCGCGTCCTTGTCCCACTCCTCGCTCACGCACGCCGCCACGATCTGCTGCGAGAGGATGTCGAGCGGCCAGGGCGGAATGCGGAGCGCGTCGAGCTTGCCGTTGGCGATGGCGCGGAGCAAGGCCACCGTCTCCACCATCTCGTCGCGGGTCAGCGGTAAGAAGATGCCCTTCGGGGTGCCGGCGACGCGGTGACCGGAGCGCCCCACGCGCTGAAGGGCGACGCCGATGTTGCGCGGCGAGCCGATCTGGCACACCAGGTCGACATCGCCGATGTCGATGCCAAGCTCCAGGCTGGCCGTGGCGACGCACAGCTTGACCTTGCCCGCCTTCAGCTTCTGCTCGGCGTCGAACCGCGTCTCCCGTGAAAGGCTGCCGTGGTGCGCGACGACATGCTCCTCGCCGAGCCGCTCGGACATGAGGTGTGCGACACGCTCCACCAAGCGGCGCGTGTTCACGAACAGCAATGTCACGTGCTGCCGCTCGACGTGCGCGGTGATCTGATCGAGCACCTGCGCCCACTCCTCGTGCGTGGCGATCGGACCCATCTCGAAGCCCAGCGGCAGCTCGATGGTCAGGTCCATCGCGCGCCGGTGCCCGGCGTTGACGATGGCACACTCCGGCGCGGCTCCGTCCGGTCCAACGCCGGTGAGGAACCGAGCGACTTCCTCGATGGGCTTCTGGGTGGCCGACAGGCCGATGCGGGTGACGGGGCGCTCCGCGAGGTGCGCCAGCCGCTCGACCGACAGCGACAGGTGGGCGCCACGCTTGTTCGGCGCGACGGCGTGCAGTTCGTCGAGGATCAGCGTCCGCACGTGCTTGAGCGCGCGGCGGCTTCGCTCCGCCGTGAGCAGAATGTAGAACGACTCCGGCGTGGTGATGAGGATGTGCGGCGGGCGCTTGACCAGGTCGGCCCGCTCTTTCGTCGATGTGTCGCCTGTGCGGACCGCGGCGCGAATCTCGCCGATGGGGGTGCCCATCTCCTCGGCCAGTTTCGTGATCTCGGCCAAGGGGTCGAGGAGGTTGCGTTGAATGTCGTTGGCGAGCGCCTTCAGCGGCGAGACGTAAAGGATCTGGGTGGCGGCGGGCAGGCCATCGTCGGTGAGCGCCTGCCGTACGAGGCTGTCGATGCCGGTGAGGAATGCCGCGAGCGTCTTGCCGGAGCCGGTGGGCGCGGCGATGAGCGTGTGGCGCCCACCGGCGATCGCGGGCCAGCCGAGCGCCTGGGCCTCGGTGGGCACGCCGAACTTGCGCTCGAACCATGCGCGCACGATGGGATGGAAGTAGTCCAGACTCATGGCAAGCAAGGGTAGCGTCCGCCGGTGGGCGGAGTCTACCGGCACATGTTGCATTCGTGGGCCGTTTCGCCCGTGGTACACTGGAGAAGCCCGGCGCCGCGCCACCACGGCGCCGCAGCCATGCTCACGGAGCGTCGCATCGTCTTGGCCTCACTCTTGCGCCGGCACGCCTACTTCATAGCGGTCGCCATCGCCGCTTTCGTCCTCGACCAGACGACGAAGTGGGCGGTCATCAGCACGGTGCCGCTGTACGAGTCGGTCCCGGAGCGGGGCTTTTTCCGCATCACTCACATCCCCAACACGGGCAGCGCGTTCGGCTTCGTCGGCGACGCCAACGGCATCCTCACCATCGCCGCCTCCATCGGCATCGCGGTCATCGCATTGGTCTATGGCAGCCAGCGCAGCCCCAACATCGTCGTCCGCACCAGTCTCGCTCTCATGCTGGCGGGAGCGCTGGGCAACCTCGTCGACCGGATCATCCACGGACACGTCACGGACTTCATCGACATCGGTCCCTGGTACATCTTCAACTTGGCCGACGCCTCCATCGTCAGTGGCGTCATTGCGCTCATCGCCTCGCCGCTGATCATGAAGCCAAGGCCCCGGCAGGACGCGCCCGCCGACGATGCCGATGACGGCCCCGCCACCGCCGAAGGCACCGCATCCTCCCATCCGGCCGCGCCGGCCGACGGCGATCCCGTGCCGACGCCAACGAGCGGCGAGGCCAAATCCGATGAACTCGGTCGCGGCTGACGACCGCCGCTTCGTCGCCGGCGACGACGGTCAGCGCCTCGACCTGTTCGTCCGCTCGCGCTGTCCCGACCTCAGCCGCTCGCGGTGCGCCGCGCTCATCAAGGATGGCTTCGTCACCGTGAACCAGGCGCCGTCGAAGCCATCGGCCGTCGTGCGCGCCGGCGACGTGGTCGCGGTGCGTGTGCCGCCACCGAGGCCGATCGACCTGCTGCCCCAGGACATCCCACTGCGGGTGCTGCACCAAGACACCCACCTGTTGGTGGTGGACAAGCCCGCCGGGCTCACCGTGCATCCCGCGCCAGGCAACGAGGATGGCACGCTGGTGAACGCGGTGCTCGCGCTCGTGCCCGACCTGGAGGGCGTGGGCGGCGAGCACCGCCCCGGCATCGTGCACCGGCTGGACAAGGACACATCGGGGGTGATGGCGATCGCCAAGACCGACGCCGCGCACGCTAGCCTGAGCCGTCAGTGGAAGGACCGCCGCGTGGAGAAGCGCTACCTGGCGTTGGTGCGCGGCGTGGTACGTCGCGATCAGGGTGAGATCGATGCGCCCATCGCCCGCAACCCGGGCAACCGTCAGAAGATGGCCGTCGTCGAGGGAGGCCGCGCGGCGTTGACGCGCTTCCGCGTCGTCGAGCGCTTCAAGGCGCATACGTTGATCGAAGCCGATCTGCTCACTGGGCGCACGCATCAGGTGCGCGTCCACCTCGCGGCAATCGGTCACCCGCTGGTGGGCGACACCACTTACGGCAAGGCATCTCCGCTCATCGGACGGCAGGCCTTGCACGCGTGGAAGCTGGGCCTGTGGCTACCGCTCGATGAGCGCGTGTGGCGCGAGTTCGAGGCATCCATGCCGGACGACTTGCTGAGGGCCTTGGAAATCCTGCGGCGTGGCGCATCGGCCCCCTGACCGCCTAGGCGGCGGACCGGTGCTTGGCCTGCGCCACGAGTTGGCGTGCCGCGCGCCGGAACTCCTTGCGCCGCGCGCGGGGGCGCGCCTCACCAATCAGGATGACACGACGCCCCTTGCCTCGCGCCTTGCGCGAAACCGGAGCGCCGTCGCCGGTGGTGCGGCATGCCATGGTCGCCTCCTAAATTCACCGTTTGATGAATGGGCCAATGCCAATGGCGCTGCTGTCGCTCCCCGTCAGAATTGAATAGCCCATCTCCACCATGGCCGACACGCGCCGTACCGTCAACATTGCGCCGCCATTCACAAGGCGCACCTAACCGCCGTCGTGGATGCGCGCATCGGGCAGCAAGGCTCCGCCTGCTACACTGTGCACAATCGCCCCGGAGGTCACGCCGTGAGCCGTCCCGTCCGCGTTCGCTATGCGCCGAGCCCCACCGGCGAGCCGCACATCGGCAACATCCGGTCCGCGCTGTTCAACTGGCTGTTCGCCCGCGCGAACGGTGGCAAGTTCCTCGTGCGAATCGAGGACACCGACCAAGCGCGGCTCGTGCCGGGCGCGCAAGAAAAGATATTGGAGGGCCTACGGTGGCTCAGCCTGGACTGGAACGAGGGCCCAGAGGTTGGAGGCCCTCATTGCCCCTATGTGCAGTCGGAGCGGAAGGCGCTGGGCATCTACGCCAAGCACGTCGAATTGCTGATCGATAGCGGCGCAGCCTATCGCTGTTACTGCACGTCGCAGCGGCTGGACCAGATGCGCGCCGACCAGCAGGCCCGCAAGCAGCCGCCGGGCTACGACCGCCGGTGCCGCGACCTGACCGCGGAGCAACGGCGGCAGCGGGCCACGGAGAACCCCAACCCGGCCGTGCGCTTCAAGATGCCGCTATCGGGCGAGATCGCGGTGGAGGACGCGATCCGAGGCACGGTGAGGTTCGACGCCGCGCTCTTGGACGACTTCGTCCTGCTGAAATCGGACGGTTTCCCGACCTACCACCTCGCCAATGTGGTGGACGACCACTTGATGGAGATATCGCACGTGATGCGCGCCGAGGAATGGTTGTCGTCCGCGCCGCGCCACAAGGAGCTTTACAAGGCATTCGGCTTCGAGATGCCGGTGATGGCCCATCTGCCCATCATCTTGGGGCCTGACCGTTCGAAGCTGAGCAAGCGCCACGGAGCGACCTCGATCCTCGAGTACCGGGACCAGGGCTACCTGCCCGACGCGATGCTCAACTTCATGGCCCTGCTCGGCTGGTCGCTCGACGACTCAACCGAGCTCTTCTCGCGCGCCGATCTGATCAAGCATTTCAGCCTCGACCGGGTCACGGCTTCCCCGGCGGTGTTCAATATCGAGAAGCTGAATTGGTTCAATGGGGTGTACATCCGCATGATGCAAGCAACCGAGTTGGCCGACGTGCTGCTGCCCATCATCGAGGAAAAGCTGCCGCCCGAGGCGCCGCGTCCGATCGACCGCGACTATTTGTTGCGGATCATCCCGCTGGAGCGGGAGCGGCTCAAGACGCTCAACGATGCGCCGGAGCTGCTGTCTTTCTTCTTCGTAGAGCAGCCCAAATACAACCCGATCACCATCATCCAGAAGGGCATGGTGCGCGACGACACCCGCGAGGCGCTCACGCGGGCGCTGCGGGTTGCCGAACACACCGAGCCGTGGGATGCGCCGACGCTGGAGGCCGCCTATCGCAATCTGGCCGAGGAGTTGGAGTTGAAACCGGGACAGCTTTTCGGCGCGATGCGCGTCGCGCTCACCGGCCGCACGGAGGCGCCGCCGCTGTTCGACACGATGGTCGTGCTGGGCAAGGAGCGGTGCGTCGCCCGCCTCAAGTCAGCCGACTACTTCATGAAAATCATCCCGACCGCCTGCTAGCGGTCCGGTCCGATGCTGACACGGGCATGACGGCAATCGGCCACAAGCCGCCGTTCGCGGGGCGGGCGGTTCCGGCCGGGGGCAATTGCCCAACGAATGCCTCGTTTGCTACCATGAAGCCTGTCGCTGGGCCTTCGTCTAGTGGTAGGACAACAGATTCTGGATCTGTTTACCTAGGTTCGAATCCTAGAGGCCCAGCCAACCTCCGCATCCCTCTTCCCTAGCCCACGCGGGTCATCCGCGACAGCTGGCGCCAAGGCACCGTATCCGCCGCTCTCTTCTTCCTGTGCGCGCCTGCCGGCATCCTGCGTGAGGTCAGGCCCGTCATGCATGCGGCGCGCCATGTTCGCCGCCCTTGGGGACTAGTCCCCATGCAGGCGTCTGACTAATCCCCGAGCAGTTGTCCCGGTCGTGGGGAGGCGGTTACATGGATGCGCGGGTCAGCGGTCCTGCCCGCGACCACGAGAGCGCGCCGCGCGAACGTGAGCATGGGCCGTCGGCGTATCCACGACCGTCGAGCGGCACGCCGAGCAGATAGCGGCCGGCACCGACCCTCCGCAACCAACGCAACCCAGGCTCCGCCGCTCGCCGGGCGCGTCGTTGCAATGGCACCACGGGACCAGAGGGCTGCTCTGGTCCCTTCCATTTGTCCATGACCGGCGGCTAGCGGGTTTGCAGTATCGCCGCCAGGCCGCCGTAGGGCGCCAGCAGCGCCGCCGCCTCGCCGTGCACGACCTCGACACCGGCGCCATGGGTCATGGCGAACGCCGGCAATTCGGCTTCGAGGGGCACCACCAGGGTTGGGATGTCCGTCTTCGGGTCGCGGACATCTTCCGGCGCCAGCAGCAAGTTCGAGACGGGGCTGTAGCGGGCCGTTTGGGCGGCATCGATGGCCCGGAACACCGTCCGCACCTCGCGCCGAGCCACGGCGCCCAGCGTCGCGGCTGCGCCCAGCACCGCGCCTTGGTGTTTCTCGCCGCGCGTGATCACCTCGCGCACCATTCGCAACTCGGCTTCGCGCTCGGCCTTGCGCGCCTCGGGCAACACGGCCTGCGCGAAGGCATCGTCACTGGCGTAGCTTGGCAAGCGCACCTCGCCGGCAACGCGGTTCCGCATGGCGGGCGAAAGCTCGTCTCGCAGCATGCCCAGCGCCTCGGGCGTGCCGGCGACGAAGAGGCGCCCGGCCTGGTGTTGACCAACGAACGCCTCCACCCGACTCGCCAGGTTGGCGACATGCTGGCGCAGCGCCTTGTCGTGCTCGTTCTTCGTGAGCCCCTTGTGCTGCGAGATCACCTGGCCGGAAACCTGCGCCGTGCTCGCCAGCCGTCCGGCGTCAATCGCGATGAGTCGTGCCGTGTCGTTGGCGACGTACACGGCCGCGACCGGCTCCAGCTCGTCAATCACGTCGAGCAGAGGCATCACCGCAGCGCCGTGGCGATAGCGCACGCGGTCGTCGACCGCCATCGGCAACCACATCGCGCTCCAGTGCTTCGCCTCCACCGAACTGAACAGCGCCAGCGTCGCGCCGCCCGGCTGCCGCAGCCCCTCCATGAACGAAACGACCCGCGCGCGGTCCTCCGCGAACTGACGCTCGAACGGCGTGCCCCGCAGCCGCTCGACGATCTCGTCGAGGCGGGGCAGCAGCCGCAGCCGCGCCTCGTGGGTCAACACGGCCTCCGGGCTCGTGCGAAGGTACACGCTCAAGAATTGCTTCGGCGATTTGGCAAGGGGGATGGTCCGCTTGATGGATGCCGCCGTCGCCGTGACCGGTGATGTCGCCTGCATGGTGCGCTCCTGCGAAAGGTCCCTCCATCGAGGCTGTCTCATAGCCTATCGCATCGGCATGCAAGACACATGAAACGCGGCGGCGGTCCCGTGAAGGAGGCGTTTGACACGCGGCGTTTGCGGCGCCGCCATGCCGTGCGCTATACTCGGTGAGTTGTCGCCGCTGCGTGGCGCATTCGTCTAGCGGCCAAGGACGTCGCCCTCTCAAGGCGAAGATCACGGGTTCGATTCCCGTATGCGCCACCAATCACCCCGTTCCAAGCCCCAGCCCACTCAAGCCCGTCGTTGCGCTAGACTGCGCCGTATTCCCGACACCGGAGCGCGGCGATGAAATTCACGTTCGTCACGCACCGGCCCCGCACGGACTCTCGCGTTTCGTGCAGACGCTCTGGTACGCCCAGGGCGACGTGAATCAGACACGCGAGAAGGTGCTGCCCAACGGCGTGGTCGAGTGGATATTCAATATCAACACGGGCCCGCACCTGGTCGTCCAGGCGAACGGCCGTCCAGTGCGCCAACTCTACCGTGACAGCTGGATCGCGGGCATGCAGGACATGCCCCTCGTGATTCAGTCGCTCGCCGAAACCGAGCTCTTCGGCATCCGCTTTCGCCCGGGCGGCGTCCTGCCATTCCTGCGCGCCCCGCTCGGCGAGTTCACGAACGCCGTGTTCGAGTTCGACCTGGTGCTCGGCGCGGAAGCCCGTCGCGTGCGCGAGCGGCTCGTAGAAGCGGCCAACGGCGGGCTCCCCGACCAGTTCGCCGCGCTGGAGTCGTTCCTCCTGTCCCGCATCGACGAGGACCTGCTCGACCCCCTGGTGGAGTATGCGGCGAGCCGCCTGACCGATGCGCGTCCGCCACGCGTCGAGCCGTTGGCGGACGAGTGCGGGCTGAGCCACAAGCAGTTCGTGGCCCGCTTCCATCGCGCCGTCGGCGTTCCGCCGAAAACGCTGCAACGCATCGCCCGATTCCAGCGCACCGTGCACGCGCTCGCAAGCCGGAGAACCCCCGATCTCTCGGGGATCGGGTACGAGGCCGGTTACAGCGACCAAGCGCACTTCAACCGCGACTTCAAGAGCCTCTCGGGTGTCAGCCCGAAGGCCTACCTCCGCACCCGCACGTTCGACGAGAGCCACCTCATCGTCGACTAGGTAAGAATCGTCCAATACGGCGCGGCCTGACGGTGGCCGACTACCCGGCCATCGCCATCACCGGAGCATGGAACCATGACGTTCGATGAAGCCATCGCGTCGGTGCATTACCTCGCCGTCCTCGCCGCCTCATCGGCCTTCCTCGTCGGTGGGCTGTGGTACTCGCTGCTCTTCGCCAAGCCGTGGATGAACGCCAACCGTCTCACGCCGAGCGACCTGCGCGGCGGAACCGTCGCCGTGTTCGCCGGATCGTTCGTTCTCGCGCTCGTCATCGCCTACGTCCTCGTGCTCTTCCTGGGACCCGACCGTGACGCCGCGTTTGGCGCGACGGCCGGCTTCATGACCGGCGCGTTCTGGGTCGCCGCCGCGTTCGGCATCACCTATCTGTTCGAGCGCAGGCCGTGGCGGCTGCTCGCCATCGACGCCGGCTACCATGTCGTCGCCTTCACGCTCATGGGCCTCATCTTGGGCGCTTGGAGGTGACGCCGCGGCTCACGCCTTGACACCCGAGCACGGCTTCATATAGTGGCGCCAGATGGTTGGCGAGGTGTCGCATGACCGAGACGGCGGACCGGACCGAGGCATCGGCGAGAGCGCGATCGACACCCTACGAGCGGGCGGTCATGGGCTTCAAGAATTATTGGTATCCCGTGTGCGGCTCCCGCGAGGTGACCAGACGCCCCCGGCGCGTGATGCTGTTGGGCGAGCCGCTCGCGCTGGTGCGCCGTCGCGGCAAGGCCTATGCGATGATCGACGAGTGCCCGCACCGCGGGGCGCGCATGTCGCTCGGCAAGGATGAGTTTCCCGGCAAGGACACCGTCGCTTGCCGCTTCCATGGCTGGACCTTCGACATGGCGAACGGCGGCGTGTGCGTCGCCGCC
>VGZX01000059.1 GCA_016872415.1 SAR202 cluster bacterium | reverse complement strand
GCCGGCGAACCGGCGCAGGACGTGCAGCACCTGGTCTTGGTAGACGATGATGCCGTATGTCTCCTCCAGTATCTCCCGCAGGTCTTCGTGGGGGTATTCGATGGGCGCCCTGCCGAACTTGGAGTCGATGAAGCGGCCGATGTGCTCCATGGGGCCGGGACGGTAGAGCGCGACCATGGCGGCGAGCTCGCCGAGGTTGCCGGGGCGCAGGTCCTTGATGTAGCGCCGCATGCCGGGCGATTCGAGCTGGAAGGTGGCGGTGGTTTCGCCGGACGCGAGCAGGTCGTAGGTGACGGGGTCGTCGAACGGGATGTCCTTGAGGCGCACATCGATGCCCTTGCGCTCGCGGAGCAGCTTTTGGGTGTTCGCCAGGATGGTGTAGTTGATGAGGCCGAGGAAATCCATCTTCAGCATGCCCAGCTTGGCGAGCGGCTCCATGGCGAACTGGCTCGTGGCGACGCTGGAGCCGTCTTGCTCGTCGCCGCCCTTGGTGGGGCGCTGGAGCGGCACGTGGTCGGTGAGCGGGTCGCGGGAGATGACGACGCCGGCGGCGTGGGTGCTGGCATGGCGCGTGACGCCCTCCAGCCTGCGGGCGACATCGATGAGGCGCCGGAGCGCGGGGTCGGCGTTGTAGGCCTCTTGCATCACCGGCGAGGAGTTGAAGGCCATGTCGAGGGTGATGCCGACGCGCTGCGGCACGAGGCGGGCGATGCGGTCGACCTCACCGAAGGGCATGGCGAGGGCGCGGCCGACATCGCGGATGGCCGCCTTGGCGCCGAGCGTGCCGAAGGTAATGATCTGCGCGACGTGGTCTTGGCCGTACTTCTGGACGACGTAGCGGATCGCCTCCTCGCGGCGGTCGTCCTGAAAGTCCATGTCAATGTCGGGCATCTCCTTGCGCTCGATGTTCAGGAAGCGCTCGAAGACGAGCCGGTAGTCCAGCGGGTCGATCTCGGTGACGCCGAGGCAATAGAGGGCGAGCGAGGAGGCAGCGGAGCCCCGGACGCCGAAGATGATGTCGTTCCTGCGCGCGAAGTCGGCGATGTCCCAGACGACGAGGAAGTAGTTGGGGTAGCGGGTCTTCGTGATGACGTCGAGCTCGTATTCGAGGCGCTCCTTGGCGTCGGGGCGGGGCGACTTGCCGAAGCGGTCGCCAAAGCCGTTCCAGCAGAGCTTACGCAGGTAAGAATCGGCGTCCTCACTGCCGGGCACGTCGTACTGCGGCAGGTGCAGGGTGGAGAAATCGAGCTGGACGTCGACGAGCGACGCGACCTTCCCGGTGTTGGCGATCGCCTCCGGAAGATCGCCGAACAGCTCGCGCATTTCGTCGGGGCTCTTGAGGTAGAACGAGTCGTCGGAGAACTTGAAACGTTTCTCGTCGTTGACGGTCGCGTTCGTCTGTATGCACAGGAGGATGTCCTGCAGGGGGGCGTCGTCCTTCTCCACGTAATGGAGGTCGTTGGTCGCCACCAGCGGCAAGTCCATCATATCGGCGAGGTCGAGCAGGCCGTTGTTCAGCATGTCTTGGAAGTCGAGGCCCTCGTGCCGCTGGATCTCCAGAAAGAAGTGCGGCACATGGTCGCGATACCAGCGAACGAGGTCCTCGGCCTGCTTGCGCTGACCGTCGATCAGATAGCGCGACAGCTCGGCGCTGGGGCAGCCGGAGAGCACGATGAGGCCCTCGGCGTGCTCGGCCAGCAGCTCCTTGTCGATGCGCGGCTTGTAGTAGAAGCCGTCGAGGTTGGCCTTGGTGACGAGCTTGATGAGGTTGCGGTAGCCCGCGTTGTCCTTGGCGATGACGGTGAGGTGGAAGGGGCTGCGGTCGATGGGGCGCTTGTCCTTGTGGCTGTTCTGCGCCACATAGAGCTCGCAGCCGATGACGGGCTTGATGCCGGCGTCCTTGCACTCGCGGTAGAAGTCGACCGCGCCGTAAAGCGCGCCGTGGTCGGTGAGGCCGAGCGCGTCCATGCCGAGCGCCTTGGCGCGCTTCACCATCTGCGGGATGCGGCTCATGCCGTCCAGCAGGCTAAACTCGGTGTGCACGTGCAAGTGCGTGAACAAGCGCCGCTCCCCAGAGGCGATCGAATCACCTGATTATAAGCAGGGGGTCGCGCGACGCGGCAGGCAAAAATACAAGATTTGGCGCCCGGTTTTCCCCTTGACCCCGCATGCTGCGTCAATCCGTGCGACAATCGCGCCTTGCGCGGTCATGGAGCCGTCGTGGCCAGTTCACGCACGGCGGCGGCCACCGCTTCGCACTCGGCCTCCGTGTTGAAGGGCGCGGTGCTGAACCGCACGGCGTCGGGGTTGCGGACGGCGCGCGCGGCGATGCGGTGGCTTCGCCATAGACGGTCGACGGCCGCCGGCGGGGGCCAGCCATCGATGGCGATGGTGACGAGGCCGCACGACGCGGCGGCGTCCACCGGGCCGGTGAGCCTCGCGCCGGGTATCGCGCCGAGCAGCCCCTTGAGCCGGGCGCCGAGCAGCAGCGCGCGCGCCTCTACGGCCGCGGGGCCCAGCGCCTCGTGGATGCGTATGGCCTCGGCGAAGCCGGCCAGCAGCGGGGCGCCGTGCGAGGCGAGCGTGTAGGCGTGGTCGCCCTCGGCCGCGCGGTCGAGCAGCGGGCGGACGGCCGAGCGGATGCGCGGGTTCATGAACAGCGCGCCCGTGCCGGTGGGGCCGAGCAGCCACTTCTGGCCCGAGACGGCGTAGGCATCGGCGCCGATGGCGGCCATGTCGAGGGCCAGGTGCCCGCCCGTCTGCGCGCCGTCGTAGAGCACCAGCGCCCCGGCCGCGTGGGTGGTGTCGGCGATTTCGCGGGCGGGCAGCCGCAGGCCGCTCGAGTATTGGACGTGGCTGAGGGCGACCACGCGCGTGCGCGGCGTCAAGGCCTGGCGCACGGCATCGACTGCGTGTCGCGGCGTGGCGTCGGGCGGCATCGAGGCCGTCCGCACGACGACACCGCGCCGCTCCGCCAGCAACGCTGCGGCGTCGGCCAGAGCGGGGTGCTCCAGGTCGCAGGTCACGAGCTCGTCGCCGGGGCGCCAGTCCAACCCGTGCAGGACGATGTTGACGCCCTCGGTGGTGCCGTGGGTGAGGAACACGTCGTCGACGCCGGCGCGCAGCAGGCGGGCGGCGGCCTCGCGGGCCTCGCGCAAGAGGGCGCGGTGAAAGGCGATGCCGTCCGGGCTGGCGGGGCCAAGGCCCGCCTCGCGCGTCAAGGCCTGGTGGACGCGGTCGAGCACGCCGCTTGGGCTGGGGCCCGCCCAGCCGGTGTTCATGTAGATGGCGTCGCGGGCGACGGCGATGCGTTCGCGCAGCATGGTGTGGTCCATGGGCGGCATTGTACGGGACGCCGGCCCTCGGCGAGCGTGGAGCGGTCATGGGGGCTGGCGTGCGCGGCCGCGCGAGGGCCAACCGTTCGTTGCCCGGCGGGTGGCGCTCTGCTAGGCTTTACGAGTGTCGAAGCCCTCAACGCCCGATTCCCCATCACCCCGGCTCACCTATCAACAGGCGCTTCACCGGCTGTTGCTGCTGGCCGACGGCGAGCGCATGGCGGGGATCGCGCCGCCGCTGTTGAAGATCGACCTGGCGCGCGCCGCCGAGTTCGCCGAGCGCATGGGCCACCCGGAGCGGAGCGCGCCCGTGCTGCACGTGGCGGGCACGAAGGGCAAGGGCAGCGTGGCCGCGATGTCGGAGAGCATGCTGCGCCACGCCGGCCTGCGGACGATGCTGTTCACGTCGCCGCACCTCATCACCTTCCGCGAGCGGCTGCGGATCGACGGGCAGCCGGCGACCGAGGCAGAGTTCGCCGCCTCGGCCGAGCGCGTTTGGCCGCACGTCGAGGCGATGGAGCGCGAGAGCCCGGAGGGCAGGCCGACGACGTTCGAGACAATGACGATCATGGCGTTCGACTTGGCGCGCGCGTCGCGGGCGGACGTGCAGGTGATCGAGGTGGGCATGGGCGGCCGGCTGGACTCGACGAACGTGGCCGACGGCCGGGTCGCGGTCATCACGTCGCTTAGCATGGACCACACCGCCGTGCTTGGCGACTCCATCGAGAAGATCGCGTTCGAGAAGGCGGGCATCATCAAGCGCGGGGCGATGGTCGTGACTGCGCCGCAGGTGCCGGAGGCGATGGCGGTGGTGCGCGCGAAGGCGTGGGAGATGGGCGCGCGGTTGGTCGAGGCGGGCCGCGACGTGACATGGACGGCGGGCCGCCATGACCTGACCGGCCAGGCCGTGACCGTGCGGACGCCGCGCCGCGCGTATGACCTTTGGCTGCCGCTGCTCGGCTCGCACCAGCAGGAGAACGCCGCCGTCGCCGTCGCCGCGGTCGAGGCGATGGACATGGCCGTGACGCCGGACTCGATCGTCGCCGGCGTGCGCGAGGTGCACTGGGACGGCCGCTTCCAAGTGCTGGGCGCGCGGCCCTACGTGGTCGTCGACGGCGCGCACAACCCCTACTCGATGGGCCGCCTGCGCGAGGCGGTGCGGGAGTTCATCGCGCCGCGCCGCACCGTGCTGCTGTACGGGATGTCCAGCGACAAGGACCTCGCGCACATGATCGCGGAGATCGCGCCCATCGCGGACCGCGTCATCGCCTGCGCGTCGCGGCACCCGCGCGCGGTGCCGGCGGCCAGGCTGCGCGAGGCGTTCCAGCAGGCCGGCATCGCGGCCGAAGCCGCCGTCGACGTGCCCTCGGCGCTCGCGCTGGCGCGGTCGCACGCAGGCGAGCACGACCTGGTGCTGGCGACGGGATCGTTGTTCATCGTCGGCGAGGTGCTCGAGTCATGGTTCGGGATTCCGCCCGAGCATTACCCGGAGCTAGACCCAGCGAGCCTGACCGCGCGCCCCGGCACCTTACCATAAAGGCTGTGCAGCGCATGGTGGAATTTACCCGTAACGGCAAGAAGCGCGTGGTCGTGACCGGCATGGGCGCGATTACGCCGCTGGGCGAATCGGTGCAGGCGTTTTGGGATGGCCTGGTGGCCGGTCGCTCCGGCATCGGTCGCATGACGCTGACCGACCCCAGCGCGTATCCGTGCCAGGTGGCGGGCGAGGTGAAGGGGTGGGACCCGGACCGGCACATCGACAAGCGCGAGTCGCGGCGCATGGCGCGTTTCTCTCAGCTGGCGGTGGCGGCCACGCACGAGGCGACGCGGCAGGCGCGGCTCTCGGCCGAGCGGATCGACAGCACGCGCTTCGGCGTGGTGTTCGGCAACGGCAACGGCGGCTTTCCGAACATCGACGAGGCGATGCGGACGGTTGTGACGAAGGGCGGCATGCGCATGTCTCCCTTCTTCTTTCCGATGGCGCTGCCGAACATGGCCGCGGCGAACATCAGCCGCCTGTTCGGGGCGCACGGCATCAGCAACACGATCGTCACCGCGTGCGCCGCGTCGACGCAGTCGGTGGGCGAGGCGGCCGAGGTGATCCGCCGCGGCGCGGCCGACGTCGTCATCACAGGGGGCGCGGAGGCGGGCATCAGCGAGCTGGGGCTGGCCGGGTTCGCCGTGATGCGGGCGTTGGCGAGCTCGCATAACGACGACCCGCCGCTGGCGAGCCGGCCCTTCGACGCCGACCGCGATGGGTTCGTGCCGGCGGAGGGCGCGGGCATCCTGATCGTCGAATCGCTGGAGCACGCGCTGCGGCGCGGCGCGCCGGTGCTGGCCGAGGTGGTCGGCTATGGCGCCTCGTCGGATGCCCACCACCAGTTCCAACCCGACGAGGACGGCGCTGGCGCGGCGCGGGCGATGCGCTGGGCGTTGGACGACGCGGGCGTCGGGCCGCGCGAGATCGACTACATCAACGCGCACGGCACCTCGACGCCGCTGAACGACGCCTCGGAGACGGCCGCGATCAAGCGGGTGTTCGGCGACTTCGCGTACAAGGTGCCGATCAGCTCCACGAAGTCGATGATCGGCCACGCCCTCGGCGGCGCCGGCGGCATGGAAGCCATCGCCAGCGTGCAGACGATTCTCACGGGCGTGATGCACCCCACCGTCAACTACCAGAAGCCCGACCCGGCGTGCGAGCTGGACTACGTCCCGAACGTGGCGCGCCGGAAGCCGGTGCGGACGGTGCTGTCCAACAGCTTTGGGTTCGGCGGCCAGAATGCGTGCTTGGTCTTCCGCGCGTTCGACGAATAACGTATAATTTCAGTGTCGCCCACGTTACTTATAGCGCGAGGTGAGCATGCCGGCAGTCGAGAAGTCCGACCTGATCGTCTACACGCGCTACGACTGCGCGTACTGCGACGCGCTGAAGCACGACCTTGACCACGCGGGCACGGAATATCAGGAGATCAACATCATCGACCATCCCGAGTATCAGGAATTGGTCGAGAAGTTGGCGGGGGGCGAGCGCATCACGCCGGTGATGGTCGAGGGCGACAAGGTGGTCGTGGGCTATCGCGGCATCGGATGCGCCTATTAGGGGCATCGCCCAAACGCGCGTCACCTGTTATGATTGTCGCGTGCTCGGAGCGATCCGAGCATTCGTTTGCACGGCCGGAAGGCATCGCGGCCCGGTGGTGTAGCCTGGTTAACACACTTCCCTGTCAAGGAAGAGATCGCCGGTTCAAGTCCGGTCCGGGTCGCCAGCGATGACAAGATGAGGGCTCCGCTTCGGCGGGGCCCTTTTTTTGCTTCGGATTCCCCCGCCGCGCGACAGGACTAATCCAACCGAATCGGCCCGCCGTCCGGCTGGACGCGCGGCACCCCCTCGCGCGTACACTACCGGCGGCCCGCAAATCCCCTCGATGTTGGAGAGCGAGAGGCATGCCACCGCAGCGTATTTGGGTCACCGACCCATCCGATCCGTCCCGCCGCATGTGGGTGACCGACCCGCGCAACCGCTTTGGCCGTTATGCCGCCGAGCGGCCGTCCGGGGAGCGCTTCGACTTTCCGCGCAGCCGTCGCGAGGCGAGCGACGTGGCGAACGTCGCGCTGGCGATGGGCTTCGGCTTGCTGGCCGTCGGCACGATGATCCGCGCGCTGCTGCGACTGCCGCTGGGCCGTTACTAACCCTGGCGGCGCGGCCGCCGTCGGCGGGCTCCCGTGTGCCGGGCGGCTCGATGCGGGCTCAGAACCCGCGGTCGGCCCAGGGCCGCACCACCGCATTCAACGCCTCGGGCGGCAGCGCGATGTCCATCGGTTCGTCGAAGTCCCAATAGAAGGTATCCATGCGGATCTCGAGGACGGCGATGGAGCCGTCGTCCCCGGCTTCCGTGTCCGCTTCGAACAAGGCGCGCAGGGGCAAGAAGGTTTCAGGGTGGATCCAGTAGCGGACGCGTACGGACCACGACAAGTCCGTCATCGCCGATAGGACGTTAGGGTCGATCGCGCCGTGGGACGAGAGGCCCGATCCCGGGGCTTCCAGTATCTTGCGCATGTTCGGTTGAAGCTCCGGCACGTAATAGTCACGGCCCTCGATCGTTTCGACGGCGAACGAGGAAGACTCCGTGACATCTTCGAGCAGCCGCGTGCGGCCTTCCAGGCTTTCGGCTGCCCACAAATCGTCGAATTGGGTGTTCATGCTCGCGGGCATGGTTGACTTGATCCACGGTTGGTCGCCAGGGCCGGGCTCGAAGCGGGTGTGGGCGTAGACGTCGTACCCAATCATGTACATCGACGTCGTGGCCGACCCGACGGGGTCGGATTGGTATGACACGCCGAAAGTGGCGGTGCCGCTCACGCCGCTTCGTCGGCGAGCGGTGTCGGTCGCGCTCTCCATGACGCTCGACATCGTGTACGCCACCGGATCCCCCATGGCTTTGTTTCTGACCGTCGTGTACAAGCTGGTCCGGTAGGTGGCGACATCGCGCGCGGCTGCCCTGACGCGCTGCGCGATTGCCTGGGCATCGCTCGGCTCGGCGGGCTCGGGCGCGCCGCAGGCGGCAAGGGCCGCCACCAGGGCAAGCAACGTCGCCAACATCCCAATTTGCCCGTGGATCGCCGACCGGGTGCTGGAACGGCTCGCTCCCATGCCACGCCTCGCCGCATGATGAAATCGGTTCACGCGACGCTACGCACTTGAATGCGAAACGTCAACGTGGCGCTGTCGCAAGAACGAACCGGCCCCGGCATGTCGCGCCAGGGCCGTTGCGTGGCCGCCGTCGGCAGGCTCCCGTGTGCCGGGCCCCGCGAGCGCGCCGCATCCATTGAACCGCGTGTGAAACCGGCGTTGGTGAAGGGACGATGAGGGCCGGATTAACGCCCCGTTAAGGCCCGGCCCGGGCGCGTGGCGGTGGGCGACTGGCGCCCGCTACCGTCGCGGCCCCGGCCCGCGACCGCCGCGCGTGCCTAAGCCGCCGCCTTGATGATGTCGTCGAACGGCACGGGGTTGGTCTTGTGCTCCGCCAGGGCCGACATGGCGCCTTGGACGGAGGGCGCGACGGCGCGCGCGATGGGCTTCGCCAAGCGGAGCGTGCGCGGCGCGGGGGCGGCCTTCGGCGACCGGCCGCCAGCCGCTTCGATCAGCTCGCGGTGGTACTCGCCGAACAGATATTCCAACATGACGCTACCTCTGGCGACGGGTTCGGATGGGCTCGCCTGGCGGCCTCGCATCGCGAGGTCCATTGGCGCATCCGGCCGCCGACCGTCGAATAGCGTATGCCGGCGCGACGGCCGCCACGATGTACGAAAGGGTAGGCGGGGGCCATCCTTTCGCGAGGCCGCCCGGAGCCCATTTCGCGCGGGCTCACGCCGACGTGGAGGAGCGGTCCGCCGGGGACTCGCGCTTCTTCAGGCCGCGCTCCAGCGTGCGCCGCGAGACGAGCACGTAGTGTTGGCAGGTGAGGCAACGGATGCCGATGTCGGCGCCGACGCGCTCGACGCGCCAGGCGTGGCCGCCGCAAGGATGAGCCTTACGCAGCGTGAGCGTGTCGCCCAGGGCGAACGGCGTCACCATGCGAAGCCCGAGCCTTCGCCGCGCGCGGTGCCGATCGCGTCGCGCAGCCTTGTCGCCGCATCGCGCGCCGCCTCCGCGAAGCCGGCGCCCTTCGCGGCGTAGATGACCTGCCGGGACGCATTGATGAGCGCGCGCCGGCCGCGGCCGTCCATGCCGTTCCGCACGCTCGCCTCCAGGTCGCCGCCCTGCGCGCCGACGCCGGGGATGAGCAGCGGCATCGTGGGGCACAGGGCGCGCACGTGGGCAAGCTCGCCCGGCGCCGTCGCGCCCACCACGAGGCCGACGTTGCCGGCCTGGTTCCACGATTGGGCCTCGCGGGTCATGTATTCGTACAGCGGCGTTTCGCCGTGGACGGGCAGCGATTGGAACTCGGCGCCGCCGGGGTTGGACGACCGCACCCAAATGAAGATGCCCTTGTCCCTGTAGGCCAGGAACGGCTCCACCGAGTCGCGCCCGCCCCACGCGTTGACCGTCGTCGCGTCGGCGCCCCATATCTCGAAGGCGGCCTTGGCGTAGGCTTGCGCCGTGTTGCCGATGTCGCCGCGCTTCGCGTCCAAGATCACCGGGATGTGGCTGGGGATGGCCTTCATCGTGGCCTCGAGCGCGCGCATGCCTTCGATGCCCTCGGCCTCGTAGAAGGCCGAGTTCGGCTTGAAGGCGCAAACGAGATCGGCGGTGGCGTCGACGATCGCCTTCGTGAAGGTGCCGATGTCGTTGACGGGCATCGACGGGCGCCAGGGGTCGAGGCCCACCACCAGCAGGCTGCGATTGCGCTTGGCGGCGGCATCGAGCTTGTCGACGAAGCTGGTCACGGCGTGTCCTCGGTTATGATGTGCTGCGATGGTAGCACGACCTCCAAGCAAGCGTCCCCGGAAACCGGCGGGGCGGCCGCGGCGGCGCGACCTGCCCGCTCTGTTGTTGGACATCCACGACCGCCTGCTGGCGGCGTATGGGCCGCAGGGCTGGTGGCCGGGCGACGGCCCGATGGAGACGATTTTCGGCGCCATTCTGGTGCAGAACACGTCGTGGGGCGGCGCCGAGAAGGCGCTGCGTAACCTGAAGGCGGCAGGGGCGTTGTCGCCTCAGGCGATCCGCGACATGCCGGAGGACGAGCTGGCGGCGCTGATTCGCCCCAGCGGTTACTTCAAGAGCAAGGCGCGCAAACTGAAAGCGATGGCGGCGCACCTCGCCACGCACGGCGACGACGTGGGACGCTGGCGCGAGCGCGATGCGAAGGAGCTGCGCGCGGAGCTGCTGGGCGTGTGGGGCATCGGGCCCGAAACCGCGGACGACATCGTGCTCTACGCGGCGCACCTGCCATCGTTCGTGATGGACGCGTACACCGTCCGCATCGTCGACCGCCTGGGCATCCAGCCCGCCAAACGCACGTACGAGGGGTACCAGGCGTTGTTCGAGGCGAACCTGCCGGTGGATGTCGCGCTGTGGAACGAGTACCACGCGCTGCTGGACGCCCACGCGCGCCTCACTTGCAAGAAGCGGGCGCCGCTGTGTGGGGCGTGCGCGGTCCGCGACGTGTGCACGGAAGGGCGCCGGCCGGACTCGGCGGGGTGACCCCCGCGCTCGCGGGCGGCGGCCCCTACCGCTGGGGCTCGAACTTGGGCTCCTCGGGCTTGATGTAGCCGACGAACGGCAGGTTGCGGTACTGCTCGTTGTAGTCCAGGCCGTAGCCCACCACGAACTCGTCCGGAATTTGGAAGCCGACGTAGTCGATGCGGACGTCGGTCATGCGGCGCGCCGGCTTGTCCAGCAGCGCGCACACGGCGAGGCTCGCGGCCAGCTTCGTCGCGAGGTGCCCGAGCAGGTGCTTCAGCGTGAGGCCCGTGTCGACGATGTCCTCGACTAGGATGACGTGACGGTCCTTCAAGTCCACCTCGACGTCCTTCACGAGCGAAACGCCCTTGTGCTCGGCGCCCGCGTAGGACGAGGTCTTGATGAAGTCCATCTGCACGCCGGGCACGTCCACGTTGCGTATGAGGTCGGAGAGGAACACCATCGCGCCGCGCAGCACGCCGATGAGCACGGGGTCGCGGCCGGCGTAGTCTTTCGTGATCTGCCGGCCGATCTCGCGCACGCGCTTGGCGACCTCGTCGGCGCCGATGAGCTGGTGCACGCCGCCCACGACCTTGGCTCCGGCCATGGGCCCGTGGCCGTATTTCGCCAGGAACCGCATGATGTCGCGCCGGTACAGCAGCAGCACGTTGACATCGGGGTAGAGCTCGCGAAGGCGGCGCAGCTTACGGTTCTTCTGCGTCACCAGGCTCTGCTTCATCGTCGTCAGCTCGAGGTAGCGGTCCTCGGCGGGCAGGTAGAAGTCGGGCGTGAACATCTCGGTCACGCGGTTGCCCTCCCAACGAAGCGGGAACGACCGCGGCTCGTAAAGGTACTTGATGCCGTAGAAGTCCAGCGCCTTCGCGATCTCGCGCTCGCTGGGGTGCATGAACGACACGTCGAGCGTTTCGTCCGGGCCCATGGCGCGCCGCTCGCGCTTGCTCACGCGTTCCCGCGCGGGAACGCCGACCTCGTCCTCGGTCTCCTCCGGCTCCTCCGCCTCCTCCTCGGCCTCGTCGGCCTCGGCCCACTGGCGCAAGCGTTCGAGGCGCGCGGCGTCCGCCTGTTTGCGGGCGGCGTCGCCGGCGATGGCGGGCGGGGGCGCGGGGGTTTCCCGGCGCTCGAACGTGCCGCGCTCGCCCAAGCGACGGCGGCCACGGC
>VGZX01000058.1 GCA_016872415.1 SAR202 cluster bacterium | reverse complement strand
CTCCACCACCGCCATCAAGGCCTACCCCGTGGAGGAGCGCTCCGGGCTGATCTGGGTGTGGATGGGCGCGGGGGCGCCGATGGTGCCGGTGGAGGAGGACATTCCGGAGGAGATGCTGCGCGACGACGCGGTGAAGATGGGCTGGATTCACGCGCGCTACGGCAACTGGCGCTTCGGCGTGGAGAACGCCATCGACGAGGGCCACGCGCGCTACCTGCACAAGGACTCGATCCAGGCCAGGTGGCGGCAGTCGCCAGCGTGGACGGACGTGAAGATCGTGGAGACGCCGGACAAGAAGTGGATCTACCGCCGCGTCGACTGGAGCCAGATGTATGCCGATTACCCCGGCCTGGGCACCTGGCCGAAGAAGCGCTGGTGGCGCATCAACCAGCTGAACGAGAAGCGCACGATGACGATGCGCCAGCGCGAGGCCATCGGCAAGATGCCGGTCGGCGGGCGCCCCGGCACCACGCGCTTGCCCTGCATCTACCGCCCCGTCGGCTGGCCCTATCCCATGGTGCTCTCGTATGAGTTTCACGTGCCGATCGACGCGGAGAACGAGCTCTACCACCAACACATGGTGCGCTACACGACGAACCCCGTCGCCAAGCTCGTCTCGCGCCTGAAGTACGTATTCTGGCACCGGTGGGTCGGCGAGTGGCGGTTCAACAGCCAGGACGGCGCGATGGTGGCCGAGATGACCAGCAACATGAAGGCGGAGCGCCTGATGAAGACGGACGCCTCCATCACCGGCTGGCGCAAGATGGTGGAGCGCCAGGCGCGCGGCCAGGTGGACCAGTGGCGGTCCATCGGGGTGGAGCACGTCGCCGACCTGCAGCTGGAGTTCACCGGCAAGCAGGCCGTCCCGAACCGCGACCTCGGGGGCGACACCGGCGCCTGACCGGTCCCGCACGATCACGCGAATTCGACGAGGCCTCGGTCACCCACCGGGGCCTCGTCGTCATTCCCGCGGGAGCAGCCTCGAGAGCACGCCACGGTGACGGGGGACGTTCGCGGCGGCTTGACCGGCGCGCAGCTCGCGCCGCACGCGGATGGTATCGGGCGCCGTCGCTTGAACGCGCGCGAAGCCGCACCCCTGAAGCAGGCGGCGCGAACGCTCGTTGGACTTGGCGATCGTGGCAACCACGGCGACGTGCCCTTGCGCCGCCAGCCACGCGCACAGCTGGTCGATGGCGGCGCGGGCGACGCCCCTGCCCCACAACGTCGTTTCGCCGACGAACACGCCGATTTCGGGCTCCAACCCACCCAGGCGCGCATTGACCGAGCCGACGGGGCGCTTGCCGAAGTCGTCCGTCTCGGCCTCGATGATCCAGTCGACGCGCCCCTCGCGCCGCCGCCACCACGACCGGTGCTCGTCCCACGTCGGCGCTTGCTTGCCCGGCGTCAGGCCCGCGCCGACCTTGGGGTTCAGCCGCCACGCCAACATCAGCGGCAAGTCGGACTCCTGCATGGAGCGGCACGTGATCTCCAACGCGGTCACCCTCGACATGAGATACGGAGGCGCTGTGCGTAGCCTAGCCCCACGCGCCAAAAGCCGCTAGGCCTCGCGGCAGGTGGCGAGCCCCGGCGGCGACGGCGTAGACTGCGCGCAGCACAACCAGGAGTCGACCATGCCGCTCACCAGCGAAGGCCTGATGCCGCACCCCGGCATCGCCAGCCGCTACGTCCAGCTCGCCGACGGTTCGATCGCCCATTACATGACGGCCGGCGAGACGGGGCCGGCCGTGTTGCTGCTCCATGGCGGCATTCCCGGTTCGTCCGGACTGGCGGGCGCGCGTTTCCAGCTCACGTTCCTCGGCGAGCACGGCTTCCGCGCCTACGCCCCCGACTTCCCCGGCTATGGGCTCGCCGACACACGGCCACGATACTGGCCCATGCTCGGGCGGCTCAGCCACCTGCGCTTCCTCAAGATGTTCATGGACGCGCTCGCTATCGACAAAGCCCACATGACGGGCAACTCCATGGGCTCGACCAACACCGCCCTCTTCGTGGTGAGCCACCCGGAGCGCGTGCATAGCTACATCCTGGTGGCCGGCAACATACCCGGCTACGTCGACCCGGCAAGGGTGAAGCGCACCCTGAGCGTGAACGCCGTGAACCGCGAGTGGTTCGACGGCACCACCGCATCCATGCGGCGCATGGTCGAGCCAATCATCTATCGCCACGAGACCATCACCGACGATCTGTTGGAGATGCGGACGAAGGCCGCCATCGCGCAACGCGAGTCGTTGAAGGCCTATCACGCGGGCAACGACCGGCTGCCGTCGGACCCAAACTTGGAGCAGGCGGTCCGCATTCGCGGACGCTTGGAGCAGATAACGCACCCGCACATCCTGCTGTGGGGCGCCAACGACGTGCTGAACCCGGTGACCAACGCGTACCTTCAGGAAGACGAGACGCCATTCATGCAGTATTTCTATCCGGAGGAGTGCGGCCACCAGGGCCAAACCGACCGCCCGGACCTGTTGAACCAGGTGTTCTTGGAGTTTTTCAAGAACGGCAGGCTCAGTCGCACCACCGCCGACGCCGCGGGCGTGTCGAAGCGGCGCCCCGAGCTGCCCGGCATCATCGGCTGACGGCGAAGCCACCGCGGAGAGCGGAGCCGGTGCCGCTGCTTCGTCCCAACTGCCGATGTGCCGCGCGGCGCGGAAGCGCACGGTTACATCAAGGCCATGTCGCTGCTACGGCTCTGGATCGGCACCACGCTCGTCGCCGCCGTGCTCGTGCTGACCGTCGTGCTCATCACGCGGAGCGGTGACGACACCGTCGCGCCAGGGTTCGGCACCCCGCTTCCGACCCCGGTCACCGCCGAGCCGCAGCTCGGCACGCGCCTGCCCGCCACGCCTTGAATCGCGCGCCGCGTCTCCATCCGGCGTGGCGGGTCCCTCCGGGCCGCCCGTGGTGCGATTCGGCCAGGGTGTGAAGAACATGGCCTCGGTAATCTCGTGGGTGTTGGGCATCGCGGCGGCGCTGGCCGTCGTCGTTGGCGCGATCGCGTTCGTCGTGCTCCCCGGTTCCGAGGTCCCGGCGCCGACGACGCCGTCACCCGCTCCGACGACGCCCACGCCAGCCCCAACGGGAACCCCAACGGGGCGATTCGATGGGCCCACCACTCCCACGACGCGGACGCCGCCGGCGACACGCTTCCCCACGGCCACCGTCACCGCGACGCCCGCGCCCGTGCGGTTCGACCTCGTCGTGCGTCAAACGCAGCCGCCGAAAACCAGCGGATTCCTCAATCCCTCGGTGCGGGTGTGGCTCGCCGCCCGGCTCACCAATCTGGGCGACGTCGACGCACATGACGTTACGGTGAACGTGCGCGCGCGCGTCGGCGACGAGCGCGTGCGGATCGATGGACGATCCGCCTACGAGATCGACGTTGGGTTGCTGGAGGCGCGGGCCACGGCGCGGCGCGATGTTTCGTTCACGATCAACATGAGCCTGGCTCAAGGCATGCGCGCCCAGGACCGGGGCATCACCTTCGACATCGAAGTCGAGTCGACGGAGCGCACGCAGGCGCTGCCGCCGGTGCATTGCACGTCCAGTGGCTGCGGCTAAGGCCGGGGCACGACGCTAGGCCCTACACCGTCCACCAGCGACGGCATACCAGGCGAACCCCCGCGGCTCTAGGTCGACGCTCACCGCGTCCAGGGCGTCGTGGGCCGTTGCGCGCTCCGCCAGCAGCTCCTCGACCGCACCACCGACGTCCGAGCGCGGAATGCGTGCCCGGCGCGGCGAGCCGGAGAGGTTGTGGACCGTGAGCACGCGGGCATGGCGGCCCTCGACGCGGAACGCCAGCACCGACGGTTCGCCCGACGCGACCGCCTCGAACCGCGACTCGCCGAAATCGGGCAGACTCCGCCGCTGTCTGATGATCCGCTTCAGCGCGTGGAGCAGCGAGTCACGATCAGCGATCCGCGCCTCGACGTTCACGGCGTGGTAGCTGAACGGCCCCTCGTCGAGCACCGGGCGAATGAGGCGTCCGGGGTCGGCGGTCGAGAAGCCGCCGTTCAACGAGTCGGGCCATTGCATCGGCACGCGCACCGCGTTGCGCCCGTGCAGCATGAGGTCATCGCCCATGCCGATCTCCTCGCCGTACACCAGCATGGGCGTGCCCGGCAGCGAGAACAGCAGGCTGTAGGCCATCTTGATCCAGTCCATGTTGCCGCGCAGCATGGGCGCCAGGCGCCGGCGCGCGCCTCGCCCGTAAATGGTCATGCTCTCCTCCGGGGCGAACCGGCGCAGCACGTCGCGCCGCTCGCCGTCCGAAAGCCGCTCGAGGTCCAGCTCGTCGAGGTTGCGGAGGAAGTTGAGCCAACCGCCGGTCAGCGCGTGCGTCCTCGCCAATAGGCGCTCCATGACGCGTCCGATGGGCTCGGCCTCCTCCCGCGCCAACGCGAGGAAGATGTAATTGTCGAGCAAGAAGTTGAACAGCAGGTGGAACTGGTCGCCATCGCCAAAGTAGGCAGTCAGCTCCTCCGGCGGCACGTCCACCTCGCCCACGAGCACGCCATCGGGATTGAGGTCGTCCAACGCCCGCCGCAGGGCCCGCAGGACCTCGTGGTGCGGGCCCGCCGCGCCGGGAGGCTTGCGCTTGTCCGCGATCATGTGCGGCGCCGCATCGACCCGGAACCCATCGACCCCGAACCGCAGCCAGAAGGCCATGATTTTTCGCAGTTCATCTTGAATGGCGGGGTGGGTCGCGTTCAGGTCCGGCTGCTCGCGGTAGAAGGTATGGAAGTAATACGCGCCCACGACCTCGTCGTAGGTCCACGGCGACGGCTCCTCGCCGGGAAACGCCGTCGGGTGACTATCGCGCGGCGGGCGATCCTCCCAAATGTCGTAATCGCGCAGGGGTGAGTCCTTCGCGTGGCGGGACTCTTGGAACTACGGATGCTGGTCGGAGGTGTGGTTGCCAACGAGGTCGAGGATCACGCGGAAGCCCCGGCGCTTCGCCTCGGCCATGCACGCATGGAAGTCGTCGAACGTGCCGATCGGCCGTTCGATGGCGCGGTGGTCCACGATGTCGTAGCCGTTATCGCGTCCACCGCTCACGTAGAACGGCAGCAGCCACAAGCAGTTGACGCCATGATCGCGCAGGTAGTCCAGGCTTTGCGCGAGGCCGCGAAAATCGCCGCAGCCGTCGCCGTCGGAATCGCGGAAGGTCTGCACCTGCACGGCATAGATCACGGCTTCGCGATACCATCCGGTGGCCGCGCGCACGCCGCTTCGGCCCGTTGCTCCGCTCATCCTCACGCTCCGCGCCAGTTGCCAGCCGTGGCCTGCTTGCCTCATCGGGCGGGCGATGGCAACCTTAAGTTAAGTAATGTTCGGCGCGGCCGATGGGGCTCGACGTCATCCCTGCTGAGTAGAGCGCGCCCAATCGCGGAGGTGCGGAGCGTGCCGCAGCAAGCCGGACCGGACGGCTCCCGTTGGTGGCAGCGTGGCGCCATCTACCACGTCTACGTCCAGCCGTTCCAAGACTCGAATGGCGATGGCATCGGCGACCTGCCCGGCGTGGCGCGACGGCTGGACTACATCGAGTCGCTCGGCGTCGACGCAATCTGGCTATCGCCGATCTACCCGTCGCCCATGGCCGACTCCGGCTATGACGTCGCCGACTACAAGGCCGTCTCGCCCGTCTTCGGCACGCTCGCCGACTTCGACGCGCTGCTGCGGCGGGCGCACGGCCGCGGCCTTCGCGTGATCCTCGATTTCGTGCCGAACCACACGTCGGTCGAGCATCCGTGGTTCGTGGAATCCCGCTCCTCGGTCGACAACCCCAAGCGCGACTGGTACATCTGGAGCAATGGCAGGCCGGGCGGCGGCCCGCCGAACAACTGGTTGAGCAACTTCGGCGGCAGCGCGTGGACGCTGGACGAGCGAACGGGCCAGTATTACTACCACGCCGTCCTGCGACAGCAGCCCGACCTGAACTGGCGCAACCCTGCCGTGCGCGAGGCCGTCCACGACGCGATGCGCTTCTGGCTGTCGCGCGGCGTCGACGGCTTCCGCATGAACGTGATCTGGCAGGTCATCAAGGACGAACAGCTGCGCGACAACCCACCGAACCCGAGCTACCTACCCCACGAGCCGGAGCAACACCGCCTGTCGGCCGTCTACTCGACCGACCGTCCCGAGGTGCACCGCATCATCGCCGAGATGCGCGCCGTCGTCGACGAATACCCCGACCGGCTGCTCATCGGCGAGATCTATCTGCCGGTCGAGCGGCTGGTGGCATACTACGGCGACGGCGGCGAGGGCGTTCACCTGCCGTTCAACTTCCAGCTCGTGTTGCTGCCGTGGGATGCACGGCATATCGACCAGGCCATTCAACGCTACGAGCAGGCGCTGCCGCCGTTTGGCTGGCCGAACTGGGTCTGGGCAACCACGACAAGCCGCGCATCGCGTCCCGCGTCAGCGCCGAGCAGGCGCGCGTCGCCGCGATGCTGCTGCTCACGTTGCGCGGAACGCCAACCATCTACTATGGCGACGAGATTGGCATGCGCGATACGCCGGTGCCGCCCGAGCGCGTGCGCGACACGTTCGAGCGGAACGTGCCGGGGCGGGGGTTCGGCCGCGACCCGCAGTGCACGCCGATGCAGTGGGATGGACGTCCGCCTCACGCCGGCTTCACCGATGGAGAGCCTTGGCTGCCTATCGCCCCGGATCACGCGCTGGTCAACGTCGCGAGCGAGGCGGAAGACCCGGCTTCCCTGTTAAGCCTCTATCGCGACTTGCTGGCGGTCCGCCGCCGGGAGCGCGCGCTCTTTGCCGGCGATTACGTGCCGCTGCCCCGCGCCGGCGATCTGAGCGCATTCGTCCGCGGTGACGGGTCGAGCCGGTGGCTCGTGGTGCTGAATCTCGGCGCGAACGATGCCGCGTACCGCCCACCGGACGGCGGCGCTCGCGGCGAGGTCGTCATCTCGACCTATCCCGACCGGAGGGGCGAAGCGTTCCACGGCACCGTCACGCGGCGGCCGCACGAAGGCCTGCTGACCCGGCTCGACGACCGTTGAGCCGGCCCGTCCGGGCGCGCAGCGGGACAACGCGTGCGTTTCGGGCTACCATGTCGCCACTTCACACGGAGAGTCCGTCCATGGCAACCAAGGCCAAGGCAAGGGTACGTCCCGCATCCATGCAGGCGGCGCACCGCCACGCCTATCTCGAGCATTGGCCTGACGGGCCAAGGACGGTGCGCGTGCGGCGCGTGCCGCTCTCGGCCCAACAGCGCCGGTGGATCGAGCAGGCATGGGCCTACCTCGACGTGAAAAAGGCGATCGACCTGGACGTCGACCTCACCAACATCTACAGCCCCACCGGCTTCGAGCGGGAGGTGAACGGCTACATCGTCGACTATTGGAAGCGGCTCGGCATCGATGCGTTCTATCAGGAGATGGACCCGACGCAGGGCAACGCCGTCGGCCGCTTCAAGGGCAGCGGCGATGGGCCCACCGTGCTGCTGTGCTGCCCCGTCGATACGCATTGGAAGGGCAACATCGCGGACGACGGCCTTCAGTGGGGCGACCCGATGCGGCGCGACAACCTGCGTCCCGCGCAAGTCGAGGGGCAGACCGTGATCGGCCTCGGCTCGATGAACGACAAGGGCATGGCCGTCTCGATCATGATGGCGGTGGAGGCGTTGCAACGCGCCGGGGTGCCATTCCGGGGCACGCTCAACGCGGCTATCCTCGCGGGCGGCGCGCCGGCCATCTCGACCGGCGACGAGCCCCGCAAGAACATCAGCCTGTGCGCGGGCGCGTTCCATGCGCTGACGCGGGGCATCACCGGCGACTACTGCCTCTATCACAAGCCCGGCCACGGCGTCTCGTGGGAAGAGCCCGGCATGCTCTATTTCCGCATCCGCGTGCACGGCGACCCCAGCTACATGGGCAACGAAACCAACCCGGAGCGGCCGTACCGCGTCATTCAAGACGTGGCGCGCATCCTGCGGGAGTTGGACGCCTGGTACCTCGAATACCGTGACAAGTACGCCGCCGCGAACTTCCCGCCGCGCATCTCGGCCAACGGCGTCCGCGCCGGACGCTCCGACAAGCCCAACTGGTCGCCCGCCATCGCCGAGATATTCCTCGACATGAGGCAGGGGCCGTGGATGTCCCCGATGGAGGCCAAGTACGTCTTCGACGACGCGATGCGCGGCATCGTCGGGAAGTATCCGGGCATGCGCGCCGAGTGGGAGATGTATACGGCGATGCCGGGCGGCCGCACCGACCCCGACAACTGGATCATCCAGTCGGCCATTCGCGGCGCGCAGACGGTGGACGGCAGCACCAGCGAGACGTATGAGACGACCGGCGGCGGCCAGACGGAAGCGGGCGTGCTGCGGACGTGGGGCCTGCCCACTGCCCGCATCGCGGGACGCGATCCGAACCCGGAGTTGCCGGGCGACATCGCCAAGGGCTTCACGATGTCCGGCGCATATGGCCCCAATCTCGTGAAGGCATCCAAGACGATGATTCACGCCATCGTCGACACGCTCACGCGGAGCCGCGAGGAGACCGGGCTCGCCTATTAGCGAGGGATGGCGGTCGCCGCGGTGCTCCGCCCTTCCGCGATCGGCCCTAGACTCGCACCGTCCCACCTTTTCATTTCTGGACATGCAAGTCACACTATGATGAGCACGCGCACGCCTTCGGCGACGCCGCGTCCGTGATCGCACGTCGCGAGGGCGATGCCATGACCCAACCGCCCAAGAAGAGTGCCCTCGTGACCGGAGCATCCTCCGGCATCGGCGAGGCATACGCGAAACGGCTCGCCAAGGACGGTTACCGCGTCACCATCGTCGCCCGGCGCGGCGACCGCCTCGACGCGCTGGCCCGCCACCTGGCGCAGCACTATGGCGCCGACGCGACGGCGTTGCGGGCCGACCTCACCCAGCCGGACCAGCTCCGCATGGTCGAGCGCCACGTCGCGGCCGGCGGCCCCCTCGACCTGCTGGTGAACAACGCCGGGTTCCCGGCCTACATGCCGTTCGCGCAGCTGCCGCCCGATGAAGCCGAGCGGCTCATCGACCTGCACGTGACGACGGTGACGCGCCTGACCCGGGCGGCGCTGCCGGGCATGCTGCAACGCGGACACGGCGCCGTCGTCAACGTGGCGTCGCTGCTGGCGTTCAGCGCGCCGCTGCCGCCGAACCCGCTGCCCGCCAGGGCGACCTACGCGGCGTGCAAGGCCTATCTCGTCGCGTTCAGTCAGCTCCTTCAGCATGAGGTCGGCGCCAAGGGGGTACGCATCCAGGTGCTCTGCCCCGGCGTCGTCGAATCGGAGTTCCATGCCGGGCGCGAGGTGCCGGTGCCGCCCCGCTTCTCGCTGCCGGACGAGGTCGTGGAGGCTTCGCTCCAGGGGCTGGAGGGCGACCGCGTCATCTGCGTCCCCGGCCTGCGCGATACGTCGGTGATCGACGACTATTGGAGCCACACGCAGCGCGTGCTGGTGGCGGGTCGCGCGGCGCAAGCGGTGCCCGACGGCGGGCGCTAGCCGCCAAACGCAGCAGGACCCGCGTCGCCGCCGTGGGCACGCCGCTCGGCGGTCGACCTGGTGCTAGCGGTCGCCGGTGCGGCCCACCTTCGGCAGCGGCTCGATGACCTTGTCGGTGATGAACGGAATCACCGCCGCCTCGAACTCGCGTGGCCGGTAGCCCTGCGGCATCTCGCCGCCGCGATAGATCACCGCCAGCCGGGCATGCGGCGTCAGCCGGAACTCCTCCAGGCCGAACTCCAGCAACAGGGGGTCGGCGTCGTCGCCCCAGGCATAGAGCACCGGCATTTTCAGCTCGGGCAGCAGCCGGCGCGGGCTGAACTTCTCGCGCGTCTCCGGTAAGCCAACGTAGGACCGGATGGCGTCGTAGGCCTTGGCGCGGCCGGGACGCTCCAGGCGCTTCATCAGCTCGTCCACCATCTCCTCGGTGACTTCCACGTTGCCGCGCCACAGGTTCTCGTGGATGCCCCGCACGCGCTGGCGGTCGGGCAGCTTGTAGGCGCCGCCGGTCAGCGTGCCGACGGGTGGGTTCAGGCCGGCGTTCACGCCCAGGATGAGGCGCCGCACGATCTCCGGGTGCTGGTGCGCGAAGTAAATCGATATCCACCCACCCAGGCTGTGGCCGACCACGTCGGTCTGCTGGATGCCGACCGCCCGGCAGAACTGCGCCAGCGTGTCGGACCACATGTCGAAGCTGTAGCCCTTGTCCGGCAGATCGCTCCAGCCCCAACCCGGCACGTCGATCGAATAGACGTGAGCGACCTTGGCGAAGGCGTCGAAATTGCTGATCCACTGGTCGGCGCCCATCGTGACACCGAGTCCATGCACGCAGAGCAATGGAAAGCCGCTGCCCTTCTCCATGTAGCGGACCTTCAAGCCGTTGGGCAGCGTCACGAACTGGTCGGGGATGTCCGGTCGAAGCGACATGCGCACCTCGGCAATGCTGAGTAACTGTGTTATATCCTGGTTGGCCGCGCGATGCGATAGGGGCGAAGCGATTGGAGCGCGCCCTCGGACGCACGCGCCGTGCCGACGGCGGGACGACGAGGCGCTATTATATGCGGCATCGTCGCGACCTGGCCGGCGCACGGAACGGCGGGAGCAGCCATGCAACACGGCCACCAGCACCATCATGGGCCCGGCGGGCACATGCACGGCGTGGTCGATCCGACCATCGCCACCACCAGCCGGGGCATCTGGGCGATCAAATGGTCGTTCGTGGCCCTCATGGTCACCGGCTTCCTGCAAGTGACCGTCGTCGTCGTGTCGGGCAGCGTCGCCCTCCTGGCCGACACGGTGCACAACTTCGCCGACGCGTTCACCGCCGTGCCGCTCGCCATCGCCTTCTTGTTCGCCCGCCGCCTGCCCTCGAAGCGGTTCACCTACGGCTACGGCCGCGTCGAAGACCTGGCGGGCATGCTCATCGTCGCCATGATCGCGTTCAGCGCGGCGGTCGCGATCTACCAGTCCATCGACCGCCTGCTCAACCCGCGCCCGCTGGAGCACGTGCTCATCGTCGCGGCCGCCGGGGCCGTCGGCTTCGTCGGCAACGAGCTGGTGGCCGCCTTCTGCATCCGCGTCGGCCGCCAAATCAACAGCGCCGCGCTCATCGCCGACGGCTATCACGCCCGCGTCGATGGGTTCACCAGTCTCGCGGTGCTCGCCGGGGCCATCGCCGTTTGGCTGGGCATGCCCATCGCCGACCCGCTCGCCGGGCTCGTCATCGGCGCGCTCATCATCAAGGTCGTCTGGGAGTCGGCCGCCTCCGTGTTCACGCGCGCGCTCGATGGCGTCGATCCGCGCATCGTCGAGGAGATCGCGCACGTGGCCGGACACGTCCCGCAACTGCTGGGCATGAGCGACGTGCGCGCGCGATGGCTGGGCCACCACCTCGAAGCCGAGCTGCACGTGACCATGGCGCCCAACACCAATGTCCGCGACGCCCACGCCATCGCGGTCGAGGTGCAGCACCAGCTGATGCACGCGATGCCGTTCATCTCGCAGGTCACCGTTCATGTTGACCCCATCGGCCAAGCGGGCATCGTCCGGCACCACATCGGCCCTCACGAGCACGACGGTCTGCACCTGCACGCGCACTAGGCCCCGCGGGCTCCAGGGCGAAGCCCAATGCCCATGCTCCATTAAGAGGGGGTGGCGGGCGGAACTATGCTGAACGATGGCGGCGCGCACGCGCGCACCCTGTAGAGTCAAGCGGACGAAGCGGGACGACTCACGTGCGGTGGAGGTGGGGGATGCGTCGCTATATCGCGACCTTTTTTCAACATTGGACGCTGCTGCTGGCCTGCCTCGTCGCTCCCCCCCCCCCCCCTCCTGCC
>VGZX01000057.1 GCA_016872415.1 SAR202 cluster bacterium | reverse complement strand
GAGGCCCGGAGTACGTGCTGCCGCTGTTCTTGGCGCAGCAGGGCTATGCCGTCGTCTCGCAAGACGTGCGCGGCCGCTACGATTCGCCCGGCACGTTCAACCCCTTCTTCCAAGAGTTCAACGATGGCAACGACACCATCGTTTGGTGCGTCGCGCAGCCGTGGAGCAACGGCAAGGTCGGCACCTACGGCGCGTCGTACGTCGGCGCGACGCAATGGCTCGCGGCCGCCACGCAGCCGCCGGGCCTCGCGTGCATGGTGCCCACGGTGACCGGCGACGACTACTACGAAGGCTGGACCTATCAGGGCGGCGCGTTACAGCTCGGCTTCATCGGCTCCTGGTCGCTCCACTCGCTCGTGCTGGAGAACCTCGACTACCAAGAGCAGCACGAGGGCGGCCACTACTCTCACCTGCGCGACACGCTCATCGAGGCGGCGGACACGCTGCCACGCAGCCTGGACCACTGGCCGCTGGAGCAATTCCCCCCGCTGAACGGCAACGCCAAGCTGGCGCCCTACTTCTACGAGTGGCTGCGGCACCCGCGCGACGACGACTTCTGGCGCAAGATCCGCGTGCGCGATTTCCACTCGCGCATCACCGTGCCCGCGCTCAACATCGGCGGCTGGGCCGACATCTTCATCAACGGCACCATCAAGAACTATCTGGGCATGCGCCGGCACGGCGGGTCGCCCGCCGCCCGCGACGGCCAGCGCCTCATCATCGGCCCGTGGACGCACAGCCAAATCGCGGCCTCGCACAGCGGCGAGCGCTACAACGGCCTGGCCGCGACCGAAATGGTGATGGACCTGCTGGAAGAGCACACGCGCTGGTACGACTATTGGCTGAAGGGCATCGACAACGGCTACATGGACGAGCCGCCGGTCCGCATCTTCGTCATGGGCGAGAACGAGTGGCGCGCCGAGCACGAGTGGCCGCTGGCGCGCACCCAGTATGTTCATTACTACCTGCACAGCGGCGGCCACGCCAACACGCTCAACGGCGACGGCACGCTATCGACCGCGACGCCGTGGGAGGGCGAAGCGCCGGACCGCTTCGTCTACGACCCGGCGGACCCGGTGCAGACGCGCGGCGGCGCCCTGTGCTGCTTCGACGGCCTGCTGCCCGCCGGCTTCATGGACCAGCGCGAGATCGAGACGCGCCCCGACGTGCTCGTCTACACTTCGGCGCCGCTCGACCGCGACCTGGAGGTGACCGGCCCCGTGACGGTGACGCTGCACGCCGTGACCGACGCGCCCGACACCGATTTCACGGCGAAGCTGGTGGACGTGCATGAGAGCGGCGTCGCGCTCGCCCTCACCGACGGCATCATCCGGGCACGCTACCGCCTGGGCACCGACGCCGCGCGGCCGGTCGCGCCGAACGAGGCGCACGAGTACCGCATCGAGCTGCTGGCGACGAGCAACCTGTTCAAGAAGGGGCACCGGATTCGCCTGGAAGTCTCCAGCAGCAACTTTCCGCGCTTCGACCGCAACCCCAACACCGGCGCGGAGCCGGCGCAGGCCACCGCCGTCCAGCCCGCGCACCAGACCATCCTGCACGCGCCGCAGTACCCGTCGCGCGTCACGCTGCCGGTGATACCGAGGTAGGGGGCAGAACAACTAGATGAGCCAACCTCAGTTGCCGCGTGAACTCGATGAAGCAATACTAGAGTTTCAAAATTACATTTTCGGCAAGCGCCTTGACTTCAACTATGCTGAACTTGAGCGCCAGGTCTGGGACTGATTCGATAAATGGGCGAGAGATCCGCACAAGATAGACGGCCTCTTCAACCGATTCGCGACGATTTGGGGAAGCCTGTTTTACGCTCGGCGGTACGAAGCAGCGGATAAGGTATGGGACATACCAATCGATTTCGCCCATCGATGGGAAACCGCACGGCAACGGCCTGTTCATAAGGGGTCCCCATATTATTTCCGTGCAATGTCCGCCATTATGCCGGACTCCATCGACAGGGCTTTCTTGTTCTTCCATCAGGCTGTAGAGGAAGACAGGCGAAGTTGGGATGCGCCGATGGCACACCCAGCATGGAAGTTTGTGGTCTTGGACTCGGATTCCACGGACCAGGCCGCGTACCAGATTGTGAAGGATCGTGCGAACTGGATTGAACGCCGAATTCGACCCAATGCAGGTGCTAGGGGATTGACTCTTTCCATGGGCTATTTCAGGTCACGCGTGCTGCAGTCTGCCAGCCTCGCTGAAACAGCGTTTTCTTTCACCCATTCGGTCTTTCGCTGCGAATACCTGCTTCGGTTGCCTCCGGCTTTTAGGATGAGCGAGTTCTCCTCTCTCCTTGGGTTGGACACCTTAAATAGCCCAAGTCGAATTCTTGAGGTTTGGTTGAAATACCGTCAGTCTGCCGAAGGAAAATCCAGTCCTCAACTAGGCGGCCAACTGCTGCGGTTCTTCGCGAGTCAGGGCTGGCCGCTTACTTATTCTGAATTGAAGCGCATCAACAGCGCATTTCGAGAGGGTGGATTCGATAAGACTTGCGTCGATCTGCTAGAAGGCAAGCAAGGTCAGCTCCCGCGAGTCTTTACAGACGTCGAAGCCGACCTGCTGTTGATGTACGGTGTCCGCAATCAGGCCAGCCACTCGGTAACGTCCTCGCAGCTCGTGCGGCAGAGGCTTCAAGAAATAGTAGATAGATTCCCCTTGGGGCTATTCACGACCGCCCAACGTCTGTTCCCATGAAGGGGTTAACTCCCCGCCATGCCCCTCACCATCTACCTCGCCGACGCCGATGACGACGCGCTGGAGATCGCGCCCGCGACCCACGGCGTGCTGATGAGCATCGCCCGCGACGGCCCCTACCCGCTGCTGGCGCGCCTCGCCGACTATTACGCCAGCGTCGACTTCGACCCCACCGAGGCGCCCCGCCTGCTCGCCGAAACCGAGGCGCTGCTGGCGGCGTGGCCGTCGCTGCGGCCGCGCCTGCAAGCCGCCCTCGAACGCTTCCATGAGCGCTTCGTCAAGCTGTACGAGAAGCCGCTCGACGACGACCCCGGCTCGCCCGAAAAGGCCCGCGTCGAGGCCCGCGTGCGCCAATCGCGCGACGCCCTCGCCCGCCTCCGCGATGGCGACGTCGACGGCGACCCGCTGGCGAGCGACCTCCGCGCCACGCTCGACCGCCTCGCCGCGTTGTGCCGGCAGGCCATCGCCACCGGCGGCGGCATCGTGGCCGAGGCCGACTGATACCTGCCCCGACGCGCGCCAACGCCCCGCGCCGCCGATGCCGTATCCTGGCGCCGTCAGTCCCACCCCGGAGGCCTCATGGAAGACCTGCCGCCGCTGCTCCGCGTCGCGCTGCCGTTCATCGGCCTGCTTGGGCTCATGTTCGCCATCATGCCGCGCCGCGCCTTCTTCTCCATCAACCGCGCCATCTTCGGCGCCACCGCCCGCGACAACATGCCCGAGCCCATCCGCCGCAGCCTCAACGGCGAGCCGCTCGACTCCTCGTTCGCCGTCGTGGCCCGCATCGGCGGCGCCGCCGTCGCCGTGGCCGCCGCGTCCATCTTCATCGCCGCGCTGCCATGAGGCGCCGGCGGTCGTGGCCCGGCCACGCGTCCACCCCTACTAATCCCGCCGCGCCTTGCTAAAGTGGTGTCGTGTGCCGCGCGCCCGCAGCCGCGCCACCTGGGAGGTGCCTCGTGTACAACAGCATCGTCGTCCCGCTCGATGGCTCGCAGGTCGCGCGACAGGCGCTACCCTACGCCGTGATGGTGAGCCAGGCCACCGGGGCGTCGTTGCTGCTGCTGGCCGTCGTCGAGCAGGCGGAGCCGCCGCGCGTGGCGACCAGCACCAAGACGGCGGGCCGGCATTCCGCACCATCATGTTCACCGATCTCGTCGATTTCACCGGCATCACCTCCCGGCTGGGCGACGACCAGGCCATGCGCTTGCCGCGAGAGCACAACGAGCTGATACGCGGCGTGCTGCGCCAAACCGGCGGGCGCGAGGTGAAGCACACGGGCGACGGCATCATGGCCTCCTTCGACAGCGGCTCCCAGGCCATTCGCGGGGCCACGGCGATTCAAGACGCATTTCGGCGGCGCAACGCGCTACATCCAAACGAGGCCATGCACGTCCGCATCGACATCGGCGCCGGGAAGCCCATCGAAGAGCGCGGCGATCTCTTCGGCTCCGCCGTGCAGCTTGCCGCCCGCCTGTGCGACATGGTGGAAGGCGGGCAAATCCTCGTCGCCGAGGTGGCGCTGGCGCCAGTGCCGGATGGAACCCCGGCGCCCGTGCGTCTCGGGCCCAGGCCGGTCAGGGGGTTCACCGCGCCCATCACCGTCTACCGCATCGGCGACGCCGCGGGCTAGCGGCCCAGACGCGCGCGGCGCCACGGCCGCGACCTCGCCGTCTGGATGGCGTCTGCTGCCCAGCCCGGGCCTTGCGTCGTGTATGCTCCCATGCCATCCCGGCCGCGAAGGAGACCTCATGGTGAGATTCGGAATCTGTTTGCCCCACTACGGCAAGGCGATGGAGCCCGCCGGCATGAAGCTCTTCGCCGAGGAGGCGGAGTCGCTTGGCTTCGACTCGATCTGGGTCACGGATCACGTCATCGTGCCCCGCGAGCGCAACATGCTGTACAAGGAACGCATGCTCGATCCTCTCTCGACGCTCACCTACCTCGCGGCAGTCACCTCGAGGATGCGGATTGGCACCAGCGTCATCGTATTGCCCTACCGCCATCCCGCGTTCGTCGCCAAGGCCGTCGCCACGGCCGATCTGCTCAGCGGCGGGCGCGTCATCTTCGGCGCGGGCGTCGGCGCGCTCGAAGGAGAGTTCCACGCGCTCGGCGCCAATTTCGCGGAGCGCGGCGCGGTCGCGGACGAGTACCTCCGCGCGGTACGCGCGCTGTGGACGGATCCAGACGCCGACTTCAAGGGCAAGTACGCGACGGTTCAAGGGATGCGCTTCTCGCCCCTGCCCGCGCAAACGCCGCACCCGCCGGTGTGGATCGGCGGCAGCACGAAGCGCGCCGGCCGCCGCGCCGTGGAGCTGGGCGACGGATGGCACGCCACGAACGTGACGCCCGAGCAGTTCAGCGACATCGCCGCGCACATGCGGCACCTGTCGACGATGCGCGGCCGCGCCACGCCGCCGATGCTGTCGGTCCGCATGCCGGTCTACTTCGACCGCGAGCCGGAGCCGGGGCGCATGGCCTGGTGGGGCGACGACGCGGCTGTCGCGGGCCAAGCCCTGCCCTTCATCGAGCGCGGCGCCGAGCACCTCGTCTTCGGCTTCCCCGACGTTTCGTTCGACGACGCCATGTCGCAGCTCCGCCGTCTCGCGGATAGGGTATGCTCGCGGCTGCGCTGACGGCCTGCCCCTCGCGCGCCGCCGTTCCCAGGCCTCGAACCTCGCACAACGGGAGCACACGCCGATGACCACGCCGAACGACCAGAATGCCGCCATCATCAAGGGGTTCCGCGAGAACGCCGGCAAGGTCGGCGGACGCTACGAGAACATACCGCTGGTGCTGCTGACGACCAAGGGAGCGAAATCGGGCAAGGCCCGCGTGAACCCGCTCGCCTGCCTGCCCGAGGGCGACCGGCTCTACGTCTTCGCGTCGCGCGGCGGCGGCCCCAACAACCCGGACTGGTACCACAACGTCGTCGCGAACCCGGACGTGACGGTGGAGTACGGAACGGAGCGGTTCCCGGCGAAGGCCCTCGTGCTCCAAGGCAAGGAGCGCGACGAAGTGTACGCGCGGCAGGCGGCGCTTCGCCCCCGGTTCGCTGAGTACCAGCGCATGACGAAACGCACCATTCCGGTCGTGGCGCTCGTGCGGAAAACCTAGCCCGGCAGGCCGCCCGCGGCATGGTCAACGACTCGTCCGTCGTGGTATCGTCGCGCCGTTTCACAGGCCGGCCCGCGAGGAGGCGTTCATGCAGCCGAAGCCATTGACCGGCGGGGCTCGTCTCCTGCTCTACTGCTCGACGGCGCTGGTGCTGGTCGCGGGCGTGCCGCTGCTCTTGCTGTCCGGCAGCACCGACCGCAATTTCGCGTGGACGATCAACCCGCCGATCACGGCCGCCTTTCTCGGGGCGTCATACTGGGCCAGCGCAGCGCTGGTGCTCGGCGCCGCGCGCCAGCGCTGGTGGAGTCACGCGAGAGTCGCCATCTTCGGCGTGCTGGTCTTCTCCACGCTCACGCTCCTGACGACGCTGCTGCACATCGACCGTTTCCATTTCGACAGCGATGTCGCGGCCGCCCGCGCAAGCGCATGGATCTGGCTGGGCGTCTATGCCGGCGTTCCGCCCCTCATGCTCGCGCTGCTGGCGATGCAGTTGCGCGCGCCCGGCGGCGACCCCCCGCAAGCGTCGCCGATGCCCGCGTGGGCGCGGTTGCTGTTCGCCGCGCAGGCGCTGTTGCTGCTGGCCGTCGGCGCGGCATTGTTCGTGGCGCCAGCGTCCGCGGCGAGCATCTGGCCGTGGGCGCTCACCCCGCTCACCGCGTGGGCGGTGGCATCGTGGCTCATCGGCATCGGCGTCACCGCCGCGCACGCGGTGTTGGAGCGCGACGCGCGGCGAGGCCGCGTGGCACTCGCGAGTTACGCGGCGCTCGCATTCCTGCAGGGCGTCGTGCTGCTGCGGCACGGCGGCGGGCATGGCCGTCCACGGGCTGCGAAGGTCGGCTGCGCGCGGCGTCATCGGCGCGTAGCGCGGGCGCTAGGCCGGGACGCCGGCCGCTATCGAGTCATCCAGGCTGGTGGGGTCTGGAAGGTAATGGACTGGCTGCCACGTCACCGCGTCCTGGTCGACCATGGGCAGCAGGGCGCGCTGGCAAACCGAGTTCCAGGTGTAGCGGCGCGCCATGTGGTGCGCGTTGTCGCGCAGCCACCGCGCCCAGCCGGGCGAATCCACGAGGCGCCGGACGTTGGTGACGATCTCGGACGGGTCGTTCGACTGGATGGAGATGCTGTCGTAGCCGTGGGTGGCATAGTCCTCGCCGGTGGCGCCCACCATCGCGACGCCGCCCGCCGCCATCGTCTCCAGCCCCACGAGGCCGAACGGCTCCTTGCTGCTGTTGGCGAGAACGGCGGTCACCCCGTTGAACAACAGTTGCCGCTGCTGCTGGTTCAGATGGACGTCCGCGATGGCAACGTCGGCGTCGAGGGCGCTCGCGAGACCGGCGATCATCGACCGGGCGCCATCGCCCACCCACGCGGCGCGGCGCACCCGCAACCCGGCCCGCTCGGCGCGCTGCATCACCGCGTGCGCGTAGCCCTCCATGCCGCCGCGCGCGATGAGCAGCGGACGCATGCCGGCGCGTTTCATCTCGGCGACGGCGTCGATGGCGGGCAGCCAGTTCTTGTCGGGGTCGAACCGCGCCACCTTCGCGATGGCCGTCCGCCCCGCCAATGCCGCCGCCAGCGCGGCGCGCAACCCATCGTCGATGGGCGCCAGCCATGAGCCGGAAATGCCGTTCGGAATGACGCGCGCGGTCAGGCCCAGCTGTGCCAGCACGAGGCGCATCCAACGGCTCACTGTGGTGACCGTCGTTTGCCGCTGCAGCTCCGCCAGGGGAATGCGGTCGAGCCCGAACGTGTTGTTGGCGTTCCAGAAAACCTGCACCGACGACTGCCAGCCGTTGGCCCGCACCAGCTTCGACAGCTCGATCGCCGATACGGCGGTGTGCCATTCCTCGGCCAACACCACCACGTGCTTCCCGTCCCGCACCAGCGGGCCAATGACCTCGGCGGCCGCCCACGGCGCCAGCGAGCGGTCCCAGTCGGCCCGCTTGGCGTCCTCGCCGTCGTAGACGCCGTTCGGGTGGTAGCGGCTGATCCACTGGCACCAGCGGTGCAGGTGCAGCCGTCCGTCCTTGCGGTCCTCGTGGCCCGGCTTCATCGGATCGCCGACGAAGAACAGGTGGGTGTGATAGCCGAGGCCGGCGAGCTCCGACGCCAGCTCGTTCACGCGACTCGCGAGGCCTCCGGCGGACGCATAGGCATCCGGCCCCTCGAAGCTTAGGAGCACGAATGTGAGGTTGGCAGTAACGACGGGGACTACCCTGAAGGGAGACATGCGGAGACGGGGTCTCCGGCGATGACGCGGCACGACAATAATGACACGGCTGGCAGGCGAAGTCAATACGAAATCCGTAACGTGCCTTCCGCGTTGCCCTTCGATCCATTCCAACGTCGGCCACGGCTCGCGGGCAGCCACGACGCCTCCAGCATGCCGCGTGGCGGAACTCTTACGCGCGTCAGCGCGTCATGAGAGTGAACACGCCCCATGGAGGCAACGATGGATTCCCTGTTCGCGGCAGCCCGCGCCCGCACGCTCGCGCTCGCTGCGGCCGGCGCCGCATGGATGGCCGCGACTGCATTCTGGCTACTGAGCAGGAACCCCGAGCTCGCCCGGTCCGAGGTTCGCGCCGTCCGCGCCAACGCCGATGCGCTCCGGAAGGACCGGTTGCAACAGATGTACCTGGATTACAACAGCGCACGTCAAACGTTCGAGGACTACGAGGCGCGCTTGGTGCGGGCCTACGGCGAAACGCGCGCGCACCCGAACGTGACGGAGGCGGAGGCGAGCCGCTATTTCGCGCTGCTCGACAAGAAGATGGCCGCGCTGGAAGCGTACCTGGAAACCGAGTCCAACGTGGAGAAGGCGGTGTCGGCCTAGGCTCCAGCTCCATGGCGAGGAAAAAACGAGCCCCGAGGCGGTTGCCTCGGGGCTCGTCGTTCTTGCCGTCACGCGAGTCAAGGCCGCTCGCGATCGCACTCCGTCACGGGACGTTGACCACGACCTCGCTCTCGTAGGCAGTATCGGTGCCCGCGCCGCCATCGGCGGAGTCGATGCCGTCGTCGCCGCCGAGCACGTCGTCGCCACCGTCGCCGAACATCGTGTCGTTGCCCTGGTTGCCGTTCAGGTGGTCGTTATCCTCCCCGCCGCTCATAGCATCGTTGCCCGCGCAACCCGACAACTTGTCGTTACCTGCTTCACCACGGACGATGTCGTCGCCGTTGCCGCCATAGAGGCGATCGTCGCCCTCGCCGCCCGCGATGTTGTCGTTCTCGTCGCCGCCGTCGATCAAGTCGTTGCCGGCGCCGCCCGAAACGCCATCGTTGCCCTTGCCACCCGCCAGGTCATCGTCTCCGGCCTGGCCGTAAATGGTGTCGTTGCATTCCTGCCCGCAAATGGTGTCATTTCCTTCGCCGCCGTCGGCCCAGTCGTCGCCGTCGCCCAAGCAGATGAGGTCGTCGCCGTTCCAGCCCTTCACGACGTCATTGCCACCGAGAGCAACGATGACGTCAGGGTCGGACGTGCCAAGGATCAAGTCGTCGCCCGCCGTGCCAACGATCGTCGCCGGAACACCGTCGCAGGTGTTCTCCGCCGGCTCGCAACCCTCGTCAACCAGCCCGTCGCGGTCGTCGTCAATGCCGTTGCCGCAGATCTCGTCCGGCAGGCCGCCCAAGCCGCAGAGCCCGGCGCTGATTTCCCAGGCATTGAGGATGTTGTCGTAGGCGTCGACCGACCAGATGGCGCCCACGCCCAGGTGAGCGAATGTCACCGGGTCGCACTTGAGGTCCTCGAGTCGCGCCGGGAACGACGCGAACAGGCTAACCGGCGAGAGGTCCTTGTCGGCCTCGTAGACCTCCGAGCAGCCGTTGTTCGCCAGGTACAACTTGTCGCCGCCCACCGCGATGCCGGAACTGCCGCAATTCCCGATCAGGCCGCTGAGTGATTGGTGCTGTTCAGCGTGCCGGTCACGGAATAGTTCTGGATTGAGGATGAAACGTCATGGGACGACCACAGCGTGTCGTCCGTGCCGTCGTAGGCCAGGCCGTCGAAACAGCCGAGACTGGTGTATACGTACGTGAACACGTCGGTCGACAGGTCGATGGTGCCCACGTCCACGAAGCCGCTGCACGCCCACAGCAGCGAGCGCGTGCTGTCCCATGACAGCGCGCCGAGCGACGTGGCGCCGGTGATGTGGTGAATGGCGATTTGCGAGCCGTCCGCGGGGTCGACCGCCACGATCGTGTTGTCGCTCTAGCACGAGACCAGCAGGTCAGTGCCATCGAAAGCAAGGCCGACGCCGACACTGAAGTGGTTGCCGGCCGCGTCCACCGAGGCGCAGTCGGTGCCGGTGCGGTCAGCGATGATCGTCCGCAGATTGTCGCCGTTGGCGGTCAATGCCGAGGGCGCCGACAGCATCACGAACAGGGACACGACCGCGATCACGAAGGCCGGGGAACGGGGGCGTCTCACCGATGGCAGTCTTATGTTGCTCTCCTTCACCAGTGGCGGATTCAGCGGCACCGCCCTGCCGATCGCCATGACACCGGCGGCCACGCCACCGCGACGCGTCTTCGCCGGCACACCGGACGCTACGACTGCGGGCGATTACAAACAAGTGAGAAAAGGGGAATTCTCCGTTAGAAAGTATGAAATGTATGACATACGACGTTCGGTGGAACACCGCCTGCCGCGCTGCCTCGGCCCAGGGCGACGCCCGCCGGGAACGCCGGGGCGCCCGCCGCGCCGGACAATTGGGCAGGCGGCGACGTACCTCCGGTGGGTGCGACGCACACCCGGCGAGGGCTACGCTTTGCACGACCCGCCAAGCCCTTGGGGCCGGGACACCACGCTGGGGTGCATACCATGACCATGACCCATCGGACCGCGCTCGTTGTCGAGGACGACTTCGGCATCCGCCAGCTCTACATGGATTGCTGCAAGGCCGAGGGTTCGATTGCTTCGAGGCGCCCCACGGCGAGGCGGCGATCGACCAGCTGTCGCACCACCGGTTCGACGTCATCTTGCTCGACCTCGGCCTGCCGTTCGTCAATGGTCGCGAGGTGATCCAGTGGGTGCTGGACCACGGCCTGGAAACCCCCATCGTCGTCTCGACCACTGAGGACACGGACCTCGCCTCGCTGGGCACCAAGCGCGTGCACAGCATCGTGCACAAGCCCGCCGCGGTCGCGCAGCTCATCGCCTCGATGGAGGCGGCCATCGCCGGCACGCCGACGGAGGGCTCGCCGCGGATGGCGGCACGGCAACAGCGCCGCGACAACGCGCGCATGCTGGCGTGGCCTCAATACGACATCATGGCCCACCGCCCGGAGTGGTTCAACGGGACGCTGAAGACGCAGTGGAACTGAGGCGCGTCAACGCTGCTTGGTCGCCTTCGAGCGCGCCGGTTTAGCGGGCGCGTCGGAGGCCGGGACGACGCCGGGCGCTGCGTCGATCGCCAGCGGGTCCGGCGGGCGACGCGCGACGAGCGACGGCTTGCGCTTCTGCTTGGGGGCCCGTTTCGACTTCGGCACCGATCCGTCCTCGTCGTCGTCCTTCCGGGGCCGCCGCAGCGTCTTGCCAAGCCACACGTGCGACCTGCGCGAGGTGAAGCCGATGCGCTTGAAGAACGCGAGGGCGGGCTTGTTGCCCGCCTCCGTGTCCAGCAGCATCATGCGGATGCCATCCTCGCGCATCCGGCGCTCCAGGGCACGATAGAGCCGATAACCGAGTCCCTTGCGGCGCACGTCGGGCGACACGCCGATCCACGAGACGTAGCCGTACTTCCAGGCGCTGCCTTCCTTCTCGTAGCTGGTGCCGAGCACGAAGCCGACGACCTGGTCCTCCGCCTCGGCCACGAGGCAGTATTGCGGGTCCATGTTGAAATATTCGGTGATCTCGTACGCGTCCCACGTGCGGTAGAGGATCGGCAGGTCCTCGCTGGTGAACAGACGCTCGCCCAGGTGAAACACGGCGGCCAGGTCGTCGATCTCCATTTCCCGAATCTCGATGCGTTGCTCCCCCGGCTCGCTCGACATCAACCGCACCTCGTTTGAGTGGTGAACAGGCTGTCGATAGCGTAACCCATGCGTGGCGGGGATAGAAGCCGGTTCGGGCCCGGCGCGCCCGGCATGCGCCGGAAGCGGCATGCCCATCGGCTCGTGGCCGCGCTCGGCTCA
>VGZX01000056.1 GCA_016872415.1 SAR202 cluster bacterium | reverse complement strand
TGTCCTGCCGGTCACGGGTCATGATGACGGACTCCTCGCCCATGCGGCCGACGAAGTAGTCGCCGGGCTTCGGAATCTGCGACTCGTGGCCGACGAACAGCCACACGCGGGCGAACACGCGCTCCTGCTCCAGCTTGTAGATCTCCTCGTTGACGTAGACCTCCCGGCTGACGAGCCCGCGCTTCTCATCAACGTACCCTTGCAGGAACGTCTTGGCGGATGTGGTCATGCAGCAACCTCCTTGGAGAACGTACACACACGTTGTGGCTCATCGCCGTCGCGGTTGCCCGGCTGAGAGCGATTGTGGTACTCAATATACACCATCCGGCGCCGTGGCAACCCTCCAATTCGGGACTACGTCGCGTGCGAATCCGTGAAAGTCCGGGCGTGTCCCGTGCAGCACGCGTACACAGCCGCCGGAGGCGAAAACGGTCACCATTCGCCACTCGAATGCCGTCTAGTCGTTGGCACCGTGCCCAATAGGCCTACCGAAGCCTCGGCACGCGACGATATGCGGTCAACAGGACTGAGGGCATCCACTACGCGACGCGTTCACGGGCGGGCCACGGCCATGCATACGCACCGCCGTCGCGTTCACAACGCCCATCGCCGCGCGCGCCGGCCCGTCGGCCGTCGCGGGGCGCCACGGCGGTTTCGCGCGGCGCGGCCAGGCGCTATAGTGCAGCCAATTCCCCCGAGGTGTGCCCCGTGGCGAACGACGGACCAAGACGCGGCATGTGGGTGGACATCGGCGGCGATACCACCACGGTCCGCACCGACGACGACGCGCGCTGGGTGGCGGAGGCGGGCGTCACGCTGGCCTACATCGTCAACAACATGCGCTCCGGCGCCATCAAGTCCTATGACGTGGACGTTGGCCCCTTCCGTGCCCTGGTCACGGCCGAGCCGGGCGACGCCATCGCCATCCGCTTGAAGCCGCGGGCCGAATAGGGCGTCGCGCCGCCGCGACATGGGAACGCCACGGTGCTTCCGGGGCGTTCTGCCGTGGCCGTGGAATGGGGTTGCCCGGCGGCCGCGCCGGGGCAAGGCGCCTAGTGCTCCGGCTCGTCGTCGTCGTGGACGTGCTGGAAGCGCGGGCGCGCCGAGCCCTGCTTGCGGTCGCGGCTGGGCCAGGACTTCAGCCAGCGGCACTCCGGCATGTGGCCGTGGCCGCCACGGTCGGGGCAGGTGCATTCGTGTTCGGCCTGGAACGTGTAGCCGAGCGACATCAAGTGGTTGTCGAACCCGTAGTAGAAGCCCTGGCCGTCGTCTATGGCCCGATAACCGGCGAGGATCGCCGAGACCACTTCATCGCGCGTCGGCTGCATCGCGTAACTCACTTGCGTCATCATCTTTCCACCTCGATGCTGCGCTGGGTGCGCGTAGCGTACCACAGGCGCGGGAGTCGCTCGCGTCTCAGCCGCCGGCGGGCGCCGGGTGCTGGTTGCCCCACCGGTCCCAGTGAGTCACCTCGTGCGCCGGCTTGCGCGTCGTCTTGCCATAACGCTCCTTGTTGGGATAGCCGACGGGAATCGTCGCCATCAGCTCCACGTGCTCCGGCACGCCCAGCAGCTCCTTGAGCTCCTTTTGGAAGCCTAGGGCAATGCTCGTCATCGCCGCGCCCAGGCCAAGGCCGCGCGCCGCCAGCAACAGGTTCTGCGTCGCGGGATACAGGCTGGCGCCGCCCGCGCCCGGTTGCGCGTTGGCCGGGCGCACCCACGCCGGGAAGACGATCGCCGGCACGCGCTCGAACGATTCCACCAGCGGCTTCAAGCGAGGGAAGGGCGGCGGATCGCCGGGCTTCATGCGGCCCAGCGCCGCCTCGTACACGGGCGCGAACCCGCGCTTGGCGTATTCGGCGATCTTGGCGATCGTCGCCATGTCCCGCACGACAATGAATGCCCACGGCTGGCTGTTGCCGCCGCTGGGCGCCTTCGTCGCCGCCTCCACCATCCGGTGCAGCAGCGCCTCCGGCACCGGGTCGGGCTTCAGGCTGCGGATGGCGCGCTGCGTGTAAAGGGCATCGAACAGGCCGATCTGCTGGTCGGTCATCGCACTCTTTCTCCCGCGTGAGGTATTCGCGCCAAGACCATAGCCGAACCGCCGGGGTTGCGCCATCCGCGCGGCGTGGCGCCGCGCCACGGCTGGCGGGCGGGATGGCAAATGCCCCGTTCGCGTATACACTGGCGGCCTCCAAATCCAATGGCGAGGGTGCGTGATGAGCGAAAACCCGGTCGTCGGTTACCTGGGCATGGGCGAGATGGGCGTGCCGATGTCGAAGAACATAGCGAAGGCGGGCTACCCGCTCGTCGTGTGGAACCGCACGCGCGCGAAGGCCGAGGCCGTCGCCGCGTCGATGCCAGGCATCGAGGTGGGCGACACCCCCGCCGACGTCGCGCGCAAGGCCACCGTGCTCATCACCAACGTGTTGGACACGAAGGCGCTGCTCGACGTGGTGGAGGGCCCCAACGGACTCGTCGAGACAATGGCACCGGGCTCCACGCTCATCGACCACGGCACCGTTTCGCCGAACGCGACGCGCGCGCTGGCGGCGCGGCTCAAGGCCAAGGGCATCGGCATGCTCGACGCTCCCGTCAGCGGCGGGCCCACGGGCGCCGAGAGCCGCACCCTGGCGATCATGGTGGGCGGCGACGAGGAAGTCTACAACCGCAACCTGCCGGTCCTCGAGGCGGAGGGCAACAACATCCACCTCGTCGGGCCGTCCGGCATGGGGCAGACGACTAAATTCGTGAACCAGATACTCGTCGTCGCGGCGTTCGCGTCCGCGTTCGAGGCGCTCTCGTTCACCGTGCACGTCGGCGCCGACGTCAACCTGACGGCGCAGGCCATCAACCAGAACATCGGCGGCGCCGCCACGCTGCGCCGCACCGGGCCGCGCATCATGGCGAACGAGTTCACGACCGACGCCGCCGTGCGCCTGTGGGTGAAGGACCTGGCGATGGTGCTGGAGGAGGCGCGGTCGGCCGACATTCCGCTGCCGATGACCGGCGCCATTTACGAGGCGTTCAAGATGCTCGACCAGGCGGGCGCCGGCAAGACCTTCGGCTTCCCCGACGTCGACGGCGTGTGGTCGTGGGTGGCGGAGCGCATGCGCGACATGATGCGGTAGACCGTCGCCCGCTCGCCGCCCGGCGCGATGCACGCCGAGACGCCAGAGGGCCGCCCAACGGGGCGGCCCTCGTGCTTGCCGGCGGTCGACGGCCCCCCCCCCATGCGGGGCGGGGCGTCAGGAAACGGGCGTTTCGACGCGGGTGCGGGCGCTCCGCACTACCACGCCGCGGAAGCCGTAGGCCAGCGGGACGGCGAACGTGAACAGCGACACGATGAACCAGACGAGCGACCAGAAGTGGGCGAATATCCACATGAAGTTGGTGCTGAACTCGGTTGGCTCGTGCGCGTACAAGAACGCGAAGGTCGACACCGGGGCCAGCAAGGCGGTGGCGCGCACCAGCAGGGGCATGCGGCCGCCGAAGTAGCCGACGAGGCCCGCCTGTCCCACGAAGATGGCCGTCGCCACGGTGAGGAAGATGAGCCAGAACTGCGGCGAGACCACGCTGACGCCGACCAGCATGATTTCAGGGGCGAAGAAGACTAGGAAGGGCAAATACATGGCGCCGCCCGCGTACTTCGTCGCCTCGATGCTCGCCTTCATATAATTGGCGCCCGCCATTTGGCCCGTCACCAGCACCGTCGAGGCCACCGGCGGGTTGATGTTGGGGAACACCATGCCGGTGTAGAACATGACGTAGTGGGCCACCATGAGCGGGGCGCCCAGCTTCACCATGGCCGGGGCCAGGAGCACGGCGGTGATGACATACACGGGCAGGGGCGGCAGACCCAGGCCCAGGACGTAGGACAGGCCGATGCCGATGGCGAGCGTGAGGATGAGGATGCCCTGGCCCCAATCGACCACGAGCGAGGCGACGCGGAGGCCCAGGCCCGTTTGCGTGATGGCGCTGAGCATCACGTCGAGCGTGGCCGCCGCCATGGCGATGCCCGACGCGAGGATGAACGCGGAGGTGAGCGACCGCCGCCACGTCTTCCATTCGGGGTCCGGCTGAATGACGCCGCGGTTCGCCAGCAGCCACACCACGCCCCACACCACCAGAATGGTGACGATGGTGAGTAATACCGACAGCTGCACCGACAGGTCGTTCACCAGCAGCGTCATCAGCACGCCCATGGGCAGCACGAGCTGCGCCGCCGCGACCATCGTTTGCTTGCCGCTCGATTGCGGTATGAACTCCTCGATCGACGCGGCTAGGTTGTCGCGCTTCGCCTGTAGCGAGATGTAGGTCGCCAGGCCCATGTAGAACAGCACCGCCGGGAAGATCGTCGCGATCACGATGTCGATGTAGGAGACGCCGATGAAGTCCGCCATGATGAAGGCCGCGGTGCCCAGGATGGGTGGCGTGACCGCGCCGGCCACCGAGGCCACCGCCTCGATGGCGGCCGCCTGCTCCGGCGTGTAGCCCGTCTTCTTCATCATGGGAATGGTGATGACGCCCGTGATGCCCGCGTTGGCCGCGCCGCCGCCAGTGAACGTCGCCACCGTGCTGGAGCTGACCACCGCGACGAGGCCGGCGCCACCCGAGACGCGCCGGGTGATGCCGCGCGACAGGCTCCAGATGAACGCCGCGCCGCCGGAGGACTGGAGGAGCGCGCCCATGGCCAGCAGCATGAACAGGAAGGTCGCGCTCAGCTCGATGATCTGGCCGCCGACGGCTTGGAACGACAATGTGGCCGTCGCCCGCTTGAAGCTGGTGTCGGCCGTCCGCAGCAGGTCGGGCAGCCACGATGCGTCGCCGACATACACGTAGGCCATGAAGATCGAGGCCGACACCGCGAACACCGGCCCGAACATGACCCAGGAGAGGTAGAAGATGACGGCCAAGACCGTGAACATGAAAGCGACCTGCGTCCACGGTTGGAAGCCGATCCGGATGTAGAGCGTGTCTTGGACGACGAAGATGTAGCTGAGCGACGAATAGATGATCGCCGCCAGCGCCACCACCCACAGCACGCGCGCCAGCGAGCGCTTGCGCCGCAGCATGACCAACAAGACGATGGTGGACGTGAGCGCGAGGTGCACCAGCGGCTTCGTGATGAGACCTTGCGCGAAGAAGACGTTGTAGATCGAGTGCAGGACCGTGGCAATGCCAACCGCGAAGATAGCCCAGTTTATCCGCGCGGACGCGACGTCGATCTTTCGCTCGGAACCGGCAAACTCCTCCACAATTTACCTCCGCTGTGGTGAATAGGGTGTCGCGGCGTCCCTCATGCCGCGTCATACCGCCGTCATCGTCTCGACGATCCAGCCCCCAACCGCCTCCGACCCCCTCGCGCCACCACCGCCACCGTGCCGGCCCAGCGAAACCCACCGATCGTGGGCGCCGAACGAGCGGCCACCGTCCCTCGGCGCGACGGTGGCCCGGACTCCCGCGCGGCGCACCCCCAAGCGGCCCGCTTGGAAGCCGCTCGCGGGCCTGATGGCGCCGTGCGCGCATCGCTGGTACCCTATCACATCCGGCGGCGGTTGTGACCACACCGACGAAAAAGCGCCGTCTCCTTGCCCGCTGGGCCGCGATCCGCTCCAACTGACGCCGTGCGCGCACACCAGTCAAGCCGCGCCCATGCGACGGAGGCGCGGCAGGGCCGCCAAATTAAGGAAGGGCGAGCACCGCCCATGAACGCGCCGCCCCGCGTTGCCCATCGCAGGCTTCGTGGACGCCTCGTTAGCCGATGCCCACCCCCTTGGCGAGCATGCGCGCAACTATAGCGGTTGTAGGCGAAACGTCAAGAACCGCCACGACTGTCTCGGCGCGCCGCCGGACGGCGGCCAACCCCTCCGCGACTCGTGGCGGGCAAACCGCCATGCGACGAATGGCCTCGCTGCACGCGCGCGCGACGGCGGCCGTGGGGCGGCCGCGTGTATCGTTATGCTCGGAGCTGATAGGGGATGTCGACCACGACGATGTTCGGCTTCGAGAGCAGCGCCATCTTCAGGCGCAGCGCGCTCTGGCTGTGCAGGAAATATTCCCACCAGTGTTTCGGCACGAACTCCGGCACCACCACCGTCACCGGCGAGTTGGGGCTGCGCTGGCTCAACACTTGGATGTAGCGCAGCAGCGGGCCGGTCCAATCGCGGTAGGGCGACTCAATGATGACGAGCGGGACGTCCGGCACCATCTGTTCCCACCGGTCGCGCAGGGCGTTCACCTGGGAGAGGTCGTCGGAGACGTGCACGGCGCGCACGTCGGGCGACATGCTGCGGGCGTAGGCCAGCGCCTCGATGACGGGCTTGTTCAAGTCGGCGATGGGCACGATCGCCATTTGGGGGTGGGCGAAGCGCCGCACCGCCGAGCGCGTATCCAGCCGCAGCTGCCGGCCCAGCAGCCGGTAGTGGCGGTTGATGGAGCGCATGAGCAGCGAGAGCAGGGGAATGAGCAGCACGATGATCCACGCGCCCTGCGTGAACTTCGTGATGACCACCTCGATGGCGACGGTGCAAGTGACGAACGCGCCGAAGGCGTTCAGCGCCAGCGCGAACCGCCGGCCCTTCTCGCGCGAGCGGCGCCAGTGGATCACCAGCCCGACCTGCGCCAGCGTGAACGCGATGAACACGCCGACGGTGTAGAGCGGGATGAGGCTGGAAACGCTGCCCTGGTAGACCACGATGAGCAGCGCGGCCATGACGCCGACCACGCCGATGCCCGTGGCGAGCGACAGCCGCCGCCCGCGGAAGGCGAACTGGTTGGGCATGAAGCGGTCGCGCGCCAGCACCAGGCTGATGCGAGGGAAGCCGACGAACGCGGTGTTCGCCGCCAGGAACAGCAGCATGGCGGTGGCGCCCTGCACCACCACGTGGAACCACCCACGCCCGACCGACAGCGTCGCCAGCTGGCTCACCAGCGTTTGCCGCTCCTCCGGGTCGGGCACCAGGCCGATCTGCGTGGTGAGGAACCCCAGCCCCAGGAAGATGATGCTGAACAGGCCGGCCATCATGAACAGCACGATGATGCCGTTGCGCGCCTCCGGCCGCTTCAGCATCGGCAGGCCGTCGGCCACGGCCTCCACGCCCGTCAGGGCGACCGCGCCCGCCGAGAAGGCGCGCAGCACCAGCAGCAAGGTCAGCGCCTGGCCGCCGCCCTCCAGCCAATCGGGCGGGGGGGTGTATTCCGGCATCGTGCCGGTGGCGAGCCGGAACACGCTGATGCCGATGAGGCCGAAAATGGCGAGCAGGTAGATGTAGGTCGGCACGGAAAAGAGCGCGCCGCTCTCCCGCACGCCGCGGAGGTTGGCGACGGTGAGCATGGTGATCGCCACCAGCGCCAGGAGCACGCGGTGGTCGTAGAGCTCCGGCAGCGCCGACGTGACCGCCGCCACGCCCGCCGCGATGGACACCGCGACCGTGAGCACGTAGTCGATGAGCAGGCACGACGCGGAGATGAGCCCCGCCGTGGTGCCCAGGTTCTCGCGCGAGGCCTCATAGCTGCCGCCCCCGCCCGGATAGGCGCGGATGACTTGCGTGAACGACGTCGCCACGATGGCGACCACCGCCACCAGCGCGAACGAAATCGGCATCGTCAGGCTGGTCGCGCCCGCACCCGCGAACGCCAGCACGCGCGTGAGGTTCTCGGTGGCGTAGGCCGACGACGAGATGTTGTCGGAGGCCAGAATGGGCAGCGCCTTCGACTTCGGCAGGCGCTGGGCCGACTCCTCGGCGCTCGCCAGCGGCATGCCGAACAGGCCGCGGCGCAGTCCCGCCGAGATCTTGTTCAGCGTGCCGGCGATGGGCGATGCGAAATTGGTGACGCGGAGAATCCCCGTTCCCGCCTCTTGGAAAGGCTGGGTTTCCGGGGTTTCGCCCTGCTGCGATTTGCGGTCCGGCCCCGTAGAGGGGGTCTCTGGTTTTCGTGCCATCCGTTAGCTGCCCGAAAGTGCCCATGTTACTCCCTCGGAACAAGTCTGTTAAGTCACCCACGCCTCCTTCGGCCCGTTGCCGTCGCCCGCCTCGCGGCATGCCTCCGCGCGGCGCGGCCCGCGGCCCCCCGCCAGTCAAGGCTACGTCGCCGGCTCCGGCGCGCTGCATACCGCCAAAAGGGTGGAAACATCGTCCGAACGGAGCCCTCGCGGCAGGCCCGCGTCATCGCTTGGACGGCGGCTTCCCGGCTAGCAAATCGCGTGCGGCAGCCCCCGCGCGGCTTGGCCGGCGCGATGGGCCGCGTGCGCCGGCATCCCATACGTCATGCCCGGCTCCTCGAAGAAGCGCCGCGCGGCCGGGTGGAAGTGGTACGACGCCAGCATTATGTTCGGCAGCTGGCCGTCCGCCAGCAGGCGGCCGTTCGCGTGCGCGGCGCGGAAGTCCTCGCGGTGGTCCCACGCCAGCTTCATCACGTCATACATCACCTGCTCGGGCACCTCCGGCGCGGCCGCGAAGCCGGGCGTGAAGGCGATGTAGTTCGCCTTGAACGTCGCGGGCTAATAGTTCAGTCCCAGGCCCTGGCGGAACGCCCCGGGGCACACCGGGTTCGGCTCCAGCGCCGTCTTCGCCGCGGCCGATGCGCCTTGAAAGAGCGCGGCGTCGCCGTGGTGCAGCGTGTAGGCGCGGCGCGTCCGCATCGGCTCGGCGCCGGTCACGGTCGCCCACTGGTCGATGATGCCGATGGTCGTGCAGTCCACCTGGCCGTTGATGTAGGCCTGCGTCTGCTGGGCGGCGGAGGTGTGCTCCACCTTTTGCATGGCGTTCCACACGCCCGCCTGGGTCGCCAGTGCCTGCACCGCCCGGTAGGTTACGTTGCCGGCCACGCCCAGCGCCACCTTCTTGCCCGCCAGGTCGGCCAGCTGCGTGATGGCGGGGTTGGCGCAGATGACGCCGATCGAGCTGTTCGGCGCGGTCACGAACAACGCCTGGAGCGGCGTGACGGGCCGCGTGAGCGGGTCCCAGCCGTTGTTGTAGGTGCCGATGTCGAGCGGCGAGAAAGTCGACATGAAGAACTGGCGTTTGTCGGGCTTGTTGGCGTAGGCCAGGAATGCGTCGGGCCCGACGCCGACGACGGGCGCGAGGCGTATCCACGGGTGGCGGGAGTTGACGATGTTGGCCGTGGCGTTGCCGAGGGCGTGCGCGGCGGTGCCGGCGCCGCCGACGAAGAACCGCAGTTCGTAGAACGATGGACCCTCCGGCGTGGGCGTCGGGGTGGCGGTGGGAGTGGCGGTCGGCGTCGCGGTGGGCGCGGCCGTCGGCGTGGGCGTGGCTGTCGGCGGCGGGGTTGGCGTCGGCGTTGGGCTGGGCGTGGGGGGCGGGGTGGCGGTGCATGCGGCCGACACGGTCAGCGCGAGCAACGCTGCACGCCGAAACCATTGCCAGCCCATGAAGTCCTCCCCGGCAGAAGTATCCGAGACTATACCGTAAACACGCCGCTAGGTCGCAGGGGAGGGCCGCGAAAGAGAGGCCCCCGGTTTCGGGGGCCTCTCCGTGCGTGTCAAGGGCGTCGGGCCGGGGGCTGCTAGCAGGTCGCGTTGGGCTTGCCCTCGGACTTGATCTTGGCGAGGTAGGCCTCGTGGCCGGCCACGCCATAGGGCACGCTGATTTCCTTATAGAAGCGGGCCGCGCCGGGGTGGAAGAACTTCTGGTCCAGCACCAGGTTCGCCATCAGGCCGTCGGCCATGAACCGGCCGTTGACGTGGAAGTTGCGGTACTCCTCGCGGTTGTTCCAGGCGGTCTTCACCAGCTCGTAGATCACGTCCTCCGGCACCTGGGGCGGGGCGGCATAGCCGGGGGTGAAGGCGATGTAGTTGGTCTTCAGGCCGCGGGTTGGCTCGTAGTTCAGCTTCAAGGGCTCGCGGAAGGCGCCGGGGCAGACGGCGTTCGGCTCCAGCGGGAGCTTGGCGGTGCCGGCCGCGGCCTTGAACAGGGCGGCGTCGCCGTGGTTGACGGTGTAGGCGCCGCGGGTCTGCATGGGCTGGGCGGCGCTGCTGGTCGTCCACTGGTCGATGATGCCGATGGAGGTGCAGTCGATGCGGCCGTCGATGTAGGCGGCGGACTGCTGGGTCGACGACGCGATGGTCTGGTAGTTGATCTTGTCCCACACGCCGATCTGCTCGGCCAGGGCCTTCACGCCGTTGTAGGTGCCGTTGCCTGGCACGCCGAGAGCCACCCGCTTGCCGGCCAGGTCATTGAGGGTGCGGATGTTGGGGTCGGCGCAGATGGTGCCGACCGAGCTGTTGGGCGATTGCAGGAACAGGGCCAGCATCGGCTCGATCGGCTTGTCGAGCGGCGAGGCGCCGTTGAGGAAGGTGCCGATGTCGAGCTGGCTGAAGGAGTTGATCATGAAGGGGCGCTTGTCGGGCTCGTTGGCGTAGGTCAGGATGCCCTCGGGGCCTTGCGTCTCGACGATGCGGAGGCGCAGCCACGGGTGGTTCTTGTTGACGATTTCGCCCGTGCCGACGCCCAAGGCGTAGGACGACGAGCCCTGGCCGCCGACGAAGAGCGTCAGCTCATACCGGCTGCGCGGGGTCGGCGTTGCGGTGGGCTGCGGGGTCTGCCCGGGTGCCGTGGTGGGGGTTGGCTTCGCGGTGGGGGTTGGCGTCGCGGTGGCTGCCGGGCCGGACGACGTGGGCGTCGCCGTTGGGTCGGATCCGCAGGCCGCGAGCGTCGCGAGGACGCCGATGGCCCCGAGCAGGAGCACAAGCAAGCGCTTCATGTGCGTGACCTCCAATCGTTGGGTCCGCGCGATGGCGCGGTTAAGCGAGCAAGTCTATCTTGCATGCGGCTTTTGTCAATCTCCCGTTTTAGGTTTTTGACAATAAGCCTCGATGCATCACCATCGAATCTAGGTCCGGCCATGCATTCCGTGTCGGAACCCGCGCCGCGAGGCGCTGCCGAGTGAGCGCCAGTCTATCCTCCGGTCGAGCGCCGTCAACTGTCTCGCATGCCAATGTAGACGGCGGCATATGGACAAGCGCGACCGCCATGCGGACGGCGGCGTGCTCGCCGCCCGCCGTTGCCTGGCCGACGCGCGTCACGCATGGGAAAGCGAAGCGCCCCGAAGTCATTCGGGGCGCTTCCATCGCCGTCGTGTCGACCGCCGCGGGTTTACCGGGTACCGGCCTGCTGCATGCCGTTGGGCACGGGCGCCCGCGCCGCCGATTGCTGCCGCGGCATCACCGGCCCGCCCTGGTGTGCGAAGCATCCCACGTCGATGATCGTGCCGCTGTTCTGGCGGGCGTCGTCTGACAGCAGGAACTCCACCGCGAACGCCACCTCTTCCGGCTCGGTGTTCCGGCCCGTCACCGTTTGCAGGCCGGCGTTCTGAATCCCCGGCATGAACTCCGTCATGCCCGTCACGGGGGCGCCGCCGGGGATCACCATGTTCAGGCGGATGTGGTCGTGAATGTAGTCGTAGGCCGTCGCCATCGTCAGCGCATACAGCCCGCCCTTGCTCGCGCAGTAGGCGGCCAGGTTGCCGCGGCCCCACTGGGAGCCGGAGCCGACGTTGACGATGGAGCCGCCGCCCTGCCGGATCATGTGCGGCATCACCGCCCTCATCATCAGGAACGCGCCCTTCAGGTTCACCTCGACCACCTTTTCGAAGATGGCGTCGTCGGTCTCCAGCAGCTTGCCGAAGGGGTGGATGGCCGCGTTGTTCACCAGCCCGTCGATTTTGCCGTACTTCTCCAGCGCGAACCGCACGATGCGGTCCACGTCGGCCTTCCTGGTCACGTCGCCTTCCAGCAGGTCGGCGTGGAGGCCCAGGCTGTCGAGCACGGCCTTCGTCCCGTCGATCCCGCGCTCGGCGGTGCTGCCCACCTGCCGCGATTCGAGGCCGAACGCGACGACGCGATAGCCCCGCTCCGACAGGACGCGCGTGATGGAGCGTCCGATGCCGTAGGTGCCGCCGGTGACGATGACGACCTTGCCGTTGCCTCGGCCCATGTTGGTGCCGTTCACGGTGCGCTCG
>VGZX01000055.1 GCA_016872415.1 SAR202 cluster bacterium | reverse complement strand
GGCCGGCGGCGCGGCGGCGGGCACCGGCGCGTGCGACGCGCCATTGCCGTTGGCCTGCCCGCCGGCGCTCGCGGGCGCGTTCACCGTCGCCGTGTGCGCGATCATGCCGTCCTGCGGCGTCATGCGGCGCGGCGGCTTGTGGCCCCAGGTGGCGATGCGCTCGTGCTGCTGCACCACCCACTTCTCGTCGTCGATCAGCCGCCCGCCCCAGCCGTATTCGATGTCGAAGCCGGATGGCGACTGAATGTAGAACGAGGTCATGTGGTCGTTCGTGTGGCGCCCCAGCTCCAGGCTCAGGGGCACGTTGGCGTGCTGCGCGTGATAGTAGGCCGCGCCCACGTCGTCGATGGTATTCAGCTCCACCATGAAGTGCTGCAAGTGCTTGGGCGCCGGCGCCTGCACGAACGCGACGCTGTGGTGCCGCGGGTTCACGTGGAAGAACGTGGCCGTGCCCGCGCCGGGCAGGTCCTTGTTCAAGTCGATGTAGTCGCTGATCTTGAAGCCCAGCACGTCGCGGTAGAACGACACCGTGGCCTGGCTGTCCTTGCAGAACAGCACCATGTGGCCCAGGCCCATCTGCTCGTCGCAGGGCGCCGTCGTCTTGAAGCCGGAGATCGCGCGGGATGGCTTGAACGGCCGCTCCCACAGCTGAAGGGCGCCGTGGAAAATCTCGCTCGGCACCCGGCTGGGGTCGCGGAACTTCACCAGCCGCACCACCTTGCGGTTCGCGCACTCCTCGGGCGTGCCCTCCGTCACCGCCACGCCCGCCGCGCGCAGCCGCTCCGCCATGGCGTCAAGGTCCTGGCCGTTCGCCACCTCCCACCCCACGTAGATCAGGTCGTCCTCGCCGGTCGGCCGGAAGGCGAACCGGTGATGGTATTCGTCCATCCGCAGGTACAGCGTGCCGTCGGGCGCCGTGCCCGCCTCCTCGAGGCCGAGCATCTCCGACGTCGCGAACTTGCGCCAACGCTCCAAGTCCTTGACCCCGATGCCGAGGTAACCGAGTGCGATGATCCCCATGTTTGCCTCCTCGCGGCTGACGCGAGCGGCGGCGCGCGGCCACGCACGAACATGCCGGCCGCGCCGCGAACGCCCGCGCGAACATACCCACCGGCCAGGCCCCCAACGGCGGCGAGCGCGCCAGCGCACCGCGCGTTGCGCGTCGAAACCTGGTAGCGGTAGGCTACCAGCGGCAATTCGCACCGTCAATCGCTCGAATAGGTGACGCCCCGCGCCGGTGTCTCGCCCGTCGTGGCGCCGCCGGGACGACGCGGCGGACGGACCGTCGCCAGCGGCGCTCGCGCGAATGTGGTACAGTGGTTGCATTCCACTTCTTTTGGCTCTGAACTCTCCGTTCTTGCGCCCAAGCGGTAGCTGGGCGCCTCTCGGCGTTTCCGCCAATCGGCCGTGGAAATCTCGCGCACGAAGGAGCACCGCATAAGGATCTTCGTTGGTAACTTGGGTTGGGGTGTGAACAATCAGGCTCTGGAGAGCCTATTCGCGCCATTTGGCGAGGTGGAGTTTGCCACCGTGCTGATGGACCGCGACATGGGCCGCTCGAAGGGCTTCGGCTTCGTCGAGATGCCGGTGGAGGCCGAGGCGCGCAACGCCATCGCCGGCCTCAGCGGCAAGGAGGAGGGTGGACGCGCCCTCACCGTCAATGAGGCCCGCCCTCGCGAGGAGCGCACTGGCGGCGGCGGCCGTGGCGGTTTCGGTGGTGGCCGCGGCCGGTACTAGACCCGGGTCGCTCGATATGAAGAAGAGGCCTCGGGACTTCCGAGGCCCCTTTCACCGTCCAGCCGCCGGGTGGGGGCACCCGCGGCCCGCCGCTGAACCGAAAGGAGCGCCGCATGCGTATCTACGTTGGCAACCTGGAATGGGAAACGGACGACAAGGGCCTGCGCGGGCTGTTTACCGGCTTCGGTCAGGTGAGTTTGGCGATGGTGGTGCTGGAGCGCGAGCATGGACGCTCGAAGGGCTTCGGCTTCGTCGAGATGCCAGTGGAGGCCGAGGCGCGCGCGGCCATTTCCACCCTGGCCGCCCGCTTCCGCAGCATGGGCGCGCCCACTGTCGTCACCGAGGCGCACTCGTCCTAGGCCGGGTCGCGCGGCCCGCGCCGTTCTCGTCACACACCGTCGCACACCATCTCGCACAAAGGATGCACCCCATGAGCCGCCCCATCGTCAACGTGAAAGTGCAGCTGCCCAACGGCAAGACGGCCACCGGGCAGGGACGCGACCTGCTGGTCGCCGCCAGCCGCGCCTACCGGCAGGCCGCGGGCGATGCCGCCGCCGGCGAGCGCATCGCCCTGGTCGAGCAGCTGGAGCGCGGACACCACCAGCCCGGCGAGGCGCGGTTCGAGGGCACCTTCCACCTGCGCGTCACCTCGCCCGACGGGGATGAGCGCACGCTGGAAGTGCAAGCGCGGCTCGCCGGCGGCTAGCCGCCACTCCACGCGCCGCCGCCCCGCAAGCCCCGCAGGGCCGGCGCCCCGTCGCCGGGCGCGCGGTGGGCGCCGCATGCGCCGCAGCTTGGCGCCCCATGCGCCCAGGCGGCCGTCGTATACTTCCCCGCACCCCACCGCCAAGGACACGCCATGACCGCCACCAAGCCCAGGGTTCACGTCATCGCCACCGGCGGCACCATCTCCAGCATCGGCCCGCACCGCCTCGACTACACGGAATACGTCGAAACGACCCAGCGCCTCACCGCCGCGCAGCTGCTGGAGCGCATTCCCGAGGCGCGCGACATCGCCGACGTCACCCACGAGGACATGTCGGCCGTGAGCAGCGGCGCGATCGGCCCCTCCCAATGGCTGGACCTCGCGCGCCACGTCAACGGCCTCTTCTCCGCCGACCCGGCGCTCGCGGGCGTCGTCATCACGCACGGCACCTCCACCCTGGAGGAGACGGCCTACTTCCTGCACCTCGCCGTGAAGACGGCCAAGCCCGTCGTGCTCACCGGCGCCATGCGCCCCGTGTCGTCGGTCAGCAGCGACGGCGACCTCAACCTGCTCGACGCCGTCCGCGTCGCCGCGTCGCCCTCGGCGGCCGGCCGTGGCGTGCTCGGCGTGCTCAACAACGAGATCTGCTCCGCCCGCGACGCGATGAAGATGAACACCTTCCGCGTGGAAACCTTCAAGCCGGGCGAGCTGGGGTTCCTCGGCTATGTCGACTCCGACGGCCGGGTGCTGTTCTACCGCAACGTCGACCGGGCGCACACCGTCGCCACGCCCTTCGACCCGTCGCGCATCGCGTCGCCGCCGCGCGTGGACGTGGTCTACGCCTACACCGGCATGGACGCGACCGTGGTCGACGCCATCGCCGCGCGACGGCCGGCGGGCCTCGTGCTGGCCGGCTATGGCGGCGGCACCTTCCCGTCCGTCGCCACCGAGGCCGCGGCGCGCATCGTCGCGGCCGGCGCGCCGGTCGTGCTCGCGACGCGCGTGCCGAGCGGGCGCGTCATCAACACATCGGGCAAGGCGGCGCGCGGTTTCCTGGTGTGCGACAACCTGTTGCCGGGCAAGGCGCGCATCCTGCTCATGCTGGCCCTCACCGTGACGAACGACCACGCCGAAATCCAGCGCATGTTCGACGTCTACTAGGGCGGCGCGGTTCCGTGCCGGGTGGACACCGGCCGTTTTCGAGGCTTGCTCGGAATCGACGCCACGGCCGTCGCGCCGGCCGCCGCCGCCGAAACGCCGCGCCAAATGCTCCGCAGCGACCAGTGGACGGCCATCTAGGCCGAGCACAAGGGCGCGGCCGCGCTAACCCGCCGCCACCGGCGCGCTGGACGTCAGGAAGCTGATCACCGCCTGGTCGTGGTCTTCCGGCTGCTCCCACTGGGGCCAGTGGCCCGCGTCGGCGATGCAGTAATACTGGGCGCCGGGAATCAGCCGCGACAGCCGTTCACCCGCGGCCGGGCCGGTGCCGGGGTTCTTGTCGCTCCACAGAGCCAGCGTCGGCACCTTCAGGTTCTTCAGCTCCGACTCCCTGATCTGATACCGCTCCGCGTGCTCGCCGTAGAAGTGGGTCGAGAACACGTGCTTCAGCCCATGCTGCACGTCGGGGCGGCTGTAGAGCTGCAAGCGCAGGTCCACCAGCTCGTCCGTCACGCGGTCGGGCCAGGCCATCAGCCACTCCAGTCGCTTGCGTACCGTCTCCGGGTTCGGGTTCGAGATCGCCGCGATGCTGCGGTCGGCCAATGCCTTCATGCCGCCGATGTGGTCGACGTGCACCTGGTCCTCGTCGAACCGCACGCCCGCCGCCGTGTTCAGCACCAGCCGCTTCAGGCGCTCCGGGTGACGCAAGCCGACGTGCATCCCAATCCACCCGCCCATCGACTCGCCCTCCAGGCACGCCTGCCGCGCGCCGATGGCGTCCAGCAGGTCGATCACCTGGTCGACGTACTGGTCCATGAAGTCATTGGTCGAGGTGTCCTTTTGCGAAAAGCCGTGGTTGACGGCGTCGATCGCCAGCACGCGGAAGTGCCGGGCCAGCTGCCGCATGTTGCGACTGTAGGCCTCCGCGTGCCCGCCGACGCCGTGTATGCAGACGAGCGGCTCGCCCTCGCCCATCTCGATCACGCGCGTGCGGTACTTCCTGCCTTGGATGAACTTGATCTCCGCGCCGAGCAGCAGGTTATGAATGGACGGGTAGTGGGCCTTCGCCATGGGGCGCCTCCTGCGATGTGTGCGGGGATGCTACCACCCCTGGTAACCTTGCGGCATCTCCCCGGGGGTTGCGCGCATGCCTCGCTGGTATCTCGTCCGCCACGGCCAAACCGACTGGAACACGCAAGACCGCGTGCAGGGCCACACCGACGTGCCGCTGAACGCGGCCGGCCGGGCGCAGGCCGAGCGCGTGGGCGACCGGCTGGCCGGCGTGCCGCTCAACATCGTCTACACCGGCGACCTTGCCCGCGCGGCGGAGTCGGCGCGCATCATCGTCGCGAAGCATCCGGCCGGCCTCGACGCGCGGCGGGACACGCGGCTGCGCGAGCTGTCGTATGGCCGCTACGAGGGGCTGCGGTTCGCCGACATCAGGGGCGACGACGCGATCAGCGCGCGCGACGCCCACGAGGACATGGACGCGGCGCCGCCCGGCGGCGAGAGCCTGCGCCAGCTGCTGGACCGCGCGGGCGCCTTCGCCGAGCGGATGCGGCTGGAGCACCGCGAGCACCACGTCTTGATCGTGTCGCACGGCGGCACCATCCGCGCGCTGGCCGTGAAGCTGCTGGGCCTGCCCGACAGCGCGTTCCACCGCCTGCGCGGGCTGCAAAACGCCAGCATCTCCATCGTCGACGCCTCCTACGCGCGGCCGGCGATCACCGCCTGGAACGACACCAGCCACCTGGTGCTGGGCGAATAGCGCCGCGCGCGGCGGCTAGGCGCCAGACCGCGCCGTCTTGACGATCTCCACCACCTCGAACTCCAGCAGATGCGAGCCAGTGCCCACGGGCGCCCGGCCCTGGCTCTGAGCGCCGCGAGCGTGGCCCCGCGTGAACTCCGGGCTGCTCACCCACGCCTGAAACGCCTCCTCCGATGCCCACCGCGTGTAGACGAAGTAGCGCGTCTCGCCCGACTTGGGGCGCAGCAGCTGGTATTCCTCGAAGCCCGGCATCCGCTCCACCAGGCGCTCGCGCTCCGCGAACCGGCGCTCCAGCTCCGCGCCCTTGCCCTCCGGCACCTCGATCGCGTTGATCTTCACGACGCTCATTGCGTTCCTCCTTTTGTCGTATCCGCGTGTCGTCATCGCATGCTCGCCGCCCATTCAATTCCGCGCCAGGGCGGGCACGCGAACGCCTCGGCGCACGCGCCGCCAGCCGGCAACACCACCGTCCCGGCGTGCGCGGGTGGGGCACCACGGTCGCCTCTTGCTCGAACATGGCGCTCAACAGCCCGGCGTCCATCACCTCGCTCAGCGTGCCCACCGCCACCATCTGTCCGTCCTTCATCACGCCGATGCGGTCCGCGTGCGCGGACGCCAAGTTCCAGTCGTGCGGCACGGCGATCACCGTGCGTCTGTCGCGCTTCAGCCCATCGCACACCGCCATGATGACCTCTTGATGGCCGATGTCCAGGGCCGTGGTCGGCTCATCCAGCACCGCCGCCGGCGTGTCTTGCGCCAACACCTGCGCCAGCAGCGCGCGGCGAGAAGCCGAGGACGATGGCGGCCAACGCTCCAACGGCGGGGCGCCGCTAGCCGCTCGCGGTGGGCGCTGCTATGCTCCGGCCACATCGGCGGCGCCGGCACGCCGCGGCGACATCTTCGACGGGAGGTCCGTTCCATGGCACAACCCCACGAGCTCACCTTGGGCCAGGCCGCCGCGGCCATCCGATCCGGCGACCTGTCGCCCGTCACGCTCATCGAATCGCTGCTCGCCCGCATCGACGCCGTCGACCCGAAGGTGAAGGCGTGGGCATACGTCGCCCGCGACCAGGCGTTGCTCGCCGCGCGCGAGGCCGAACCCAACGCCCGCACGGCCTCCGCCAACCGGCCGCTCCACGGCGTGCCCTTCGCCGCCAAGGACATCTTCGACAGCGCCGGCATGCCGACCGAGGCGGGCTCCGACCACTACAAGGGCCGCGTGCCGCCGAAGGACTCCACGCCCATCGCGAAGCTGAAGCAGGCGGGCGCGATATTGCTCGGCAAGGTGGAGACCACCGAGTTCGCCGACGGCCATCCGGCACCGTCGCGCAACCCGTACCACGTCGAACACTCGCCCGGTGGTTCCAGCGCGGGCTCTGGCGCCGCCGTCGGCGCGCGCATGGTGCCCATGGCGCTCGGCTCGCAAACCGTCGGCTCGGTGCTGCGGCCGGCGGGCTTCTGCGGCGTCGTCGGCTTCAAGCCCACGTTCGGGCGCGTCAGCCGTCTCGGCGTCATCCCCATGTCCTACGCGCTCGACCATGTCGGCTGGCTCGCCCGCACCGTCGAGGACATCGCTCTGACGCTGCAAGTGCTCGCCGGTTACGACCCCGACGACCCCGACTCCGCCAACGTGCCGGTGGACGATTACGTGGGCGCCGCGAAGGATGGCGCCCGGCCGCCGCGCATCGGCCTGTTGCAGTACTACTTCGACCGCGCCGACGACACCATGCGAAAGAGCACGCTGGCGGCGGTGGAGCGGCTCGCGAAGGCCGGCGCCGAGGTGGACGAGCTGCGGCTCGACGTCGATTTCGACCGCACGTTCAAGTACCACCGCGTCGTGCAGGGCGCGGAGATGGCCCACTGGCACATCAAGGAAGGCCTGTGGGCGCGCCAGGAGAAATACAAGAGCGGCACGCAGGCCTTCATCGCGCGTGGCGCCGGCTTCCCCGGCCACGAATACGTCGAGGGCCAGATCGCGCGGGCGCGGACGCGCGAGCAGTTCACCGAGGCGTTGGGCAAGGTGGACATCCTGGTGAGCCCCACCACGTCGGCGCCGGCGCCTGCCCTGTCCGAGAACTTCACCGGCGACCCGGCGTGGCAAAGCCCGTGGACGTTCATCGGCCTGCCCGTCATCTGCCTGCCGACGGGGTTGAGCGACAAGGGCCTGCCGACGAGCATCCAGTTCGGCGCCAAGGCTTTCGACGAGGCGAGGCTGCTCGGCATCGCCTCGTGGGTCGAGTCGACGCTTGGCGTCACGATGTCCGTGCCGACCTACTAGCGGCGCGCGGGGGCATGGCCGGGACGCTACGCGGTCGACGCGGCGTGCGCGGTCGTATGATGGCGAGTGCCGGGGACCGGCCGGACAGCACTCGGGAGGCGTCGACCACGGGCGCAAACCGGCTTCGTCGCCGCTGGCCGGCCGCCTCAGCCCGCCGCCTCGGGCGTGGCCGCGCCCCGGCTCAACGCGTGGTGCTTGGCGTAGAGGCCGCCCCGCTCCAGCAATTCCCGGTGCGTGCCCACCTCGGCCACGCGGCCCTGCTCGATCACCGCGATCTGGTCGGCGTGCTGGACCGTCGAGAGGCGGTGCGCGATCACCACCGCCGTGCGCCCCGCCAGCAGCGTTTTCAGCGCCCGCTGAATCGTCTGCTCTGTCTCGGTGTCGACGCTCGCCGTCGCCTCGTCCAGCACCAAGATGCGGGGGTCGGCGACGAGGGCGCGCGCGAACGAGATGAGCTGTCGCTGGCCGACGCTCAAGTTGCCGCCGCGCTCCTCCAGCACCGTGTCATAGCCGTCCGGCAGGCTCATGATGTAGTCGTGCACGCCCACGGCGCGCGCCGCCTCCTCGATCCGCCCCCGCGTCGCGTCCGCGCGGCTGTAGCGGATGTTCTCGCGGATGGTGCCGGTGAACAGGAAGGGCTCTTGCAGCACGGTGCCCATCTGCCGCGCCAGCGATGCCCGGGGCACCTCGCGCAGGTCGTGGCCGTCGATGAGGATGCGGCCGCCGGTCACGTCATGGAAGCGGGCCAGCAGCGCCACCAGCGTCGTCTTGCCGGCGCCCGTCGGGCCGACCAGCGCGACCGTTTGGCCGGGGTGGACCGTCAGGTTCACGTCTTCCAGCACGGGCTTGTCCTTCGTGTAGCCGAAACTCACGTGCTCGAAGCGCACCTCGCCGCGGATGGGCGGCAGCGGCTTCGCGTCCGGCGCGTCGCGCAGGTCGGGCTCCACGTCCAGCAGCTCGAAGATGCGCGCGCCGGAGGTCATGGCCCGCTGCAGCTGCGTGAACTGCATCGTCAGGTTGCGGATGGGGTCGAAGAAGCGCTGGATATACAGCGCGAAGGCCACCAGCACGCCCGCCTCGATCGTGCCGCCGAACACGAGGCTGCCGCCGATGACGACCGCGCCCGCGAGCGCCGCCGCCGTGAACAGCTCGACCGCCGGCATGAGGACCGCCGACAGGCTCATCGCGCGTAGGTTCGCGTTCAGGTTCGCCGAGTTCAGCTCGTTGAACTTGCTCAGGTTGGCGTCCTGCCGGTTCATGCTCTGCACGACGCGCACGCCGGCGATGTTCTCTTGCAGCGAGCCGTTCACCCGGGCGATGGCGGTGCGGACGTTCAGGAATGCCTTCCGCGCGAACCGCTGCCACACGGCGATGACCAGCACCAGCAGCGGCAGCAGCGCGACCACCGCCGTCGACATCCGCAGGTCGAGCACGATCATGGCGACGATGATGCCCGCGAGGCTGATGAGGTCGCCCAGGCTGACGACCATGATGTTCAGGAACTCTTGCAGCGTCGACACGTCATTCTGGACGCGCGACATGACGGAGCCGACCTTGTGCCGGTTGTGGAACGACATGGGCAGGCGTTGCAGGTGGGCGAACAGGTCGCGCCGCAGGTCGAACAGCACCGACTGCGTGACCCGCCCCAGCACCGCCTGGTGCCCGTAGTTGACGGCGTATTGCGCGGCGAGCACGACGGCGAACGCCAGCGCCAGCAGGTTCAGGCCCTCCAAGTCACCCTGGGCGATGTAGCCGTCGATGCCGCGTTGCACCAGCAGCGGCACCGCCACCGTCGTCGCCGTGTAGACCAGCACGCCCAGCACCGCCAGCGCCACCTGGCGGCGATAGGGGGCCATGTAGCCCAGCAGCCGCCACACCACCTCGCAGTCGAACAGCTTGCCCTGCTCGTCGTCGATGTTCACGTTGTCGCGCCGGCCCCAGGCGCCGCCCATGCCGCCGAAGCCCATGCCGCCCATTCCGTGCATCATCCGGCACCCCCGGCGCGCGACGGCCCCGGCGCCGCGGTGGGCGCGCCCTGCAACTCGGCGATGTGCTTGTAGATGCCGCCCCTTGCCAGCAGGTCGCGCGCGGCGCCGACTTCGGCGATGCGCCCACGCTCCAGCACCGCGACGGTGTCGGCGCCCTGGACCGACGACAGCCGGTGCGCGATGACGAACGTCGTGCGCCCGCGCATCACGTTCTCCATCGCCTGGCGGATGCGCGCCTCCGTGGCGGCGTCGACGCTGGAGGTCGAGTCGTCGAGCACGAGGATCGGCGGGTCGAGCAGGATGGTGCGGGCGATGGACAGCCGCTGTCGCTGGCCGCCGGAGAGCGTCATGCCCCGCTCGCCCACCACCGTGTCGTAGCCCTGCGGCAACGCCATGATCTCATCGTGCAGCTGCGCCGTCTTCGCGGCGGCGATCACGTCGTCCAGCGCGGCATCCTCGCGGCCGTACGCGATGTTTTCGCGCACCGATGCACTGAACAGGTAGACGTCTTGCTGGACGATGCCGACCGACCGCCGCACCGAGGCCACGGTCGCGTCGCGCACGTCGATGCCGTCGATCGTCACTCGGCCCGATGTCACATCGTAGAAGCGGGCCAGCAGGTTCACCATCGTCGTCTTGCCGGACCCCGGCGCGCCCAGCAGCGCGACCCGCTGGCCGGGCGCCACGCGCAGGCTCGCGTCGCGCAGCGCCGGTCGGAAGCCCGCCGCGCCAATGGCCGCGCCGTTCGCCGCATCGCCCGAAGGGCCGTGAGCGTTCTCGGACGCCTTCGCGCCCGGCGCGCGATAGGCGAACGACACCTGCTCGAACGCCACCTCGCCGCGCACGTTCGACAGCGGCGCCGCCTCGGGCGCGTCGCGCACGGGGCTTTCGGCGTCCAGCACCTCGAACAGGCGTTGGCCGGCGGCGTGCGCGCGGGCGAAGGTGTTCACCAGGAAGCCCATCATGCGGATGGGCTGCACGAGCAGGCTGGTGTAGAGGATGAATTGCGCCAGCTCGCCGAGCGTGATGCGGCCGTCGACCACCGCGCGGCCGCCCAGCCACAGCAGCAGGCCGGTGGCGGCCCAGAAGAACACCTGCATCAGTGCGCCGTTCTGCGCCTGCGTGCGCGCGGCGGTGTACGACGAGTCCATCACCTTCGCGGCCTGCGCCTCGAACTTCGCTTGCTCGTGGTCGTCGGCGCCAAAGGCCTTCACCACGCGCATGCCGGCCAGGTTCTCTTGCAGCACCGTCGTCATGCGGCCGGTGTCGGCCTGCACGGCGGCCCAAATGCCGCGCAGCCGCCGGCTCACGGCGATGGCTCGGTAAGCCACCAGCGGCACGAAGGCCAGCGCCGCCAGCGCCAGCCGCCAGTCGAGCCAGAGCAAGACCACGGAGACGCCGGCGACCAGCAGCAGCATTTGGCCGGACCGCACCATGCCCATGTTTATGAAGAAGCGCAGCTGTTCGACATCCACCGTCGCCTTCGACATCAGGTTGCCGGTGTGCTCGCGGTCGTGGAAGGCGAAGCTGAGGCGTTGCAGTTTGTCGTAGAAAGCGTTGCGGATGTCGTAGGCGACGCGCTGCGACACCGCCTCGGCGAGATACTGGTTGCCGTAGCTGAACACGCCGCGCAGCGCGGTGACGAGCACGATGGCCCCGGCCAGCCACCACAGGCGGCTCGTGTCGGCGCGGGCCAGCACGTCGTCGATGGCCGTGCCCAGCAGCCGCGGCACCGCGATTTGCAGCAGCGTCGCGAGGATGAGCGAAAGCCACGCCGCGGCCAAGAGCCACGGATAGCGCATGCCGTATCGGGCGATCCGTAGGAGGACGCGCATTCGTCTGCCAAGCGGCGGCGACCCGGCGGCCGCCGCGAGATTCCATCGCCTCCACTATAACCCCGTCGGCAAGGCCCCGCGCTAGCCGTTTGGGCAACCATCGGCGGATGTGCGAGGATGAACCCGAGCGATCGAGCGAGGTGCCGCATGACCACCCCTTCCCAGCGCAAGAACCGGGTCGCGACGGCCGACCTGTTCGCCAGCCCGAAGTGGGTGTCGGTGCTGGTCGCCGGCAAGGCCGTCGCCAGCACGCGCGATGCCCTGTTGTGGCGCGCCCGCTGGCCGATGGCCTATTACTTTCCGATGACCGACGTGGCCGAGGGCGTGCTGTCGCCGGCCGGCGAGCCGCGCGGGACGGAGTGGGGACCGGAGGCGCGCTTCGACGTGCGCGTGGGCGACCGCGTCGCGCCGAGCGCCGCGTGGAGCTACTTGGCGCCGCCGGACCATCTGGCCGCGCTCGCCGGGAGGGTCGCCTTCGACTGGCACGCGGTCGACTCGTGGTTCGAGGAGAGCGAGGAGGTGTTCGTCCACCCGCGCGACCCGTTCGTCCGCGTCGACGCGCTGCCGAGCACACGCCACGTCCAGGTCGTCGTCGACGGCGTGACGGTGGCCGACACGCGCGCGCCCGTGTTGCTGTTCGAGACCGGCCTCGTCACGCGATATTACATTCCCAAGCGTGACACGCGCCTCGACCTGCTGTGTCCCAGCGACACGACCACCCGCTGCCCTTATTAAGGGAGAGGCGAACTACTACTCGCTGCGGGCCGGCGGCCGGGAGCACCGGGACATCGCGTGGTACTACCGCTTTCCGCTGCCCGAGGTGCGCACCATCGCCAATTACCTCTGCTTCTACAACGAGCGCGTCGAGGCGCTCATCGTCGACGGCGTCACGGTGGCGCGCCGTGGCGCGGCG